>JBJHDC010000006.1:0-41867 GCA_050486345.1 Dehalococcoidia bacterium | reverse complement strand
GTGCGCCGCAGTCCCGGCGACGAGCTGCGGTCTGGCAGCTTCTGCACTGCCGGGGCCTGCTACTACCGCGCGGACCGCGTGGGCCAGGACGCGTACGTCTTCCGCCTGACCGCGGAGGCCCGCGAGCTCGTGCGCCGCGTCACGCCGCTGCAGGCCCGCCTCCAGCGCCTCTTCCGCGTGCTGCTCACGCTAACCGGCGCGCTAGCCGTGGTGCTGTTGATCCAGTACACCGTCCAGGATCGAGGCCTCCCCGAGGCCATCAAAGCGACGACCTCCACCCTGACGACGATCGTCCACGTGGGGCTCATCCTCGGCCTCACGGTCACCTTCACCGTGGGAGCGCTCCGGGTGTCGCGTTCCGGGGCCATCGTGCAGGACACGAATGCCGTCGAGGCCCTCAACTACGTCGACGTAATCTGCCTCGACAAGACAGGCACGCTCACGACCAACGTGTTGACCTTTGACGAGGTGATCTGGGCGCCCGCCGCGATGGGTATTCAGTCGTGGCTCGGGACCTTCGTGCGGCGCACAGCAGATGAGAGCCGCACCGCTGCTGCACTCGATGCAGGAGTTGGCTCCTGGAGCCAGGGTGCCGTGGAGCTGGCCAGCGTGCCGTTCTCCTCGGCCCGCCGCTGGAGCGCGCTCACGCTGGAACACCGAGGTGAACGTCGCCATTTCGTCCTCGGAGCGCCGGAGACGGTGCTGGCCGCCGGCGATGAGCCCACCCTGCGCGCCGCATACGAGTCTGCGGCGGAGCGAGGCCTCCGCGGGGTGGTGTTCGGAGAGACCCGCGCGCTCCCGGATCCCGACGTGCCACTGCGCGACGTGGAGCCGCTGGCGCTGCTCACGGTGGGCGATGAGCTCCGTGACGAAGTCCGCGAGGCGTTCCAGTTGATGGCGACGCTGGGCATTGAGCCGAAGATCATCTCCGGCGACAACCCGCAGACGGTGGCTTCGCTCTTGCGGCAGCTGGACATCCCCATGCGCGGCGGCGCTATCGATGGCCCCTCCCTCGCTCGCATGTCACCGGCGGAGCTCTCTGTGATCGCGGAGGAGTACAGCATCTTCGGTCGCATCGCACCGCCGCAGAAGGCGGAGCTGGTGAACGCGCTCCGTGACCGTGGTCACTTTGTGGCCATGGTGGGTGACGGTGCGAATGATGTGCAGGCGCTGCGGGCGGCCGATGCCGCCGTGGCCATGGCCTCCGGCACGTCGACAGCGCGCGCGGTGGCGGGAATCGTCCTCCTCAACGACTCGTTCGCCGCGCTCATCCGCGGCGCGCGCGAGGCCACCTATGTGCTGGGCAACGCCGCGCGGCTCAGCAAGCTCTTCATCGCCAAGAGCATCTACGTCTACCTGCTGATCGTGGCCACGAACATGCTGGGCCTCGACTTCCCGTTCCTGCCGCGGCAAGGCTCGATTACCTCGCTCTTCTCCCTGGGCATCCCGGCGATCTTCATCTCGATCTCGGTACCGCCGCCCAACGCCGGACGCGACTTCACGCGCAACGTGCTGCGCTGGGCGGTCCCGGCCGCGATCGCGCTCGCCATCTCCGCGATGGTCGTCCACTTCGCGATCCAGGGTGTCTTCGGACGGGGGATCGATGAAGCGCGCACCCTCGTCTCGCTCGTCATCGGCATCACCGCGATCATCTTCGTGATCGAGATCCTGGGATTCGAAGGCGCGTCCTGGAAGAACCCAACGCGACCGATCCTGACCTCGCTGCTGGGCTCGGTGCTCATCGCGGGGTTGGTCGCGGCGGTGTACTTCGAGCCGCTGCGCAACTTCTTTGACTTTGTGGAACTGGGTGCGGGACGCTGGACGCTGGTTGCGACAGCCGTGGTCGCGGCGCTTGTGGGGCAGTACCTGCTCAGTCGCCACTGGCAGCGCGTCCTGGACTTCCTCATTGCACGCCCGACGGAGGAACAAATGATACGCGGACGTAGTCTCTAGCCCATTGCGGGAAACGCCCGCCGCATCTGATCCTTGTCCGTGCGGAGACCGCCCATCCCCCCCTTCCCCTTGGAGAAAGAGTTCGCTACGCCCATCTACATACCTCTCCTGATCTTTGTTGCGCGCCTCCTGGACGTCTCCCTGGGGACCATGCGCATCATCCTCACCATCAACGGCAATCGATGGTGGGCCGCCGCGCTGGGATTCGTGGAGTTGGTGATCTGGTCGCTGGCGCTGGGCGGGATGGTCATCTACCTGTCCAACCCCCTCGCCATCCTCGCCTACGCGGGCGGGTTCGCGGCGGGCACGCTGCTGGGACTGATCATCGAGGACCGCGTGGCGCTGGGGTTCCGCTCGGTGCAGATCGTCAACGCGAACCCGGATGTCCAGGTCGCACCCCACCTGCGCGAGGCGGGTTTCCGCGTGACGATCCTGCCGGGTTCGGGACAGTTCGGACCGGTGGAAGTGGCGCTCCTCGTGATCCGCCGGCGTCACCTGCCTCGCGTCTTCCGGCTCATTGACGAGGTCGCTCCGCGCGCGTTCATCTCCGTAGAGCGCGCGGACCGGCCGTCCGGCGAGATGTTCGGGACGCTCAGAGACCGCCCGCGGCGATCGAGGCTGCTCGGTCTGGTGCGCAAGTAATCCGCCGGTCGCACAGAAACGAAGGACCGCCAGGCAACTGCCTGGCGGTCCTCGTATCGATGCCTGGGGCTAACTGCTAGGCGCGGCTAGGCGCACCCGGTGAGGCGATGACCTCCACGATCAGCGAGTTGTCACCCACGCCCCCGCCGAGCTCACCCGGACGTGGGTAGCGGCGGCGCTCATTGCGAGGCTGTGTCTCCACGAAGCGCTGAATCTCCTCGGGCGGGAAGTCATCGCGCGAGGTGGCCAGGAACTGGCGCGTCCAGATCGATGGCAGGACGTGAAGCTCCGGGAACTCGCGCCGCAGGAAGCTGGCGGAGTGGCGCTTCAGACGCGCGACGATCGTGGCAGGAGCCAGGTCGGGCGGTGCTTCCACTGTGACGATGACATAATCACCGCCGCTGCTCACCCGAGTGACGCGCACGCCAAGCGAGCTCGCTGCTTCCACCATCAGCTCGGCCGTCCGCTGCAGGAGCGCCCCCTCCAGGAAGGGGCGGCGGCGGCGGGTGGCCCAGATCAAGTAGTAACGAAGGTTGCCGAGGGATTCATAGTCCGAGTGACTGTTCACGTATGACTCTTCACCGCCTCATACCGGACGGTTCGGCTACGGGGACACTAGTAGACAAAAATATCTTACTGCGTGATACGTCAATCGTCCCACGGTCATCGAAAATAGGGTTGTATATATTCCCAGGCTGTGCGACGGACTCCCGTGTCTACAGAGGGGGTGTCCAAGAGTCCAGAGTTGGATTCCACTGCTCGCTCGTGTCTACGAAGACATCAAGGGCGGCCTGACGAGCGTGATGGGGACCGGGGCCGCGCGGAGCACGGCGCCAGTCACGCTGCCGTGCAGCGCATCAGCTGACGCAGTCTCACCGTGCGTAGACATCACGACCATGTCGATGCTCTGCGTACGGGCAGCTTGGATGATCACGTCGGCGGGATCATCGCTCAGCTCGATGAGCGCGTGCACCGTGCACTCCGGCATCGCAGTGCGCGCCTGGTGCACCCGCTCCTGGAGTTCCGTGCGCGTCGCGAGTTCGTGCTCACTGGAGTCCGAGGGCGCGCCCACCGCGACCAGCACAATGTCTGCACCGGTGAGGCCCGCAAGATCCGTGGCTACAGGCATCGCTACCTGTGCGTGTGGTGATCCGTCAAGTGGGATGAGGATGCGCATCGTTCGCCCCTCCCGATGCCCTCCGCTGGCTTCAGCCGTGACGACCGAGGTGCCCCGATCGATCAGGTCACGACACAGTACCTCATCTTGTCACGCGTGTGGACAGATGATCGCCTACACGACGCGAACACCAAGGCGCTCCACTTCCACGTCGAGACAATCCCGGACGGCGTGGCGGTGGGCCTCGGTGTGCTCCGCCATGTGCGCCGCGAACTGCGCAGCGATGCGCGTGTCCAGGAGGTCGCGCTCCCGTTCGGTGCCACTGAGCTGCACGATCAACACCGCCTGCTCCCGCCACCCATGATCCGTCCGACGCCGCCGGATGCGGAACGCGAGCGAGGCCGTGCGGGGGCCGGTCGTCCCGGCGCCGGCCGGCAGCGAGTCCTCGACAATCGCCAGCAGTTGCTCAAACGCCCGCCACGCGCCGGGCACGGCCAGCAGGATCGCAATCGCGTTCGGGTCGGCGGGTGTGGCGAGGGAGGCCGGGCGGCGCAGTTCGTGATCCTGTTCGCCCCATCGACGGAAGACCACGTAGACGGCGATGAGCACCATCACACTGCCGATAATCCAGAGCAGGAAGCCGGCCACGCCCTGGTCTTCCATCGGGGTGAGTCCCCACGGCCGCCCATCATGATCGTACGCAGCGTGAATCGGGGCCGTCGCGAATACGTAGAGCACGCCGGGCATCTTCGGTAGCAGGAACGGCAGAATGAGATACACCACGGAGCCGAGGTACCGCAGGCGGTTCCGCGCCGGACCGGGCCCCACCAGCGGCCACCAGTAGATCAGCGCAGTCGCCAGCCACCCGGCTCGCAGCGCGGCAGCGGCCACCGGGTCGGGCTCGATCGCATCGACCACAGCCGGGACGTGGCTGATGAACAACGTCACGCTGAAGATGACCGCCGCAATCAGCGGACGGGTGACGAACCGTCCGAGGGCTGACAACCAGCGCGGCGCGCGTATTGGCGGGACAGGAATCGGTGGCGTGCCCAGCAGGAGGAGTGGCGCAGCGACCAGGGTGAGCACCAGGTACTGAGCGGTGCGCACCCAGAAGAGATTCGCGGCCAGCGCTCCCAGCGGCCAGTCGAGCGCCAGCCATGTGACGAGAACGCCAGCGGCGAAGGCAAGCGTCTTCATCCGCGACGATGTGACATCGATGGTGGCGTTCGGGCGGCGCCGGAGCCAGGCAATCAGGCCCACGTAGCCGCCGAGGGCTGCCACAAGCAGTAGCCAGACGGCAGGGTAGGCCGTCCAGGTCCACGTCCACGGTGTGCCATCGGCTGCAGGCCAGCCCATCTCCACACCTCGAGGGCCGCAACTGTCTTTGATGCGGCAGTGCAGCGGAGTGATCAGATGATAGGCACGCAGCAGCCACTGTGGGGAAGCACCGGGTGAACAGGCCTGCGAACCGTACGAGGAAGCGCGTGGACCGTCAGATCAAACGGTCGGCCTCGCGCACCACCCGGCCTCCGACATCCGCGTAGCCCTCCGCGGCGGGGCGCGCATGGATGACGGAGCCGCGACCCTGGCGGATGGTAACCGGCCGCCCGAGACGGGACACCAGCACCAGCGCCGCGCCGCCAGTGGCCTCATCCTCCGGGATGCCGAAGCCAGGCGCGAAGAAGCGGGCACGAATGACACCGGCCGCCTCATCCTCCCACGCCCAGAACTCGTGGTGGTCGTAGGGCGGGCAGGGTGGTAGCTCCATCGCCTCCACGTCGGACGCACGCTCGAGCTGCACGAAGTCCAGCGGCGGGGCGTCCGCCACGCGGGCACGGATCCAGGAGCGCCCGCTGTCTTGCCAGGTGGAGACCGGCGCCGCGCGCACAGGCCGCAGCGTGTCGATGGGAGCGCCCGCGAGCTCCGAGAGCAGCCACGCGGTCCCTACCAGAGGATGCCCGGCCAGCGGCAGCTCTCGCGCCGGCGTGAAGATACGCAGCCGCGCCTCGGCGACGTCGTCCACGAACACCGTCTCGCTGTACCCGAGCTGCGCGGCGATCGCCTGGCAATCCTCGTTCGTGAAGTCGGCTGTCCCGAGCATCACGCCCAGCGGGTTCCCGTGTTCGCCAGCCTCGTTCGTGAAGACACGCAACACGTGCACCTGCGCCATCATCGGCTCCTGTCTCGGCGAAGGGGAATGGCTCGAGGATAGCGGGCGTCGCGGACATGCGGTCGCGGGCAGCATCGATCGTCTGCGAACATGCGGCGATGGCTGAGTCATACGCCGGGAAGCTGCTGGTCGCCGGGCCCGACCTCCTGGAGGCGAGCTTCGTACGCACCGTGGTGCTCGTGTGCCTGCACGACACACAGGGCGCCTTCGGGCTCATCCTCAACCGACCGTACCCGTCGCCCGTCGTCGACCACCTGCCGGCCTGGGCGGAGTGGGCGTCACGTCCCCCCGTGATGTTCGAGGGTGGACCGGTGGATCCCACCTCGGTGGTTGGCCTCGGTCGAGCGCGGGATACGGAGGCGCTGGCGATCACGGTGTCGCAGGGCGTGGGACTGCTCAACCTCGGACGCGAGCCGGGCGAGTGGACCGGCGCACTGGATCGGGTGCGCGTCTTCGCCGGCTACTCCGGCTGGGCGGCGGGCCAGCTGGAGGCGGAGGTGCTGCAGCGCGCATGGTTCGTCGTGGAGGCACACGCCGACGATCCATTCAGCGAATCGCCCGAGGACCTCTGGCGCCGCGTCCTCCGCCGCCAGCGCGGGGACGCGGCGATGTACGCGCACCTGCCGCGCGACCCATCCGTGAACTAGCCGGCAGCCGCCTCCCAGCCCCCGTTCATCCTGAGCCTGTCGAAGGACGCCGCCCCCTGCGGCGCGGGGACGGGGAGATGGCTGTCATCGGTGAGGCGATGTCACGGGGTCTCGATCGAGGACGAACTAGCCACCCGCCTCCGCGATCAGCTCCTCCAGGCGGTCCAGCATCACCGGGCCGTACGTGCGGGCGCGAAGGATGCCGTCAGGATCGATGAAGAATGTCGCGGGCAGTCCGCGCACCCCGTAAGCGTTCGCCACGGCGCGATTGACGTCGAACGGAATTGGGAAGGTCAGTCCGAAGTCCTCCACGAAGCGCTCCGCGGCGCGACGGGAGTCATCGGCGGTGACGTTCACCGCGACCAGCATGAAGTCACCGTCCGGCAGGCGCGTCTCGTATGTCTCCTGGAAGACCGGCATCTCATAGCGGCAGGGCGCGCACCAGCTCGCCCAGAAGTTCAGCACCACCACCTGCCCTCGATGGTCGGCGAGGCGGAACGTGCCGTCGTCCGTCTCCAGCGTGAAATCGGGTGCAGGGGCATCGAGCTCCAGCGGTTGCCCGAGGGGCGGAACGCCACCCGCACCCTCCATCAGGAACTCGCGCTGGACGAAGAGCCCGCCAACCACGACCACGATCGCCGCCACGATCGAGTACCGCGCGATGCGGTGCCGTATCGACTCCGGGGTGCCGGGCTGGTGCATGGTCGCTCCGTGGATCCAGCGTACGAGGTCAACCGAGCGCCTGCAGCCGCTACGGCCGGCCGCATGTCGGTCAGGCTCGCTCGCGCACCTCGCCCGGTGGTTGCAACAGACTGAGCGCGAAGAACAGGAACGCGATCCACAGCGCCTGCGCGAGGAAGAGGTGGAGCAGGGCGCTGGCGAGTGGCGACCCGAGCACGATGTGCATGAAGCCGAGCGCCACCTGCACCACCACGATGCCTAGGATGATGCGTCCGGGCCAGACATGCCCGCGCCGTTCCGCCTCATCAGCGCGCCGGAAGACGAACCAGGTCAGCAGCGCCGCCGTGGTGATCGCAACGATCGGATGTAGGATGCGGATGCGCAGGATCAGGGCCCGCTCGTCCTCGAAGTCCGCGACCGCACCCGCCTCCGGTGAATCGACCATGAACACCGTGTCCGCCAGCGCCGTGGTCGCGCCCGTGGCGGCGACAAGCACGATGAGCGCCGCGAGCCCCGCCACCGAGCGCGTCAGCGCGCGGTCGAGGTGGAACCGCGGCGTGCGCCCGCCGGCGATCAGCCAGACGGTGAGCGTCAGCGCCGCCGTCAGGGCGAACGTGTTGACCAGGTGCAGCGGCACTGAGATCTGCCGCGCCACCGATGTGTCATCCGCCACCCAGCCGTACAGCACAATGGCCGCGCCAATGAGCGCCTCGATCACGATCAGAATCATCGAAGCGATTGCCGCTTTGCGCGCCGGGTGCGGGGCACGAATCGAACGCAGCACCCAGAGCAACAGCGCCGCCACCAGCAGCAGGCTCACACCGCTCACGGTGCGGTGCGTGAACTCGATGAGCCGCGCGCTCTCCTCGGTGCTCCGCAGGATGAACGCGCCATCGCAGCTGGGCCAGCTCCGCCCGCAGCCGTCGCCGGAGTGCGTCGCACGCACCAGCGCACCGCCCACAATGGTGAAGATCGTGAAGCCCAGGGTGAACCACGCAAAGCGGAGCAATCCGGGCGTCACGCCGCCCTGATCCGCGGGAACCTCGCTCCGGCTGAGCGCCAGGTCGGACGTGGCATCGGGTGACATCGAGGTCATCGGCACTCCCGCTCGTTCACCGTCGAGCGTACCGCCGCCCGCGCTTACTGGCCGTAGCGTCGATTGCTTCGGGACGGCCAGGGGCGCGCAGGAAAGCGGTGCGGAAGGCGTCGGGTTACGTAAGGCGGGCCTCAGACCTCGGTCACGGTCCGCACCGGGCGTCGCGCGAGGGCGAGGAGCACGCCGCCGACCAGCGTAAGCACGGCGATGGTGAGGAACGCGCCGTCATAATTGCCGAATCGATCGTAGTAGAGCGCGGAGAGCAACGGCCCGCCCGCGCTAAAGGCGAACACCAGCGGCAGCCCCGCGCTGCGCACAGCACCCAGGTAGCGCCGGCCGAAGAACGTGGCCCAGATGACCTCCTGGATCGGGATGAACCCGCTCCACCCGATGCCCAGCAGGAAGAACCCCGCCGCGATTGCCGGTGTCAGGCCTGCGCGCACACCGATCACAATGACGAACAGCCCCAGAGCGTTGAAGAAGAACCCGACCAGCGACACCCGCTGGACATCGAGCTTGTCCAGCACGAACCCCCACACCGGCTTGAGGAACGTCGCCGGGATCGAGGTCATCGTGATCATGAACGCGCCGAAGGTCTCCGAGTGCCCGGAGCTGGTCATGTAGGCAATCGCCTGGATCAGGATCACCTGCACAGAGAGAACCCCGAGCCCGAACGCGATCGCCACCATATAGAAGGACGAGGTTCGCAGCGCTTGGCTGCGCGTGAGGGAGTTCGCGAAGTCCAGCGCGGCCGCGCGTCCCAGTCCCGCCGCCACCTGTGCGGCGCTGCGACCGTCCGGGTTCAGGCCATAATCCTCGGGCGCGCGTCGCATGATGAAGGAGAGCGGGAACACGATCAGAAAGGCGCAGGCCGCCAGGATGCGCCACGCATCACGCCAGCCGAGCGCATCGATCAGGATCGCGGTGAACGGGGTAATGATGATGCCCCCGAATGACACGCCCATGGAGGCGATGCCGATCACCCGCCCGCGTCGTTCCACAAACCACTTCGCCAGCGTCACGTTGACGACCAGGTTGCCGATCATCGCCGAACCGGTGGTGAGCATCACGCCGTTCAGCAGCCACCACTGCCACAGCTCCTGCACGTACGCGCACGCAAACATCGCCGTAGCGAGGATCACGATGCCAACCCGCAGCAGCATCCGGCCGCCGTGGCGGTCCACCTGGACCCCAATCACCAGCCCGGTGGCCGCCAGCACAAACTGGCCCAGGGTCCGCGCCAGCGTGAACTCGCTGTGGCTCCAATCGAAGTCCTGCGTCATCGGGTTGAGGAACGCGCCGATCACGTAGTTCATCGAGCCGATGCCGACGAACTGCGCGAGGAACGCGGCAATCACCAGCCAGTAGCCGTAGTACACGTTGCGCAAGCGGCCGAGCCCGCGCGGTGGCTCAGGATTGGGGGAGGGGGACGAGGAGGGGGCGATGGCGTCGGTCATGCGCGCGAGCCCTGCTCGCAATTCGCGCGCATCAGAGCCCTACGCTTCGTCGACCGGGGTCAGCCGGCCCGTTCGCACGTCATACACGAATCCCAATACCTCGTAGTCGGGCGGAAAATAAGGCGAGGCGCGCAGGATCTCCACGTCCTCGCGGACGCTCGCCTCCAGGTCGCTGAAGGGAAGGAAGTCGATCTCCGGGGCGACCCCGGTTACCTCGGCCACGCGGTCGCGCAGGTACTCATTCCCGGTATCGAAGATCCCGCAGTCCGTGTGGTGGATGACCACGCAACGGCGGGTGCCCAGCAGCGATGCGGAGAGGATGAGTGACCGCAGCGCATCATCGGTTGCGCGTCCACCCGCGTTGCGGATCACGTGCGCATCGCCGGGTTCGAGGCCGGTCACACCCTGGGCCGTGTAGCGCGAGTCCATGCACGTGAGCACGGCCGTCCGGCGACGTGGCTGCACCTGCAACCCCGCCCTCCCCGCCGTGGCGAAGCTGGCCGCGAACTGCTCGTTACCGTCGAGCAGTTCCTGGAGGAACTCGCTGGGTATCTCTCGCACGAAGCGGATGCTCCCCCGCCGGCCCCGGTCGCGCAACCGCACGAACGTAATGCGCCCCGCACCCGCGCCACCCCGCTTCTTTCGTGGGCGAGGAGGGAGGAGGGGAGGCAGCGAGGAGCCTACCCCCGCGGCAGCCCCAGCCCGCGCGTGGCGATGATGTTGCGCTGAATCTCCGAGGTCCCCGCCGCAATCGTCGAGGAAACGTTGTGCAGGTAGGCGTGCGTCATGTCTGAGCCCAGCGGCGCGCGTTCATCCTCCGCGTCGAAGATCCCGGACCAGAGCCCGAAGACCCGCGTGGCCGTGAGCGCAATGCGCTGCGCCATCTCCGAGTTGAAGAGCTTGGAGACAGAGGCCTCGTGATTCGGAATCAGGCCGCGCTCTTGCATCGAGATGATGCGGAACGAGAAGTTGAACATCACGTCCGTCTCAATGTAGCGGTCGGCGATGTTCAAGCGGTTCGCCTCGAAGCCCGGCGACTTCGCACGCCCCTCCTCGCTCTTCGCATAGGCCGTGACCTGGTTCAGCTTGCGCCGCTGCTGCACGGCGCCGGTGATGTTGGAGCGCTCGTAATCGAGCAGCGTCATCCCCACGTACCAGCCGCGATTCTCCTCGCCCACGCGGTTCGCGACAGGGATACGCACATCCTCGAAGAACGTCTCGTTGAAGTAGTGGTCAAAGCTCATGTCGATGAGCGGCCGCACGCCGATGCCGGGCGTCGCCTTGTCCACGAGCAGGAACGAGATGCCGCGGTGCTTCGGCGCGTCCGGGTCCGTGCGCGCCAGCAGGTAGAGCCAGTCCGCGAAGTGCGCGTTAGAGGTCCAGATCTTCTGGCCGTTCACCATGTACTCATCGCCATCGCGAACCGCCCGCGTCTGTAACGCCGCGAGGTCCGAGCCCGCGCCGGGCTCCGAGTACCCCTGCCGCCACACCACCTCGCCCGAGAGGATCTTTGGCAGGTGTTCGCGCTTCTGCTCCTCGGATCCGTGCACCATGATCGTCGGCCCGACCTGGGAGACGCCCTGCCCGCCCACGTTGGGAGCGCCCGCCTGCGCCATCTCCTGGCGGAAGATAAACTGCTCGAGGGGCGTGAGCCCGGCGCCGCCGTACTCGGACGCCCAGTGCGGCGCGATCCACCCGCGCTCCGCCAGCGCCTTCGTCCATGCCTCGGCGGCAGCGCGCACCTCGGGATCCTCGTGCACGCGGTCGTGCTCCCAGTCGCGGTCACCCGTGCGGTAATACTCGGGCAGGTGCTCCTCAATGAACGCGCGCACGTCCGCTCGGAATGCGGCCTGCTCCGCGCTGTCGCTCCAGTCCATGAGGGTTCCCTTTCAGTGCGTGTCGCGGGCGTTCCGCTCCGCGCGTCGTCCTGCTCACCGCGATTCTAGTACGCCCGCCGCAGCGTAGGCACGCTCGACCGCGGACCCCGCCAGCGCGCGATACGCCTCGTCCGAGATCGCCGGTAGCGCCGTCGGATCATCACCCTCTGCCCACAACCGCAGCGCGGCCTCGCGCGCCGCCGTCGCTCCCGCCGCGATCAGTTGCACATGCAGGTCATCGGGCGAGCGGCCCAGGCGCGGCGCAGCCCACGCAGCGATCGAGTTGCGGAAGTGGTCGAGGAACGTGGATACAGTCCCCCCCAGCTGTGGCGTGGAGCGCACCGCCCGGTAGAGCCGCATCGCCGTCGGCAGGTAGGGGTTCCCCGCCTTCTGCTCCCCGCTCACCACCAGCAGCGAATCAAGGATCGACTCGTCCCGCGGACGAGCCTCCAGCCGCTCTACGAATTGATTGATGTCGTCCACCATCGGCTCCAGGATCACCGCCTCCTTGGTGGGGAAGTAGCGGAAGAACGTGCGCCGCGACACACCAGCCGCCGCCGCGATCTCCTCGATTGACGTCTCCTCGTACCCCTGGCGAATGAAGAGATCGACCGCGGCATCAGCCAGCGCACGCTTGGTGCGCGCCATGCGTGCGGCCCATCCGGGTGTGGGCGCGGTGCGCGTGCCGGCTCGATCGAGTGCTGCGGTGGTGGCTGCCATGGCACTATCTTGACACGCATGGCACCCGGGTGTCATCTTCATGGCGTTCGTGGTACCGCGCGTGACCACGGGCGATCCCTCGCCACAACAGGAGGCAGCCATGCTCACCGCAGAACGCATCGACGAACTCGTCCAGCTCGACGAAGGCCGAACCCACGTCGCGATCTACACCGACGAGGAGATCTTCCAGGAGGAGATGAAGCGCATCTTCTACACCACCTGGGTCTTCGTCGGCCACGAGAGCGAAATCGCGCACCCGGGCGACTACAAGACCTCCTACATCGGCCAGATCCCCGTGATCTTGAGCCGCGACGAGGACGGTCAGGTCCACGTCCTCGTGAACCGCTGCTCGCACCGCGGCACCACCGTCTGCCAGCGTGAGTACGGCAACGCGAACTACTTCCGCTGCGAGTATCACGGCTGGGTCTTCGGCTCCGACGGCACCCTCGCCGGCGTTTCCCTGCGCCGCGGCTTCGGTGACGGCGAGATCGATGAGGCGCAGCTGGGCCTTGACCGCGTCGCGCGCGTGGACACCTACCGCGGCCTCATCTTTGCGAGCTTCGCTGCGTCGGGACCGTCGCTCCCGGATCACCTCGGCCTCGCAAAGCGCTACCTGGATGACTGGGCCGACCAATCCCCGACCGGCGAGGTTGAAGTCACCGGCGGCATCTGGAAGCACACGTACGAGGGCAACTGGAAGCTCCAGCTGGAAGGCAGCAACGAGGGCTACCACCCCGACTACCTCCACCAGATCGCCGGCGAGATCCGCGAGCGCATCCGCCAGAAGAACGGCGGCGGCCCGCTGCCCCGGCAGGGCGGCCGTCTCGGCTTCGGCGCCTCCGATGTGCTGGGCATCGACCTCGGCTGCGGCCACAGCATCATGGAGCAGCCGCGCCCGCAGGTCTCCTGGCGGCAGGGCTTCCCGGAGGCATACATCGCCGCGCTCGAGGAGGCGCACGGCGTGGAGCGCACGGAGCGCATCCTCGGCGAAGGCTGGCGCATGCAGCTCTTCCCCAACGCCGCCTTCGCGAACAACCAGATCCGCGTGATCCGGCCGATCTCGGTCGACCGCACGGAGGTCCGCCAGTACCACATGAAGCTGCCGGAGATTGAGGGCGTCACGGACGCACTCAACCTCCAGCGCATCAAGGCCCACCAGAGCTTCTACGGCCCCGCCGGCTACGGCAGCCCGGACGACCTCGAGTGCTTCGAGCGCATGCAGGAGGGCTACAAGACCGCGGCGTTGGAGCAGCTGAACCCGTGGATTCTCCTCAACCGCGGGCTCACCATCGAGCAGCGCGGCCCCAACGGGGAGCGCATCGGCCACGTGAGCACAGAGGTGGAGCAGCGCGCCATCTACTACGCGTGGAGCGCGTTGATGAAGGGCGAGTCCCACATCCCATCCGGCGCCGCGGTCGGGAGGAGTGCGTCGTGACCACCGAGCAGAGACCCGTTACCGCCGCGATGACCCGCTCTGATGCGGAGGACTTCCTCTACCGCGAGGCGCGCCTCCTCGATGAAGGCCGCCTGCAGGAGTGGCTGGAACTGACGACCGAGGACATCACCTACTGGGTGCCGGTCAACGACCTGGACGACGACCCGCGCCAGCACATGTCCGTGATCTGGGACAACCGTGTGGAGCTGGAGGCACGCATCTGGCGCATCACCGAGAGCGGCCTCAACCACAGCCAGGACCCGCCCTCACGCACCGTCCGCATCGTCAGCAACGTCGAGGTAGAGCCCGGCGCATCCGCAGACGAAGTCACCGTCTACGCCAACACCCTGCTGAACGAGTTCCGCCCCGGCTGGCAGCGCCGCGAGCGCTCCGTCCCGCACCAGTTCGCCGCGCGCGCCCAGTACCGCCTGCGCCGCGAGGAGGGCGACTGGAAGATCGCCTACCGGAAGGTGATGCTGCTGGAGTCGAACGGCATCCTCAACTCGATGACCTATCTCATCTAGGCTCAGGCGTAGGAGGGCGTTCGATGTGCTGTACTCGCTGCAACCTACCCCCTCATCTGGGATCGCCACAACCTGTTCCCGCTCATCCTGAGCCCACCACGAACATTCCCCGCTCATCCTGAGCCTGTCGAAGGAGGAGCGGGAACTGCAGCAGGATGCACCGGATTGACGAAGGAGTACCCGTGATCATCGAGAACGAGTTCGCCCGCGTCCGCGTGGAGTTCGATACGGAAAGCCACGACACGCGCCTGCTCATCGAGGACGTGGACACCGGCATGTCCATTTGCCTCGACGCGCTGGAGCTACAGGCCCTCGCCTGGGCGCGCCACGAGGACTTGCGCACCATCGTGAAGCCCGAGTTCCGCGAACTCGCCGCCGAGCGCTTCCTCGGCGAAGCGCTCCAGGAGGACACAGTGCGCGAAGCGGAATCCATCCTCCGGCATGACGAGCGGTAGCCCCCCTTCCGATCCCCTCTCCCCTCCGCGGGAGAGGGCCAGGGTGAGGGGGTGCCGCGCGCCAGCGCGGCCCGGGCGAGGCAATGGAACACCCGCATGACACAGGCACCCCGAGTCCAGTCCCCGTTCATCCTGAGCAATCTCCGTCCCCTCTCCCCTCCGTGGGAGAGGGCCAGGGTGAGGGGGTGCCGCGCGGAGCGCGGCTCACGCGATGCGACGGGAGACCCCTACATGACATTCGCATCCGTAGCCCAGCCCCGTTCATCCTGAGCCTGTCGGAGGACGCGCCCGTGAGGGCGCGCGGGGCTGGGTGTTCACCGTTTGAGGAAGAGAGCAGGGCCACATGACATTCGCACCTATCGAAGACGAATACTTCTACCAGGGCATCGAGCTCATGCGCGCCGTCAACGGCGATGCGGCCGCAGACGCTGCCCTCGCCCGCCACCAGCGCGCCGTCGAGAACGGCACCACCGACAAGGACGACTTCGCCATCCGCACCGCGTGGGGCTTTATGCACCACCGCCCCGGCCTCAGCCTCCGCGACCGCGCCTTCGCCATGGTCGTCGCGGACATCGTCCAGGTCCGCCCGGGCGCACTCGGCGACCACGTCCGCCTCGCCCTCTACGCCGGCATGACCCGCGAGGAAATCGAAGAGATGCTCTTCCAGCTCACGCTCTACATCGGCTTCCCCACCATCCGCGAGGCAGGCGTCGTCATCCGCCAGGTCTTCGCAGACCTGGACGCAGAGGGAGAGGGGTAGCGAAACGCCTCCAGAACGTCCCTCGACAGGCTCGCAGGAACGGAACAAAGATCACGTTTCAACACGTCCGTAGGGGCGAGGCGTGCCTCGCCCGTCTGGATCCGCAGGCGCTGGAGCCAAACGCGAGCGCAGCACGCTGCGCCCGTCCCTCTAGCCCCCTCCCCCGCATGCGGGGGAGGGTTGGGGTGGGGGTGGCCGCGAAGCGGCGCCGGGGCCAGTGTGTCTCGCATCCAGAGCGGGCGCGGCCCGCTGCGCCCCTACAAAGGGACAGGCTGTGCTACTCCCGCACCTCGTAGGTGACGCGGATCGTGAACGTGCCGTGCCGGCCGCCGGTGCGGTGCGGGATATCACGCCGATCCCAGCGCACGGGTTCCTCGATTACGTAGGTGCCGGGGAGCGGCTGAGTCGCTCCCTCGGGGCCGAAAAAGATCAACTGCAGGACGTAGGTGGCCGAGTCCCCGGGGCCGACCTGGTATTCGTGGCCGATGAACGAACATTCCAGCCCCATCGGCCGAGCCTCGCTTGCGAAATACCACCAGCAGCCGGGCCCGGCGATGAGTAAGCCAGTATCGGTGTCGCTGGGAAATGGCGGCATGAACCGGTTGAACTGGGACACCGGGTATCGAAGTGCGGTGCCATCGATTGGAGCGAACCACGGGAACCGGACTTCTCGCAGCGCGACCTGGCTATCATCATCCCAGGTGATACGAATCTCCTGCTCATACCCGATGCCGTCCTCGTGAGGGCGCAACTCGCTCGCCTCGGCCGACACGGCCAGATCCGTTCCGATGACCTCCGCGGTCACGCTCACACCCGACCCATCATCCTCGCAGCCGACAACGACGAGGACGGCCAGCAGCGCGAGGGCGACGATCCGCCGCATCACTACCCCCCACACGCCCAATCCACCCCACGCCGCAGCAGCTCCCGGAACTCCGCCTGCTCCCACGGCCCGTCGAGGTGCGCGACCTCTTCCACACGCGGTTGGAAGTCGAACGGGCGCTGGCAGTGGCCGAGTGCGAGGTAGACGACTTCGCCGTCCCCGATGCGGTAGCGGTACATCAGTGGGCGGGTCTCCTCGGGCAGGGTGATGTCTGGCTGTTGTTCGGTCGCGCCGCCCCAGCGGGTTTCGAGGAGCACCTCAAGGCCCGGCTGCTCCTCGATGACGTAGAGCTCGTCATCTACCTCGAACGGTTCGATGCCCTGCACCAGTGGGTCGTTGGGTGCGGTGACGCTGACGGAGAAGTGGCCGTACGGCGGGTGCCCGGCGAAGCGGTTGCCGGCGAGCGGGGGGAGGCCGGATTCGGGGCGGACGGCCGTGGTGCCGTGCAGGCAGAGCCACCGTCCGCCGCGCTCGAGCATGGTGCGGATCGCCTCGCACTGCTCATCGGTCGGCGTGATGGCGCACGTATACGTGAGGAGCGCGTCCGCCTCGGCAATGCGCTCGGTGTGGCTGAAATCGGGCGCCGCCTGCGCCCAGACATCGCCCCGCCGGTAGAGCTGATCGAGGATCGCCAGCCGCGGCCGGTCGAAATCGTGCACCACGCCGCCGGTAATCACCATCGCCCGAATCGCCATCGGTATCCCCTCTCACCTCATGCGCCGCGTCGGGTTGTGCGCACCTATGATGATGGCCGTGTTGCGCGGCTTTTCAGGAGGAGCCGCGCGGCCGATCGAGGTGAGCGTACCGCACGGAGGGGAGCGGGCGTGATGGGACCGTTGGACGGGATCCGGGTACTGGAGGTGGCGAACTACCTCGCCGCACCGGCATGCGCAGCGCTGATGGCGGATATGGGCGCGGACGTGGTGAAGGTGGAGCCGCCGGGCGGCGATTCCTACCGAGGCCGCCGCAGTACCGATCCGGCGTACGTGAACACCCGCTTCGAGGTCGACAACCGCGGCAAGCGCTCAATCGCCGTTGCGCTGGGGGCCCCACGCTCCGACGAGCTCGTGCGCCGGCTGGCGCGGGGCGTCGATGTCTTCATCACCAACCTCGTCCCGGAACGCCTCGCACGCTTCGGCCTCACGTTCGAGGAAGTCCGGCAGGAGAACCCCGATATCGTCTACACGCTGCTCACCGGCTACGGGGCGACCGGGCCGGATGCGAGCCGCGTGGCGTACGACAGCAACGCCTTCTGGGCGCGCTCGGGCGCAATGTCGCTGATGGGGCAGGTAGGCACGCCCCCGGTCGAGAGCCGTCCCGGCCAGGGGGACCACCCCACGGCGCTCAACCTGCTCGCGTCCACCCTCGCAGCCCTCCGTCTCCGCGACCGCACCAGCGAGGCGCAGCTGGTGGACGTGTCACTGCTGCGCACCGGGGTATGGTCCATCGCGGCGGACCTGCAGCTGGCGTTGAACGACCCCGCCTGGGTGCCCAACAAGCAGGACCACACCCGCAGCTGGCTGCTGTTCCATCGTCCCTACTGGACGCGCGATGACCGCGTGGTCCAGCTCACCATGACCCGCGTCGACCGCTACTGGGCGCCGTTCTGCCACGCCCTCGGCCGCTCCGAGTGGGCCGAGGACCCGCGCTACTGCACGACCGAGGCGCTGGAGGCGCACGGCGCGGAGCTCGTGACGGAGGTAGAGAGCATCTTCCGCACCCGCGACGCTGCGGAGTGGGGCGAGATCCTGGATGCGCACGGCCTGATCTGGTCGCACATGCTCAGCACGCACGAGGTTACCCGTGACCCCCAGTTGCGCGAGAACGGGGCATTTGAGCGCATCGAGCGCGAGGACGGCGTAACGTATGAGTTGATCGCCGCGCCCTTCCGCATCTCCGGGGCCGAGGTTCGCGCTCGTGGCCCCGCACCGGGTGCCGGCGCACACACGCAGGAGATACTCCAGACGTTCGGCCTGTCGCCGGACGAGATCGCTGATCTGGCAGCGGACGGAGTGTTCGGATGAGCGCCTCGACACGCTGGTTGATCGGAATCGCAGCGGTACTCGTGCTGATCTCCGTGGCGAGTGCCGTCGTGGCCATCGCGGTGGGCGGCGAGCAGCAGTTCGATGAGGGCACGCCGGAGCGCACCGTGCAGCGCTACTTCGGCGCAGTCGCCGATGGCAACCTCGATGAGGCGCTCAGCTTCGTCGCGCCCTGGCTCCTCGAAAGCTGCGGCGAGGTGCCACGGGACACCCTCTCCTACCGTGACTGGCGCCTCCGCGCCACGCTCGAAGGCACCTCGGAGCATGACGGCATCACCGAGGTGCGCGTCCGCGTCACCGAGCGCTACGGCAGCCCCCCATTCGATTCAGCTGAATCCAGCTGGTCCCTCGTGTTTGAGCTCGGGCACGAGGACGGCGAGTGGCGGTTCGTACAGATGCCGTGGCCGCTCTACTGCGTCCCCCACTTCGAGGGTCCTGACCCGGTTCCGCCCACGGAGGCCCCGTTTCCAGAGGCCCCGTCTCCAGAGGCCCCGCCCCGTGCGAATTAGCGCCCAGCCCAGGGAGCCCCGCTCGTGATCGGCATCGCATCGCTGCTTCCGCTGCTGGTAGTCGGCCTCATCATCTGGCTGGTCCTCTCGCGACGCGATGAGTCCGACGCACATGACCGCGAGCCCGGGATCGGCAGCGTGCGGCGGCTGGTGCTCTACGGACTGGCCTTCATCGCGCTGATCTTCGCCGCCGTCGGCATCTCGTTGCTCCTCGGCGGGGCGCTCGATGCCGCGTTCGGCGACCTCGTGCTCCGCGAGCACCGGACCGACTTCGCTATAGCGCTCGCCTTCACCACGGTCGGCATCCCGGCGTGGCTGAGCCTCATGTTCGTCGCCTACCGCACCGTGCGCGCACACCCGGTGGAGCGCCGCTCACAGGCGCGCCGCTGGTACCTCAACCTCGCGCGCGGGACCGCGCTGGTCATCGTCATGGCGCACGCCGTGAGCGTGCTCCAGTACGCGATGGGCGCGAGTTCGTTCGATGCCGGTTCGTGGGGCTGGATGGTGACCTGGGCAAGCATCTGGCTGCTCCACGACCGCCTCGCAGCCGCCGAGCCCGCCGAGGGCCACGGCCCGATCCTCATCGATCGCCTCTACACCTACTTCGCCGCCGTAATCGGCCTCGGCTTCCTGCTCTCCGGGCTGATCGCCTCCATCAGCGTGCCGCTGACCGCCGCCTACGATGGCCTGCTCCGCGACGAACTCTTCGGCTCGGTGTGGGATGAAGCGTGGCGCGAGGGCATCGCGCTAGCCCTCGTCGGTGCGGTCGTCTGGTGGTGGCACTGGCTGCGCCCGCTGGACACGGAGGAGGCCGGGGCGAGCCTCTGGCGCGTCTACGTCTTCCTCTTCGGCGTGCTCGCCGGGATCGGACTGACGGTCATCCCCGCCGGCATCATCCTCTACACCACCCTCGAATGGTTCATCGTCGACACCGGCAACCGCCTCGCGGTCGATCACTTCGATGTCATCCCCGGCGCGCTCGCTTTCGCGCTCGTGGGTCTGGCGACTTGGGCCTACTTCCGCCTGGTGGTCGTCGGGTTGAGTCCTGACGCGGACGAGGGCTCAGAGCCGCGCCGGATCTACCGCTACGTGGTGGCCGGCGCCGGCCTCATCGCACTCGCTGGCGGCATCGCCACCGTGCTCGCGTTGCTCATCGATCTGCTCGTAGCGCAGTCGCCGGATCTCATCCACGGCCAGGGCTGGTGGCGAGACGACCTCGTGGCCTCGATCACGCTGCTCGTCCTCGGCCTGCCGCTCTGGGCGTACTTCTGGACGCGCACTGTACAGGCGGTCACTCAGCGGCCCATTGAGGAACGTCAATCGACCTCGCGCCGCGTCTACCTCTTCGGTGTGCTGGGCGTCGCGGTGCTGGCGGTGCTCATCACGCTCACCATCGTCCTCTACCAGCTCTTCGAGGCCATCCTGGAGAGCGAGCCGCTCCGCGACATGGCGCGAGACGCCCGCTGGCCCATCGCCATCCTTGTCACCGCCGCGGTGATCGCTCTCTACCACTGGATCGTGGTGCGTGAGGATCAGGCGGGGCGTGCGGACTCCACCCCCGTCCGACCACACCTACGCCGCCGCGAGGTGATCCTCCTCGCCGCGCACGAGGCCTCCGATGTCGCCCGCGCCCTCGCGGCGGTGCCCGGCGTGCGGCTGCAGCATTGGCGCCGCGAGGACGAGCTAACCCCCGCTGTCGCTTCGCCGACCCCCGAGGAACCCCGCGAGGCCGAGGTTGATCGCTCTGAGCCACCGTCCCCCGAGGCGTCGATCGAAGCGACCACCGAGCCCGCACCGGAATCGGCCCCTCCGCCGGGTAGCGAGGATCGCGGTTCCGTGGAGTCCGCCATCGCTCAGGCAGCGGAGCGTCAGCCAGACGCGCCGCCGCTCTCTGCCGCCGCATCGCTGACCTCGGAGGCGCTCACGCGGCTCAGGGACGAGGTTGCCGCGTCCGATCATGACCGCCTGTTGGTCATCGAGGATGGCGACGGCTATCGGGTGGTGCCGTACACGGTCACCTGGGCTCGTCCGGGCCCGCAGGGAAGACCTCGACCAGACGTGGCAGAATAACGGCTGTCGTCGGGCGTACCGGCGCACTGGAACGGAAGACCGAATGCCATCAGTGACCGTCAACGGCGAGGTCCACGACGCACCTCGACTAGATCGCAATCTGCTGTCTTACCTGCGCTACGACCTGGGTCTCACCGGCAGCAAGTACGGCTGCGGCGAGGGCCTCTGCGGCGCTTGCACTGTGCTGGTGGACGGGACGCCACTGCAGGCGTGCATGTCCACCGTCGGCGCGGTCATCGGCGGCGAACTCACCACCATCGAGGGCCTCGCCCAGTACGGTCGCCAGAGCGGTGGCCAGAATGGTGACCAGAACGGTGACCAGCCTGGTGAGCTCCACCCGGTGCAGCAGGCGTTCATTGCGGAGCAGGCGATGCAGTGCGGCTACTGCATCCCCGGCTTCATCATGACCACCGTCGGTCTGCTGGGGCGCGAGCCGCACCCCTCCAGGGGCACGATCCGCGAAGCGCTATCGGAGCACATCTGCCGCTGCGGCGCATACCAGCGCATTGAGAAGGCCGTGGAGCGCGCCGCAGGAGGTGAATCATGACCGTACCCCAGGTGCTCAACCGTGAGCAGGTGATGGACGTCCCGGGGCTGCACATCTACGGCACCGTCTGGGTCGGCGCACCGCCGGGATCCGTCGGCTACGGCCGCGCGACCTACGGCAACACCGAACCCGATACGGACCGCGCGCGCTGGATCACCGTGCGCCCGGACGGCCGCGTCACCGTGTTCGCCGGCAAGGTGGAGTACGGCCAGAACATCCGCACCGGCCTCGCCGTTGAGGTAGCCGATGAGCTGCGCGTGCCGCTGGACGCCGTCGAGGTGATCCTCGGCGACACCGAGTTGGTGCCGTGGGACATGGGCACGTTCGGCAGCCAGTCCACCGCACGCGTCGGCTGGCAGCTGCGACTCGCCGCCGCCACCGCGCGTGAGACGCTGCTCTCGCTCGCCGCGGACCGCCTCGATCTCCCCGCGGGCGAGCTCACCATCGAGGACGGACGCATCCACTCTACGCGCGATGAGTCGCGCGGCATGACGTACGCGGAGCTGCTGGACGGGCAGACGCTGGAGCTCGACCTGGACGAGGAGATCGCGGTCACGCCCAGCAGCGAGTTCACCGTCATGGGCCGCCAGCACATGGAGCGTGTGGACGCCGTCGCCCGCGTCACGGGGCAGGCGCTCTACTCGCAGGACGTGCAGCCGGAGGGCGTGCTCTTCGCGACCGTCATCCGCCCACCCGCCTACGGCGCGACGCCCACCTCGGTCGATCTCTCCACGGTGGAGCGGCTGCCGGGCGTGGTGCAGGTCGTGCACGATAACGACCTCATCGCGATCCTCGCCGAGACGGACGAGGACGGCGCGCAGGCGGCGCGGCTGGCGAACGTGCAGTGGGACATCCCGGAGGGCCAGCCCTCGCGCTGGGACATGCCGGTGCTGCTCATGGAGAGCGCCCGCGACGGCTACGCCACGCAGGAGGCCGGCGACGTGGACGAAGGCTTCCGCCACGCCGCGAACACCCTTGAGAGCACCTACTACATCCCCTACATCGCCCCCGCGCCCATGGAGCCGCGCGCGGCCGTCGCCATGTGGGAAGGCGACCACCTCACCGTCTGGGCCGGCACGCAGCGCCCCTTCGGCGTGCGCCAGGAGCTGGCCACCATCTGCGGCATCGAGGAATCGCAGGTCCGCGTGATCGCGCCCGAGATCGGTGGCGGCTTTGGGGCGAAGTCTCCCTACCGCCCGGCGCACGAGGCTGCCCGCCTCGCACGCATCGCCGGCCGTCCGGTGCGCGTGGCCTACACCCGCGCAGACGAGATGATGTGGTCCAACTTCCGGCCGGCGGCGCTGGTGCAGATCCGTAGCGGCTTCGATGAGCACGGCAACATCGTCGCCTGGGACAGCACCGCCTACCACGCGGGCCCCATCGCCTTCATCGGCCGTCGCGGCTCCGAGAGCCCGTACGACGCGCACACTCGAGGCCTCCGCTCCACGGTCTACTGTTCCGACAGCCCGCTGCCGGCTGGCTCCTACCGATCGCTCGGTGCCGCCGTGAACCACTTCGCGCGCGAGGTGCACATCGACGAGATCGCGGAGGCGGTGGGCGCGGATCCGGTGGAGCTGCGACTGCAGAACCTCACGGAGCCGCGCTACCGCCGTGTGCTGGAGGCCACGGCGGACGAGTTCGGCTGGTCCGGCCCGAAGCTAGCCAACGGCCACGGGGCCGGGATCTCGCTCGGCATCGACGTCGGCTCCTACGTAGCCGTCGCCGTGGAGGCCTCCGTACAGCAGCGCGAGGTGCGCCTGCATCGCATCGCATCGGCCCTGGACTGCGGCGTAATCGTGAACCCGGAGGGCGTGCGCAACCAGATGGAAGGCGCAATCGTGATGGCCATCGGCGGCACGCTCTACGAAGCATCCGACTTCGAGGGCGGCCGCCTGCTCAACGGCAACTTCACGCGCTACCGCGTCCCCCGCATCATCGACATGCCGCACATCGACGTCCGCCTCATCGACAACCCGGACGATCCTTCGACCGGGGCGGGCGAGCCGGGCATCGTGCCTACCGGCCCAGCCATCTCAGGCGCAGTCTTCGCCGCCACCGGCGAACGCCACCGCGAACTCCCTATCCTCCGCCACCTCGGGCAGCAGTAGCTGGCCGTGACGCGAGAGGACTGGGAGCACCGGGCATCCTCGTAGCCTCGTAGGAGCGCCCGGCGAGCGTAGCGAGCATGATGAGGAAGCGTGCTGCGCCCGCTCCCCCTGCCCCTCCCCCGTAGGGGCGCAAGGCCTTGCGCCCTTCCGCCTTCCTCTACCCCGTGGGAGCGAGGCGTGTCTGGCCCCCTCCGCCTCCCCCTCGCCCACGAAGTGGGAGATGGGGCTGGGGGGTGAGGGTCCGCCCTCTCGCCACGCTACCGGTCTCTTCGTATGCTCGATATCCCCCCGGCGGCCTCCGCTGTCACATCTCGGCGATACCGACCTGCCAGCGAAAGCAAGGCGCGTATGGAAATCCAGCTCTCCCACGCCCGCCTCCGCCCGTGGCAGCCGGACGACGCCCCGGCCCTGGTCCGCCACGCCAACAACCCGAACGTCGCACGCAATCTCGCCGACCGCTTCCCGCATCCATACACCGAGGCAGATGCGGAGGCATGGCTCAGCCTTATCGCCGCACCGGGCGACGATCACATCTGGGCCATCGAGGTAGGTGGCGAGGCGGCAGGGGGCATCCATCTGCGCTTGCAGCAGGACGTCCACGCGGGCGCCGCAGAGATTGGCTACTGGCTCAGCGAGACCCACTGGGGCCGCGGACTCATGACCGAGGCCGTCACAGCGGTCACTGCCCACGGCTTCGAACACCTCGACCTCCGCCGCATCCACGCGGAGGTCTTCGCCCGCAACCCCGCCTCCGCCCGCGTACTGGAGAAGTGCGGTTACACCCTCGAAGGCCGCCTACGCCAGAGCGTGGTCAAGGGCGGCGAGGTGCTGGATGGGCTGCTCTACGCAATCACGCGCGACCACTGGGAGCGTACGCAAGGTTCGTAGGGGCGTAGCGTGCTGCGCCCGCTCCGCGGATAACAACCCGTTTGGCGGTAGAGGCCGCTCAACTGACCGCCCGGCTCTGCAAAGCAACTCCGTTCGTCCTGAGCCAGTCGAAGGACGTACCGGACGTTAGTGAAGGAGCGAAGCCCTACTTCCTCGGACCAAGCTCGCTCGTGCCACAACCCCCTCTGACCACCCCGCCCGTCCCGCTACACCAGTACCACGCCCCCGGAGACGGGGGCGCGATCGTCATACCTGCGGGGGAGGGCTTGTGAGAACAGTCACAAAGTCACACAAACGGTCGAGCAAAGCACACCCGCAGATTCAGCGAATGGCCGAAAATTTTTTTCTCAGGAGTGGATTCGCAGCAATGGGTACAGGAATCGTGCACTCAAATCGCGCCCCAGCGCCGCCGCTACGCCCGCAACTTCTCCGTGAAGTGCTGGCGCGCCTTCACCACCTTCGGCGCGACCACGATCTGGCAGTAGGGTTGCGAGGGGTTCCGACGGAAGTACTGCGCGTGGTAGTCCTCGGCCGGGTAGAAGATGGTCAGCGGCTCAATCTGCGTGACGATGGGGTCGCTCCACAGCTCCTGCTCCGTGAGCTCCGCGATCACCGCCTCCGCCGTCTCTCGCTGCTCGTCCGAGTGCGTGAAGATCGCGGAGCGGTACTGCGAGCCCACATCGTGCCCCTGGCGGTTCAGCGTGGTGGGGTCGTGAATGGTGAAGAAGACCTCAAGGATCTCGCGGAACGAGATCACATCCGGGTCGAACACCACCTGCACCACCTCCGCATGGCCGGTGGTGTCGGAGCAGACCTCCTCGTACGAGGGGTGCTCGGTGTGGCCGCCCGCGTACCCGTTCTGCACGGACTCAACGCCCTGCAGCATTTCGTAGACGGCCTCCAGGCACCAGAAGCAGCCGCCGCCCAGGGTTGTGGTCTCAGTCGCCATGCGTCACCTCATTCCTCGTACGTCGTCATGATAGGGGGCCAGTCGACCAGCCAGTCGATCACCGGTCGACTTCGATCAGTGCGGCGTCGCAGTAGCGGCCGGGGTGCTCAGGTCAGTGAGCGTCCCGCGCAGCAGCCCGTGGGCGAGCATCGTTTCCACCAGGTCATCGAACACATCGGCGCTGGAGATCTCCACGCGGAACGTCAGCCGCCCAACGCCGACCGGCAGGTCGCCGGCCACGAGGTCATGCGAAACCTCGAGGATGTTCGCGCCGGCACGCGCGAGTGCGCTGGAGATCTGAGCCAGCTCGCCGGGGACATTGGCTGCGGCGACGGTGAGTTCGCGGTGGCGGCCCTCGTGCACCAGCCCGCGCGCCACGATGCGGCCCAGCACGTTGATATCGATGTTGCCACCGGAGACCACGACCACCGTATTGCCGGAATCCTGGACCGCGCCCGTGAGCAGTGCCGCCGTGGAGAGTGCACCCGCCCCTTCGACGACCAGACGCGCACGCTCGATGAGGAAGACCAGCGCCTGCGCGATGGACTCCTCGGACACCGTGACCACCTCGTCCACGTACCGGTCGATGAGGTCCAACGTAAGGGCGGAGGGGCCGGCGACCGCGGCGCCGTCCGCGGTGGTGCGCACGTGGGGCGTGGTCTGGAGCGAACCGCTGCGCAGCGAATCGACGATGCCGGGCATCGCGGCCGTCTGCACACCGATCACGCGCGCCTTCGGGCGCAGCGTCTTCACGGCCACCGCGACGCCTGCGAGCAGTCCACCGCCCCCCGCGGGCACCACGACGGTGTCGAGGTCGGGCATCTGCTCGACCACCTCGACGCCCAGCGTGCCCTGACCGGCAACGATCGCCGGGTGATCAAACGGCGGGATGAAGACCAGGTCGCGCTCATCAGCGATCTCGCGGGCCCGCTCCAGCGCCATCGCCAGGGACCCGTCCACCAGGATGACCTCGGCACCGTAATCGCGGGTGGCCACCTGCTTCGCCAGCGGCGCCTCGACCGGCATCACCACGGTGGCGGGAATGCTGTATTCAGCAGCGGCCAGGGCCACGCCCTGCGCGTGGTTTCCGGCGCTGGCGGCGACAACACCGGGCACCGCGCCCATCGTCGCCATGATGTTCATTGCACCGCGCACCTTGAACGATCCCGTGCGCTGGAGGTTCTCGCACTTCAACCCCACCGCGAACCCGAGGCGGTCCGTCAGCGCCGTGTTCGCGACCATCGGCGTGACGCGCGCGCGCCCGGCGATACGCTCACGCGCCGCCTGGATGTCCTCAAGCGTGACGGCTGCGCGGGTAGTGGAGGTGTTCATGCGTGCATCATCGCGCACGCATACCTCCACCGACCAGCGCAAGCGCTACGAGGCTGGCGGGGCGAGGGGGGCCTGACCGTACTGGTTGGGACCCTCGGTCGGCTGCACGTAGAGGTAAATGAGGTAGATCCAACCAAGCACCGGGATCAGGCCGATGAGGATGAACCACCCGGACTTGCCGATGTCATGCAGACGGCGGATCGCCATCGCGATGTTCGGCAACAGCAGCGCAAGCCCCGTGATCCCCTGGATGGGCCCGATGATGCCATCGAACCCGATAATCACATCGATGAACGACGCGACGAGGCTAACGATGAACCCAAAGAGCACCCAGTACCAGAATTCCGATCGACAGGACCGGTCCGCGAAGTTCGTGTAGTTCTGAAACCCGGACCGGATCGCCTGCTGGAATTCCATGCCTGCCCTTTCGTTGCGCCCTGGGACAGCGGGAGGATATCACGCGTTCATAGCCACGTTACGAAATGCTCGCTAGGGTTCGATGGTCGCGTCCAGCCGGGCCACCAGCGTCTTCGGCGCGACCAGCCGGTAGGCGTCCTCGATGATGTCGGCGAGCTCGTCCCAGTCCACGGGCACATCAAGGTAGATACCCAACCAGCCTCGATGACCCACGTACGGCGGGTGGAAGTAGCGATCCGGCGCCTCGTCCACCAGCATCTCCTGCACCCCCGGCGCAGCGGCGCACCAGCAGGCAAGGCGATCGTCGTGGTGCTCGTTGGCGAAGGTCACGAAGAGCCGCTTGTCTCGCACGAACCACGCGGGTTCGCCATGACTGATGCGCTCCGTCGTCTCTGGCAGCGCGAGGCAGATGCTGCGCAGGTGAGTAAGTGGGTCGGGGGGCAGTTGGCCGGTCATCGTGGAGTAGCGACACGAGGCCGCCCCGGGTGGCGCCCGGTTCGGCCTCGGTCGCGGATGTGGCTAGAAGCCCGCGCTCGCGAGGGCCTCGCGGGCCTTCGTCAGCACGTCGATCTTCTCCTGCGTGGAGCCCTGCGGCAGCGCGACGCGCAGGTGGCTCGCGCCCAGGTCGCGCCACTGCTCGGCCTGGCGAACCAGCTCGTCCGGCTCGTGCCCGCGGAGGCTAGCGTCGATGCCGATCGCGGACGGGTCGCGGCCTGCCTCGCTCGCGTAGTTGCGGATGCGCTCCAGGGTGGCGAGGAACTCCGGGTCGTCCGGCGTGAACTGTGGCAGCCAGCCGTCCGCCATACGCCCAACGCGCTCGATGGGCTTCTCGAAGATCTGGCGGTAGGTCCCCATCCAGATCGGGATCGGGCGCTGCACGGGCATCGGGTTCAGGCCCATGCGATCGATGTGGTGCCACTGGCCCTCGTACGTGACCAGCTCCTCCGTCCACAGGCGGCGGAGCACCTCGATCTGCTCCTCCACGCGGCGGCCGCGGTTGCGGAAGTTCTCGTTGAGAACCTCGTACTCCATCCAGTTACGGCCCAGGCCAATACCCAGGCGCAGGCGGCCGCCGGACAGGCGGTCCACGTCAGCGGCCTGCTTCGCAACCAGGACTGTCTGGCGCTGGGGAAGGATGAGGATGCTGGTGAGCATACCCAGCTTCTCGGTAACGCTGGCGATGAAGCCGAAGAGCACGAAGGGGTCCTGATAAACCTGCTCGTAGGTGTGGACCTGCTCGCCCTCGGGCACCCGGTCTGGGTGACCGCCGGCGACGTGCTCCGCCGAGGAGACGTAGTTGTACCCGGCCCCCTCCAGCGCCTGAACGAAGTCCTTGATGACCGCCGGGTCCGTGAACTCACGCCCCGGTAGTGACGTTCCGAATTCCATGACATCCCTCTCTGTGCTGACTGTTCTGAGCCTGCATGACCCTCGGGCGGCACAGCTGAAGTGCCGGGGGAGGTGGTAGTGCAGGGCGTGGTAGCGATCGGCCCGTGGTGGCCGTCGCGCGACCCCGTCACAGGCCGCGCGCGCAGTCTATCAGTCCTCCGCGCCCGTCGCGCAGCACAGGACGTGAACCGAGTAGACTCCGAGGCGGACCAGCCCCGGCGCCCCCCGCGAGATCGTCGGCGGTGCGCGATCAATGCGAGGAGTATCGGATGCTTGAGCGGTTCCATGTCCCGGTTGCGGATCGTGTCTACGTGGACGAAGCGCCGATGCGCGCCGCGGCCGAGGATGTCTTCCGCGCCATGGGCCTGTCAGAGGAAGACGCCGTGCTCTCCGCGGACGTGCTGATGTTCAACGACATCCGTGGCGTGGAATCGCACGGCGTCTCCAACATGCTCCGCACCTACGTCGCGAGCTACCGGAGTGGCGATCTCAACCCTCGTCCGACGTTTGAGATCGAGCGTGAGACGGCGACGACGGCAGTGGTGGATGGCGGTGGCGGGCTGGGGCTCCACGTGGCGCCGAAGGCGATGGACCTCGCGGTGGCGAAGGCAGCCGAGTACGGGCTCGGTGCCGTCTGCGTGCACAACGTGGGACACATGGGCGGCACCGGATACCACGCGATGCGCGCCATCGAGCACGACATGATCGGGGTGGCGATGACCGCCAGCGGTTCGCTCTCCACGCTCCCGACATGGGGCGCGAAGCCGATGTTTGGCACGAACCCGCTCGCGTGGGCTGCACCGGCCGCGACCATGCCAGCATTCTGCCTTGATATCGGCACTTCGCAGGTGGCGCAGAACAAGCTGCGGCTGGCGCAGCGGGTGGGTGCGCAGGTGGAGCCTGCGTGGATCGCGACCCTCGATGGCGCGCCCATCATGGAGTCCGTCGATGTCCCCGACCAGTGCTACCTCCTGCCAATGGGCGGAACCCGCGAGAACGGTTCACACAAGGGCACTGGCTTCGCTGCCATCGTCGACATCATGTGCAGCACGCTCACCGGCATTGGTCCCAGCTTTGTGGCGATGACGCCCGGCTTCCATCTGATGGCGTATCGCATCGATGCCTTCGTGGACGCCGACAAGTTCAAGGCCGACATGGACACGTTCCTGCAGGGCCTGAAGGACACGCCGCCCGCACCGGGCCACGAGCGCGTCGTCTACCCCGGCCAGATCGAGGCCGAAGAGACCGAGAAGCGCCGCGCCGAGGGGATCCCGTATCACTCGGAGGTGATCAACTGGTTCCGCACCCTCGCGGCGGAGGAGGGCATCACGCTGCAGTTCTAGTCAGTCCGGCGGATGTCCAGGGTGACGGCGTCACGTAGCCCGCGCACCAGCTCTCCCAGTTCGCGCATATCTGCGGGCAGCGCGGGGATCTCGATGCGGTGCGTGCCGATATGTTCGACATCGTGCGCGTCGCTTCCGAGCGTGAGCGGCTTGCCGAGCAGCAGGCCCACCTCGGCTGCGAGGGAGTTCTCCAGCTCCGTGCACCCGCCGTTGACCGCCTCGATCGCATCGACGAGCGCGAGCGTGGGGTCTTCGGCGAGCTGGGCAGGACTGAGGCCGGGCGCGAACGGCGGACGCTGGCTGGGGTGGATCTGATCGAAGTAGTGGCGGAACGGGTGCGCCCAGATCGTCGTGTACTCGCGCTCCCGCGCGTACGGGAGGAGCTCCTCCACGCTGCCGGGTAGCGGCTCTGCCGGTTCGGCTCCGATCACAATCACGTGGCCGCGGTTGGTGGTCACCTCGATGGCCGGGTAGAGACGAATCTCCCAGCGTGCCTCGAAGGCCTCGCGCTCCCATGCGGTCCACACGCGGAAGTGCTCCGTAACCACCAGGCCGTGCGTGCCCTGCTCCTGCGCCCGCTGCCCCAGCGCGTCCGTGGTAATCGCGGAATCCGCGGAGCCGGCCTTGGTGTGCAGGTGGAGTTCGAGGAGTGGCATGCGCGTCCGTTCAGAGCGCCTTCGGCGCCCCCTCACCCTATCCCCCTCCCACAGGGAGAGGGGATCAGACGATCAGAAGTCAGTTGCCGGTGAAGTTCGGAGGGCGCTTCTCCGCGAAGGCGAGGGGCCCCTCCTTCGAATCGTCCGTCTGGCGCAGGCGGGCCTGCATCGCCTCCTCCAGGCGGAGGCCGTCGCTGAGCGGCATGTACTGCGCGCGCACGGAGAGCTCCTTGATCGCGCGCACGGCCAGGGGCGCCATGCCGCGCAGCTCCTGCGCGCGCTCCATGGCGACATCGAGCACGGTGTCGTGCGGCACGACCTCGTTGATGAAGCCGAAGTGGGCGGCGCGGTCCGCTGACAGGCGCCGCCCGAGGAGCAGCACCTCCATCGCGATCGGGTAGGGGAGCTGGCGGATCGTGCGCTGGGTGCCGCCGTTGCCGGGGAGGATGCCGCGCTTCACCTCGGAGAGGTCGAACATCGCGTGCTCGGAGGCGACCCGGATGTCCGTTGCCATGAGCAGGGTCATACCACCGGCGAGACAGAGGCCGTTCACCGCGGCGACCACCGGCTTCCAGACCTCGAGCCCGCGGTTCAGGATCTGCTCGCTCTGCGTCTGCCAGAACTGGTAGTTGTCCTGGTCCCGCTGCCCGGGGATGGTGATCTTCAGGTCCGCGCCGGCGCAGAACACCTGGCGCTCCGGCGTGCGCTCCGGCTGCGATGCACCGGTGACGACGGCCACCCAGATGTCCGGGTTGTCGCGCACCTCGACCCACGCCTCCGAGAGCTGTCGGTACATCTCCGGTGTCAGCGCATTGAGCGCCTCCGGTCGGTTCATGGTGATCAGGGCGATCTTGTCCTGGACGTCGAAATCGATGGTCATTGAGAACCTCACCCCCGACCCCCTCGCCTCCTTCGAGGAGAGGGGGAGTGACTAGCTTCCGCTTCTGATGTTCAGGATGTCACGGGCCATGACGATCCGCTGCACCTCGGACGGACCTTCGCCGATGCGCCGGATGCGCATTTCGCGGTACCAGCGCTCGAGTGGCAGGTCCTTGCTCATGCCGAGGCCACCGAAGATCTGCATGCTGCGGTCGACCACGCGCCCGGCGCCTTCGCTACAGAGCAGCTTGGCCATCGAGGACTCGAAGCGGAACGGGAGGCCCCGCTCGGCGAGATCCGCCGCGTTGAGGTTCGCCCAGCGTCCGGTCTTGATGTCGATCTCGTTGTCGATCAGCATCCACTGGATCGCCTGGCGGTTGGCGAGCGGCTCGCCGAAGGTGACGCGCTGCTTCGCCCAGTCCACGGCCATCTCGTGCGCGTTCACCGCGACACCGGTGTTCGCCGCGCTGTACGGGATGCGGTTGCGGGCGAGGTAGTCGTTCGCGAGCGCGAAGCCGCCGCCCTCTTCACCCAGCAGGTTCGCGTGCGGCACGCGCATGTCCGTGAACGAGAGCTCCGTGGTGTAGTGCGCGCGCAGCACCTGTACCAGCCGCTCCACGCGGAATCCCGGTGTGTCCGTATCCACGATGAAGGCGGAGATGCCCTGGCGCCCCTTCGTGGGATCCGTGCGCACGTAGACGATGCCGTAGTCGGCGGTGTCCGCGTAGGAGTTCCAGAGCTTGCCGCCGTTGATCACCCACTCGTCACCGTCGCGCACGCCGCGTGTCTGGATCGCCCGTGCCGGGTCGGATCCGCCGCTCGGTTCGCTGAGGCCGAAGAAGCCCTCTTTCTCACCTCGGATGGTGGGATAGAGGTATTTCTCCTTCTGCTCGTCCGTGCCCATGTAGAGCTGCGCCGGCGGGTTGTGGCCGAAGACGCCGTAGGCGGGGGCGTAGAGGCCCGCGCGGTGCTGCGAGAGCTCCTCCGCGACCAGCGTCTGCGTGATCATGTCCACACCCGCGCCGCCGAACTCGACGGGCACGCCCATCTGGAAGAGCCCCATCTCCTTCGTCATCGCCACCAGGCGGTCAAAGTGTTCCTGGGGCAGGTCGATGGCGTCAGGATCGAGGTCCGCCTCCAGCGGGCGGATCTCCTCGCGGATGAAGCGGCGGACGTTCTGGATGATGAGCTGCTGCTCGTCGCTCAGTTGGAAATCCACTTGCCGTCCTCGCTCTTCCAGTGATAGCGGCCGAGGTGCGGGACGTGCTCCGGGTCCTCGAGGTTCCCCGGCGGGAGCGTCTCGAAATCTTCGCGGTAGCGCGTGAGCAGCTCGATCCAGCGGCTGTAGTACTGGTGGTTGATCTCGTAGCGGAAGTAGCGGGCGCGTTGCTTCAGGATCTCCAGGTCGTGACCCATCTGCGGGTGCGTCCAGTTCTCGCCGGCCAGCCGCTCCGCCGTACTGAAGTGGCGGAACAGCTCGCCGCGCAGCCCGAAGGGGGCTCGGGCGCCCGCCTTGCCGATGTAGATGACCTGCTGGTTCTCATCGGCGAGCTCGTACACGCCCATCGCGCCCGGGAGAGCCTTCGTGGGCAGGGAGTCGTCCCAGGTATTCCAGGGTTTCTGGATCGGCATCTAGGCCTCGCGTTCAAAGAACAGCACGCCGCGGTCCTCGCTCACCCGCTCGATGCGAGGCTGGACGCGCATGCCGATGGCCACGCTCCATGGCTCCTCGAACATGGTGGCGAGCATGCGCGGGCCCTCGTCCAGCTGCACGGTGGCGACCACGTATGGGAGGTGCTCGGCGAAGGCCGGGTGATAGCGCTGGTGCACCACGATGAACGAGTAAATCTCACCATGTCCCGGCACCGTCTCCCACTCGAGGTGGGTGCTCGGGCAGTGGTAGCAGAAGCTCTCGGGCGGGTGCTGATAGCTGCGACAGGCGGTGCAGTGCTGTAGGCGAAGCTCGCCGGCGGCGAGGCCGTCCCAGTACTCGCGCGTCTGGTCGGTGACGTCCGGGAGCAACTCCGCAAAGGGGGCGAAGGTGGGGTCGACAGTGGTCACGGCTAGCCGCCCTTCGACAGGATCATCGTGGCGTGCGTGGTCATGATGCCACCCTGCTGGCTCACGAGGCCGACCTCCGCATTCGGCACCTGGCGCGGGCCGCCCTCGCCGCGCAGCTGCCGCACGGCCTCCACCACCAGCTGGGTGCCCGGCATGCCGGTCTCCGAGAGCAGGCCGCCCGAGGTGTTCACCGGGAGCTCACCGTCGATGCGTGTGCGGCCCTCCTCGTACAGGTGGCCCCCCTCGCCCTTCTCGCAGAAGCCGTACTCCTCGAGGGTGACGAGCGGAACGATGGTGAAGCAGTCGTAGATCTCGCAGAAGTCGATGTCCTGCGGGCCGAGCCCGGCGGAGCGGAACGCCGCCTCGCCCGAGATGCGCGCACCGCTGGTGGCCAGTTCTGGACGGCGGTAGAAGTCCCACGCCGGATGGCCCTGGCCGAGCCCCTCGATGTACACGGGTTGCTTCGCCAGGTCCTTCGCGCGCGCTTCGCTGGTGACGATGTAGGCCGCGCCACCGTCCGAGACCGGGCAACAGTCGAGCAGCCGGAAGGGCTCCGCCACCCAGCGCGCGTTCATGTAGTCATCGAGGTCGATCGGGTCCTGGAACTGCGCGTTCGGGTTCATGCTCGCGTGGTAGCGGTGCGTGATCGCCACGTTCGCAAGCTGCTCCGGCGTGGTGCCGTACTCGTGCATGTGGCGGCGCGCGATCATGGCGTACGAGGACGGCGCGCCGAACAGCCCCGCCGCCGCGTCGTCTCCCCGCGGCCGCGCGTAACTCTCGCGCGTGCCGGTGCGGGGGTTGTCGCCGTAGGAGATGGCGATCATGTCGGCCTGGCCGAGCTCGATGGCGCTGATCGCATACTGGATCAGGCCGATGTTGCTCCCGCCAGCCTGATCGAGTGTCGCGGTTACCTTCGGCTGCACTCGCAGCGCCTCGGCCACCTTCGGCGCCCACAGCATCGGGAACGTGGAGGTCGGCGCCTTCGTGAGCACGCCGTCCAGGTCCGAGGCCTGCAGGCCGGCGTCTTCCAGCGCGGCACGAATGGCGAGTACGTTGTGGGCCAGCTGCGACACACCGGGGTTCACCCCGTAGGCGGTGTTGCCGACACCGACGATGCAGTAGCGCTGGCTGAGATCCTTCATGCGGGCCATGCGGACGCGTCCTTCCGAGCGAGAGCCTACCCGCACCATACAAGGCGTCAGGTGGTAAATCCGCGTTCACTTTATACTCCCTGCGGGTTCAGGCGTCACATGACGCAGCCGCGGGACCGGAGGCAGGATGACTGGCGCCCTCGATGGCATTCGGGTGCTCGACCTCACGCAGGGCAGCTTCGCGATGGCGGGGCGATTGCTCGCCGGGCTCGGCGCAGAGGTGATCAAGATCGAGCCGCCCGGCGGTGACCCGCTGCGGTCGTGGCCGCCGTTCCCCGGCGACACGCCCGACCCTGGCACCGGGGCCCGCCACCTCCACCTCGACGCCGCCAAGCGCAGCATCGTGATCGACCTCGAGACGCCCGAGGGGCAGGAGCTGCTCCGCGAACTGGTGGTGCGCGCGGACGCGCTGATCGAAAGCTTCGAGCCGGGCTATCTCGCCGAGCGCGGGCTGGGATACGACGATCTGCTCGCCTCGCGGGCGGACCTGGTCATGGTGTCGGCCACTCACTTCGGACAGGATGGGCCGTATGCTGGCTTCCGTGGCGCGGAGATCGTGGACTGCGCGCTGGGCGGCTACCTGAAGCTCAACGGCGACCCCGACCGGGAGCCGGTGAAGCCGTACGACGACCTCGTGCTCCAGCACGCCGCCCTGCACGCCGCCGCCGCGCTGATGGCCGGTATCACCCATCGCGAGGTACACGGCGAAGGGGACTACTTCGACGTCGCAGCGGTGGAGGCGGCGCTGATGCTCCTCGGCGGGCTCGCGCAGGGCTACCACTTCGATGGCCACGTGCCCGTGCGTGCAGGGGCGCGGCTGCTCTTCACGAACCCAAAGTACTCGTATCCTTCCACGCTTCGTCCGTGTCTGGACGGCTGGGTCCATGCTCACTCCAACAACCGCCACCTCGATCTGCTTGCCGTACTGATGCCGGACATGGGGCTCGACGAGCTTATGGACACGCCGAACGGGAACGCGGACGCGATCGACGCGACCATGGACAAATGGCTGGCGGACAAGGGGAAGTTTGAGATCGTGCGCATGGCGCAGGAGCTGCGCCTGCCGTTTACAGAGGTCCTGACGCCCGCTGAGATCCTGGGTGATGCGCACCTGGAAGAGCGAGGATTTCTCGTCGAAGTCGACCACCCCGTGGCGCCCCGGGTGCCGCAGCCCGGCGCAGCGGCGTTCCTGAGTGGCACGCCGTGGCACGTCGAGCGCGCGCCGCTCCTCGGTGAGCACACCGACACCGTCCTCAGCGACGTGCTGGGCCTCGATGCGGACGAGGTGGAGACGTTGCGGCGGTCGGGGGTGGTGGCGTGACCCGGCCGCTCGAGGGCATCCGCGTCCTGGAGCTCACCACCGCAGTGGCCGGGCCGGTGGCGGGGTGCGTGCTCGCGGACCTCGGCGCCGAGGTGATCAAGCTGGAGGCACCCGGCGCCCGCACCGCCGCACAGACCGCCGCCCCGCCACCCATCGAGGGTGCGCCGGACCACCCGTGGAACCGCATCCCGTTCTTCAACGACCTCCATCGCGGCAAACGGCTGCTCAGCCTCAACATCGGTCACCCGGAAGGACGCGAGCTCTTCCTGCGCCTCGTGGAGCGGAGCGACGTGGTGCTGGAGAACTTCGCGCCGCGCGTGCTGGGGAATCTGGGTGTCGAGTATCCGCAACTGTGCGAGGCGCGTGAGGACATCATCCTCGTCTCCATGCCGGCCTTCGGAAAGACCGGACCGTACGCCAATCGCAGCTCCTACGGGCCGGGTATCGATGCGATGAGCGGCCTCTCCCACCTCACCGGCTATCCGGACCGCGGCCCCGGCAAGCCGGCGCAGTTCTACTGCGATTACAACGCCGGTCTCACGGCTGCGCTCGCAACGATGGCTGCGCTCCGCCACCGCCGCCGCACGGGCGAGGGCCAGCGCATTGAGCTCTCCATGCTGGAGGGAGAACTGCAGCTACTAGCCCCCGCGCTGCTGGACGTGGGCATGAATGGTCGCACGCAGACCCGCATCGGCAACCGCCACGCCTGGCTCGCGCCGCAAGGTGTCTATCGCTGCGCCGGCGACGACGAGTGGGTGGCGGTGTGCGTGGAGAACGATGAGCAGTGGCGCGCCCTCGCGACGACGATCGGCCAGCCGGATCTCGCAGCAGCGCCCGGGTACGCCACCGCGGCGCTTCGTCACGAGCACCACGACGAGATCGACGCACACATCGAGGCATGGACCGGGGGACGAGGGCACTACGAGGCCATGTACGCCCTGCAGGCTGCGGGGGTAGCCGCCGGGGCGGTCCTCGACGTTGGGGAGGTGCACCGGGATCCGCATCTGACGCACCGGGAGGCGTTCTCATGGCGGGAACACCCGGAGATGGGGCATTTCCCGCACAGCCGCACCGCCTGGCGTTCAAGGCGCGGCATCCATGGGGTGACGGGGTCCGGCCCCACTTACGGAGACGGAAATGAGCACGCGGTCTGCGGCCTACTCGGAGAGCCGCTCGAGCGCCTCCACTCACTCATCAAGGCGGGTGTCGTAGCAACGCGGCCGCCCGGCGGTGCCTAGGCGGAAGGGTGGCCGGTCCACGGTTGGTAGAACGCTGCGAGCCGTTAGCAGGGGGTGTAAGGCTTCTGTAACGTACCGTTGGTACGCTGACTGATAGTGGTGGCGGGGAATCGCGTGCTCGTTGATGCGGCGACACCCAACCGGGAATGTCGGCATGGACCGGCGCTCGTGTCACTCGAGGGGGCACATCCATGCAACAGACCTCTGTGATCCTGGTCGTTGATGACGACCCGGGGATCCTCAAGCTAGTGCGCATGCAGCTCAGCGAGGACGGGTTCCGCGTGCTCACCGCAGGCAGCGGTGAGGAATCGCTTCAGGTCATCGAGGAGCAACGGCCCGATCTGATTCTTCTTGATGTGATGCTGCCCGGGATGTCCGGGTACGAAGTCATGCGTGCTGTACGTGAGCGGTCCGCTACGCCTATCGTGATGCTGACGGCGCGAGCGAACGACGTGGACAAAGTCCTTGGTCTTGAAATGGGTGCTGACGACTACGTCGTGAAGCCATTCAGCCCGGAAGAGCTCAGCGCACGGGTGCGAGCGGTGCTGCGACGGATTCGGCGGTCCGCACACGCGGGCGAACCGATCCTGAACGTGCGTGACCTGGAGATCGACCTCGAACGCCGCGTGGTGACGCGGAGCGGGGAGGTGCTCTCTCTCACGCGCACGGAGTGGAACCTGCTGCAGGCGCTGGCCGAGAACAGCGGCAAGGTGATGCTCAGCGCTGAGATCCTCTCGCGCGTGTGGGGCCCCGAGTACCGCGATGATGTGCAGTACCTGCGTGTGTGGGTCTCCCGCCTGCGCCGCAAGCTGGAGCCGGACCGCCCGGATGAGTCCGTGATCCGCACGTTCCCCGGCATGGGCTACATGCTGGAAGCCCCGCCCGAGGCCGTCGCTGCCAGCTAACTTCGGCGCGAGATCCCGACAACGAAACGCCCCCGCCAGCCTCGAGGCCAGCGGGGGCGTTCTGACGTTGCGCTGAGAAGCTAGCGGCGCTCGGTTGCGAGGCGGGCACCCTCGGCGAGAGCCTCGAGCTTCGCTTCCACGATCGAGTTGTGCTGGCGTGCGGTCGCTGACCCCTGCGCGAAGCCGCAGTCGGTGCTGGCGATCACGTTCTCGGGGCCAACGAGGTCCGAGTACCGCTTGATGCGCTGGGCAACCAGCTCCGGGTGCTCCACGTGCGCAATCGCGTGGCTGACCATCCCCGGCAGCAGGATCTTGCCGTCAGGTAGCTTCGTGTCCTGCCAGACGACCCACTCCCATTCGTGCCGCGGGTTCGCCGCCTCGATCGAGTAGGCCTGCGCGTCGATTTTCAGCAGTAGGTCGACAATCCCGCTGAGCTCCGGGTCGGTGGTGTGCGGACCCGGCCACGAGCCCCAGCAGAGGTGATAGCGGACCTGCTCTTCCGGGATGTCTCGGAGGCCGTGGTTGAGGGCCTCGATGTTCATGTCCACCCAGGCGCGGAAGTCCTGGCCGGAGTCCACCACCGGGTCGTGGAGGTTCATCAAGATCGCGTCGTCTACCTGCACGATGAGGCCAGCGTCCGTGATGATCTTGTATTCCTCGTGCAGTGCTTCAGCGACGGCGAAGAGGAACTCCTCGTCGCTCGCGTAGTATTCGTTTTTGTAGTTGACGGAGATCGAACACGGGGCAACGACGGGGAGGAATCCCTCCTCCACCTGTACCTGATCCAGTGCCGCCTTCAGGTTCTCTACGTCACGGCGCATCTGCGCCCTGCCCTCGTCGGTGTACTCGACCGGACCGATGCACACGTTCTGACGCACGCCGATCAGGTTCGGCATGGACTGGTCGTAGAATTCCTTGAACCGCCCCTCTGCGTCCCAGCCGCGGAAGCCGACCTTCGGCTTTTCGACCTCGCGCGTCTCGAAGCCGGTCATGCGGTTGAAGACGTAGCCGGTCCATCCGGACTTGCCGAACTCGCCATCGCTGACCACGTCGACGCCCGCGTTGGCCTGCATTTGAACCACACCGGTGACTTCCGTGCGGAGCGTCTCCAGGTACGCAGCCTGATCGATGGGCTCGCCAGCCGTGATCTTCTGCTGGAACTGCAGCACGTTCTCGGGGCGAATCATGCTGCCGACATGGGTGGTAAGCGTGCGATCGGTGCTGCGCTTCACGGGCGTTCTCCTTGTTTGTGACTTGTGGTTCACGTACTCGCGAGACGATACATCACGACTGCGTTAGGGACGCAGTCGAATGCACCACACTCGTGCCTCAGACAGGGTTCTGGGTGAAGGCTAGTCCGCCAGCGCCTTCTTCAGGTTCTCTGCGAACTCTTTCACCATCTGGTCAGACTTCCGCTTGATCAGGGGCTGGCCCAGCTCCGCCAGACGGCCCGAGAACTGCACGTCCGCCTGCATGAGCACTTCGGTGGATGATTCGCTGACCTCGCGCAGGTTTGCTTCGAGGTCGGCGACAACGCCCGCGCCCACGCGTCGGTCGTGGCCCTCGCCACGCATCTTCCAGCCCTCATGGGCCTCGTCACGCTGGAGGTATGCCTGTCCGGCGATGCTGAACCCCAGCGGCCCGACCTTGAGCCGCAGGCGCCCTTCGTAGTGGTCCGGCTCAACCTCGCGGATCTCCTCAAGACCAGGTACGCACTGCGACGCCTGTTCGAAGTCATCGAGGAACGCCTGCACCCGATCGCGGGGCGCCTCCACCAGCACTGTGTGCTCGAATCTCATTCAGTCACTCCCAATACGTCTTGCAGTGCGCGCCGCGTGAAGACCACGGCCATGTCTCGCTTATATTCAGATGAGCCGCGGAAATCATCGAGTGGATCGACCTGGTCCGCCACCGCCTCGGCTGCCCGACGAACTGCATCCATGTCTGCATTCGTGCCCTGCAGTGCCTGTTCCACCTCGGTGGCGTGGATGGGGGTCGACCCGGCGGCAGCAAGCGCCACGCGGAGGTGGTCCACGTTGCCGTTCGCAGATTGCGCGACGGCGGCAACGGCGACGGTGGCGTAGTCGTCCGCAGTGCGGGGCAGGAACTTCTTGTAGACCCAGCGCGCGCCTGGCGCAGTGGCGGGCACGATGACCTCCGTGAGCAACTCGTTCGGCTCGATGACGGTCTCATAATAGTCGACGAACAGTTCATCGACGGGAATCACACGCTCGCCCGACTTCGAGACCAGCTTCACCTTCGCATCGAGCGCGATCAGGCCCGCAGGGGGGTCCTGCGCTGGATCAGCGTGGGCGAGACCGCCGCCGACCGTGGCGACGTTGCGAATGCGCACCGTGGCCACGTGGCTGTACACGTCCGCCAGCAGCGGTGCGACCTCGCGAACCAGCGGGGAGGTCTCCACCTCGCGGTGATGGGTGAGTGCTCCAATGTGCAGACCGTCATCCTCGCGGCGGATGCCGCTGAGGCCGGGGATGCCGGCGAGGCTGATCATGTGATCCGCCGCCACGAGCGACTGCTTCATCATCACCACGAGTGCGGTGCCACCGGCGAAGGGTCGTCCGTCGTCCTCGTGCTCCTCCAGCAGGTCCAGTGCTTCGTCCAGAGTGGTGGGGGTGTGGAAGTAGAAGTCCAGCATCGCTAGGCATCCTGCCGCATGGTGGCAGCAGCTGCCTGGATGGACTCGATGATCTGGTAGTAGCCGGTGCAGCGGCAGAGGTTACCCATCATCCAGTCCTTGATCTCGTCCTCGCTGGGCGAGGCGTTCTCTTCCAGTAGAGCGGTGCCGGCGACGATTTGGCCCGGCGTGCAGATACCACACTGGAACCCACCGTGATCGATGAACGCCTGCTGCAGCGGGTGGAGTTCCTCGGGGCTACCGATGCCCTCGATGGTGCTGATGTCGGCGCCATCGGCCTGGACTGCCAGCGTGATGCATGATGCTGCAATCCGGCCATCGAGCAGCACGGTGCATGCACCGCAGACGCCCACGCTGCAGGCCTCCTTCGTGCCCGTCAGTCCCAGCTCGTAGCGGAGCATGTCCACCAGTGTGCGGCGCACGGGGACTTCCGCCTCGCGCTCCTCGCCGTTCACCCGGAACCGGACGGTTCGAGTCATCTCTTCGTCCATGAAAACCTGCACTTTCCGTCGTGCTGTGTGCCCGTGACAGGTTGCGTGGCGCTTGCGTCCGGCGCAGCGATCAGGGCGCTGACTTGACAGCCGGTACGCGAACTCGATACGCAGGGTGGAATCCTACCACCCCGCTCCCACCCCTGTGGTGAGCGGTACGGAGGAGACCGGTCCACGGTGCCAGCAATGTGGCAGCAATAGGGAGACTCGCATGGTCAGTCGGACGTACGAGGTCATCGGCACGCGTGTGCCCCGCATCGACGGTGTCGAGAAGGTCACGGGCAGCGCGCGTTACGCGGCCGACGTGATTCTCCCGGGAGAACTCTACGGGCGTTCTCTCCACAGCCCGTACGCCCACGCGAGAATCGTGCGCATCGACACGACGGCCGCGCGGGCCCTGGCTGGTGTGCATGCGGTCATTACAGGTGAAGACCTGCGTGGCCACCTCTTTGGGCGTGCCATCAGAGATGTGCCTCCACTGGCGGTTGACCGTGTGCG
>JBJHDC010000005.1:0-45676 GCA_050486345.1 Dehalococcoidia bacterium | reverse complement strand
CTCTCCAACTGGATGCAGCGCACTCGAGATCGGCAGGGTTGGGCGCTCGCCGCTCCGTGGTGGAGCACGGTGCAGGCCGGCGCTGGACTGCGTCCCACGCTCTTCGGCGAACTCCCCGACGGCACGACCCGCCTCTTGGTGAGCCCCCACGGTATGCTTGCCACCGTCCCGTTCCACCTGCTCATCGACCTCGACGTAAGCATCATACCCGCCGCGGGGCTGCTCGTTGCTGACCGCGAGAAGAAGGCCGCGTCGAAGCAGGGCCTCCAGTTCCTCGGCGCGGCGAGCAGTCCGCAGGGCTACACCGCCATCCCCAACGTGCGTACGGAGGTACGGCACGTGCAGCGGCGCTACTACCCAGGCCGGGGGAAGTGCTTCATCGACGACAAGGGCGACGTCGCGAAGCGTCTTCTGGGACATGTCGGTGAGCTGGTGGTGCTGCACATCGCCTGCCATGCCGGACGCGATGGCCTGCTGCTGCACACGAACGGCGAATGGTTATCTGCGCACCAAGTGCTCGCCCTGAGGGTGCAAGCCGATGTGATCGTGCTCACCGGATGCAGCACGGGAGACTTCGGGGAGCAGGCGACGAACGAGTTCCTTGGTGTGTTGCGAGAGCTGCTGGCAGCAACCGGTGCCCGCGCTGCGGTGGCGTCCTGCCGTCCGGTGCCGGATGCCGCCGGGGTGGCGTTCAGCGATCTGCTGCACGCCGGACTGACGGGACAGGAGCCAGCGCTGGGCTGGGGTGATCATGAGCCCACTGGCGCGCTCGACCTCGGCCAGGCGGTGCAGACGGCCCGCCGGCGGCTCGAAGCACTCGCGAGTGCACCCAATGTGGCCAGCCGTGCCCTGGATACGTTGCACCTCGTTGCTGGTGGTCAGCGGCTGCGTGACCACACGAGCAGCGGGACTACATCTCCCGCTGACAAGCCGCTCACCATCGATGCCGGTTGGTACGGCCCCTGGTTCGTCGTGGGCGACCCGACGTTGCAAGCCAGATGATAGACGGATAGGTCTGGGAAACTCGGGCGAACGCGATCGGCGCCATTTCCCCCCTCATCTACAGGAGGAGATCATGAGATACGACGCTGTCCAGTCGCATGAGTATAGTCCGAGCTCGGCCTCGAGCGCGGAGTACGGTGAGCGGGTTCTCGACGAGCAGGTTCCCGATCTCTCAGCGATTGCCGCGGAGGAGCTCGGCGCGGCGGTCGGGAAGGCCCTTTCTCACGGAGTTGATTCCTGGCCTTTGCTTTGGGAACAACATCCAGGCCCGCCCGAGCTCGGCCTTCCTCGCGGCATCACCGAAGGACTCGCGACGCGGTGGGGAAGGGCACACGATTCGCGAGAGGTCTCGCTCGCCGGGTTCGTCATCGACACCTGGCCTGAATGGAATTTGTTCCGTATCAACACCGGAGCGTATCGGACGTGGCGTGAGGCTGCTCAATCCGATCCACGTCGAGCGGCGATCGACCAGGCCGCGACCAACGCCCTTTGGCAGCATCGACAGACTATACCCGTGTTCGAGTTAGCGTTTGTAGCGGTCAATGCATGGCTGCCAAGAGGCAGGGAGTTCGGGCGCATCGCGCACTGGCCAGACGAGGATCGACAGCGATGGTACTTCAATCCCGCTACCCATCGCTATTTCTCGGTACCAACACGCGATGAGATCTTGGATCGCTTGGTCGATCTCGTGTACAGGTACTTCGCCTTTTGCTGGCTCGATGGGGGGAATGCTCGAACTTGGCGTGAGTTGATCACGAAACTCGCAGACGACGTGCCCGGCTTGAACACCGTAGTCCGGGACGGTATCCGATACGCCCGAATCGTCGATCCTTCCGACCCTAGTGAGCAAGGAGGGGTGGGAGTATTGATGTTCCCGCCGGACGAGCGCGAGATGGCAGTCACGGTCGCGACGAGCTTGGGATTCCCTCCGGACCATCCGCTCGTACAGTCGGCCACGCAGTTTCTCCGCGCGTTCGCGCGTGAGGAGACGAAACGCGTCGACATCGAGTCCGCGCTGGACGTCGCGCACCGCTCCTACGAGCTTCGTAGTATCCCCGCGCCACGGGACATCAACACCTGGTCTGTCGACACGCTGTACGACGAAGCGATGGCGTGTCTGATGGCATTGCACAAGAACAGTCTCACGAGGCAGGCAGGAGCATAGTTGTGAGAACCGAGATACGACCGGACATGGCGGCGAGCCAGCATTGGAGGCTCGACTATCGACGCATCAAGGACGAGTTGCTCCGGGGCCGGCCGTTCAATCCGAACGCGAGCATCGAGGGCATGTGCCTCGCCGCGACGCTCCGCTCGGCCAGCGTCCAGATCCCGGTGGAATCTGCCGCCCGGCTCGCCGAGTGTAGCCCACTGTACCTCCAGCTGCTGGTCGACGGTGTGCTCGGAGACGATGAGATCGATCGGGCGACGGTGGTCCGGGCAGCACTCGCATTCGCGATCGAACTCGAGGAAGTGCCAGTACTGCCAGCGTGGCGTTCTGCTGGCGTGACTCGATTGCAGCAAGAGTCTCGAGCCGAACTCTTCGTGCGACGTGTCGAGTCGGAAGCGGGAACGTCCCATCCACCGGAGGGCATTGCTGGCGCCGCCGTTAGGCGTCTCAAGGATGAATGGCTAGCCGCATGCGAATTCCCACAGGCCTTTCTGAACGCCCTTCAGATGCTGCCTCCGGCGCAGCCGGCACCGCAGCGGGATCAGTCGACGAGCTCGGGTCCCTACGCGTTCCGCGCGTACCAGATCCCTGGCGATACCGGGGGCGCGGAGTTCCGCGTCGAACTCGCAATCTACGGACCACAGCAGATTGCCGTCGAGGTCCATGACGCTACGTTTGCACCGGTCGCTCGCATGGGCATCGCGCTGCGGAATGTCGGCAAGGTGATTGCGGAGACGGAGACCGACGATGCTGGGCAAGCGGTCCTTGAGTTCTCCAGCGACGTGAGGCTCTCGTCAGACTCGGCGGAACTCCTGCTTCAGGCTACGCCCTCGGTGCGTGCCGTATCTGGGGAGGTCCAGGCCACAACCGCAGGCGATCCTTCCGTTGCGCCCGTGCTCATCAGGCTGCTCGTGGACGCCATCGATCGCTTCGTGCGCAATCAACCGGTCGCGGGGGCTGCCGCCGCCGACACGTCCCACGAAGCTGAAATGATGCTGTCGACCGCGATGCCCGGCGTCACCGCGACCCTTGAGGTTGCGCCAGTGCTCGCAGTGCGGGTGCACGCGAACGAACCGGCACAGTGGCGGTATCGCATGGCGAGTGATGAGCGCCAGGGGCCATGGCAGCGCGACGTGGGATCCGACCTGCTCATCACGTTGGAGGACCTCCACTACGAGCGGTTCCCGCGTGGATGGCTGGAGATCGAACGTGACGAGTGAGTCTGCGCAGCGCCCGCCCGGGCAGGTTACAGGGGTTCTCGCTGCTGCTTATGACGCGACCGACCCGACCGGCAGCGTGGCGACGATCACTATTGGCCCCCACGCAGAGCAGGTGATCGGATCACTCGCTGATAACACCATCGCGTCGTTCCTTCGTGCGCGCCGAGCCGCGTCTACGCTCCTGGGCATCCCGGCAACCGACCCGCGTCTCCTAGCCCAGCAGCCAGTTGCGATCGATGCCACTGCTGATGCGATCGCGGGCGAGTCGTTCTCGCTCGCCTTCGCCCTCGGGATCGTCAGCGCGTACCTCAATCGGCCGCTTGAACCAGCGGTGGCCGGTTCCTCCGAGCTCGATGTCGATGGTTTGTTGCGCCCGCTTGGTGGTACCCACGCTGCGACCGGTCTGCATCAGAAATTCGCAGCACTCCAGGCCGAATTCGGCGCCGATGCGCAGCTGATTGTGGCGCAGGAAGATGCGTTCGAGAGCGGTGGAGAGCCGGAAGCCATGGTGATCGCGGCGAGTACGCTCGGTGAAGCCTGGCGATTGGCATCCGGTGGCTCGGACGCCGTAGGGGGCGAGCAACACCGTCACTTGGAGCAGGGCGACCTCCCGACGAACCAAGCGTTCCTGGAGTTCTGCTGGGGAGACACTCGCCTCGCGGCTTTGCTCGGCGCGTACGCCGCCTTCTGTAGTGCGCGACTCGGTAACTCCGGGCGTGCACCGGATGACTGTTGGGTATCCATCGCATCCGAAGAGTTCTCCGATTGGCTCTCAGAACGGGAGTTGTGGGGTCCTCAACACTCACGAGGGATCGCAGCCGTGCGCCAACTTGTCGAGATCGCCGGGACGCTTGAGTCGCAACGCACGCTGGAACTCCCATGGCAGAACGCGGAGAGGGCAGGCATCTCGTCCCCATCAGGCTGGAAGGCGATGTTTCACGCGCCGCTGGATGTGAATCTTCTGCTTCGGACACTCGTCGCGGCCCCGGAGGTGAGGGGTGGCTGGGCCGACCAGGCAGCCGCCCGCTTACGCCAACCTCACGAGGCGCTCTCCTTGCGCTTCGTCATCCGCAGACTCCTCGATGACCGGCCACTATATGAAGGGCTGGCCCAGGCCGCGGACTGGGTGCATGACGAGCCTATCCAGCCGGTAGGGAGGTGAGCGATGACTCCGGTGAATTTACGTGGATTCTTCTCCCGCGTCGCGCAATCCGATCTGATCGCGGCCGATGCAGTGGCCACTGATGGGGCAATCGAGTCAGGTTACCTGGTGACCTCCAGCACGCTGGGCGGTGCATGGCTTGCACCGTGGGCCCTCACCTACTTCCAGGCAGTCGCACCGGGAGAAAGGCCAATGTCTCCGTTCCTGACGGAGAGCAACTTCTTGGCGAGGCCACTGCGCACCAGTGCCGATCACAAACAGCTTGTTGCCGGGATCCGCCGGGCTGTGCTCAACCGCGGTGTCTTCGCGGTCTTCAACGAGCGAGTGTTCGCTCCGCGGGTGCTCTACGAGGTGCTGACCGGTGAGAACGTTCGGTATCCCGCCGAAAAGCTGATAGTCCGCAACTGGCTGCAGTCCATAGCGGAGGATGTTGGGCACGCCGGTGTGTTGCGACTCTGGAACCATGACCTCGCGCCATGGGTACTCGACTTCCGGAGCCACGCCGGTGTGTTCGACGAGGGGCACGGAGAACTGGTTTCTCCCGAGGTTCGAGCGCTCGGCCGCGTTCAGTTCCAAGACTACGGTGCCTGGGGCCGGACGAACCTCTCTAATGCATGGCTTCGCTTCGACAGTGACGTCGTCCTACATCGCGTCGAACATAGCAGTGACGATCTCCCCGGACCGCTGGATGCTGACGCTCCGCTCGGCAAGCTCGGGTGGGGGCTTGTAACTGAACAGGACGATCGTGCCTGGAGCGCTGCGGTAATGGATGCTCGGGCACTCGCGCTGAACGCGTCGGAGTCGTTGCGCAGACAGATCCTTATCAATCGCTGGCTCGACCGGTCTGAGGTGCCCGATCCATGGAGCCTAGGGCTTAGCGAACTCTTGACGGTTCCCTGGACGTCGCTTGCCGGCGTTGACGGTCCCGGTGGGCCGCTCGGAAGCGGTGAGAGTCCCCGGGCATCCCTCGCTGCATTTCTAGCTCACCCGCTCAGTGAGACCGACGCTGCGGGCAGCGTGACAAGCGTGCAGCCTCGATTCGACGATCCGTATACCTGGCGTGGGCTCGGGCTCGCCACGATGTGGGCCTACGAATCCCGGATCGCACTGGCGATGGTCGACACGCTCACACGACTCACGGACGCCGCTGGCCAGGACGCCAGCGTCGCACCAACGCGACGCGCGGACCTCGAGGTCAGTCGGTTCGAGGTCGAGCGATACGTCCGAGACGAGTACTTGGACGAGCTAGACCGGATGCGCGAGATCGTCGACGTCGTACTCCAGCGGTTGGGCTCGGACACGGTGTCGGAGGAGCTGGCGGAGTTAACTGAGGCCCGCGCGACGCTCGACGAAGCTCGAGAGAACCTCCCCGAGTTAGTAGCGCAGTGAAGTCGAGCGGCTCCGCCCGAACCGATCAGCACAATTCACCAGCAGATCTGCCTAGGTGATCGATAGAAAGGCCTTCCCACATTGACTGACTTCTTGGCCGCCGTGGGCGTCCCTGCGCGCTTGCTCGCTCGCGGCCCGTGGACCCTCGCGTCGCATGGCATCGAAACGACACTGCGGGACGACGAGTTCGAAGGCGGACCTCAGGCCACGCTCCTTCGGCAGCAGGCGGAGCTAGCATGGCCAGAAATTGCAGCACGGGCGCGAGCGCAGGGAAGGCCATTCTTCGGTCACAGAACCGAGCCACCGGGTCTGTTGCGCGTGAACGACTGCGATCTCGATACCGAGGGCCGACTCCACCTCGACCTGTCGCCAACGTGGTTCTGGGCCGTGATCGGAAGTAACTACTATCCGCACGACCGACGAGCTCCCGCGCTCTACGAGTCGGAACGTACCTCCATCGATGACCTTGGAGGTTCGTTGCTCGCGAACCCCCTCACCGTCAACGTTGTAGTCGTTGCACAAGGAGAGATGCTGGTCCAGCGCGTTGGAGGTGCCCTACGCGACGCGGGGAGCACGGAGAACATCTGGCAGTGCTCCGCCGCCGGGTATGTCGACCGTGCCGACGCGAACGGGCCGTGGCCCGCGCCGTGGGTCGCCTCGCTTCGCGAAGCTCGGGAGGAGACGTCACTCGAGCTCGAGGCGAGCAAGCTGATACACGTCGCGCTCGCGAGACATGCCCAGCAATTCCATCTGGGCATTCTCTCGGTATACGACCTCCCGTCCCGGCCGCCATCGGACATGATCCGTCCGGCGCTGGATGAAGGAGAGGTCGCGGCTTACGAGTGGTGGCCATTCGATCCGGAGGCGGTAGCGTCGCGCATCGCGGCTGCTGGCGGTTGGCGGAGTTTTCGCGGTATCGGCGGCGCGGCGGTTGCGGCCGCTCTCGCCGACCGCTTCGGCGACGAAGCGGTGGTGAATGCATTCGCGAAGAGAGGGGGATGAGCGACGGATGGCTACTCGAACCCCACCCCCCGAACTGGTTGCACTTGTTGAGAAAATGCACTCACGGATCCGGGACGAGGTACGTCGGCAATTGCCGCAGCAGAGCGCTGACGCGCTGCTCCGCATCTCGGCTGCCGGCGCCGGTGACGTGAGCCTGGCCATCGATCTTCCTGCAGAGCGCATCGTCCGCGAGACTTTCGAGGTATCAACGATCCCGATCTGCGTGGTCGCAGAAGGGATTGGGACCGCAGTCTTCCCATCGGATCGAGCTCGCGAGGAAGCGGAGTTCATCGTGATCGTCGATCCGCTCGACGGTTCTCGCGAACTTGGCGCTCTCAAGCGCTCCGCCTGGATCCTCACAGGCATTGCACCGTTGGTCGCCACCGCAACACCCACACTCTCCGACATCGTCTTCGCGCTCCAAACTGAGGTCCCTCCTCCCCAGCAAGACCAGGGCATCGTCATGCGCGCTTCGCAAAGCGGCCCCGCCCTCCAAGAGGTCTGGCGACTCCCTCCCGCCGGCAGCAGTCAGTCAGACGCAGCAGCTATGCCGATCGGAGAGACCGCGATCGGCTTGACTCCCTCGAGCGCGCGGACGGTCCGGGGAGGCTATGCCGTGTTCGCTGACTATTTCCACGGCGCACACGCCGCCACCGGCGTGCTTGCGGATAGGGTCCTGACACGCGTGCTCGGGGCGCCCAATCCAGGCGAAGCGACGACGTACAACGATCAGTACATCTCCACCGGCGGCTGCCTCTATCTCCTCGCATCCGGACGGTACCGATTCATAGCGGATCTGCGGCCCTTGCTCGATGAAGCACTCCGCGTGCGCGGGTCCGCGATCGGACTTTGCGCGCACCCCTATGACCTCTGTACCGCGCTCATCGCCGAACGCGCCGGCTGCCTCATCACCGATCCGGCAGGGGCGCCGCTGGCGTACCCGCTTGATACCGATACGGACTGCGCCTGGATCGGCTACGCGAATAGGGAGATCCAAACGGAGGTAGCTGGTGCGCTCCACGCGGAACTAGCGGACCTAGTCACCGAGCTCCGCACAGGCTCGGCGCCGAACTGGCGACCGGCGAGCAACTGACCGGCGACCGTACCGCCCCGCACTCCGCTTGGTTCCGGACGGTCCGGAAGCTTAGTCGTCGCTGAAATCACCGACTTTCCCCTCTGACCTGTATACGGCGCAGGTACCTCGCCCGCGTGCCATCGGCTAGAGCATCCGGAGGGGCAAGTTTCATGACGAGCGCCCGAGCCTGGCTGGAGACACAGAGGGTTACACTCGCTTATTGCGTGCTTGCCGCTGGCATCGCGTGCGTCGTGGACCTTGCGACAAAGGGAGTCGTGCGGCGTCTTCTTATGGTCGGAGAGTCCTGGGCGTTCGGCTTCGGGGGACCAACGTTCACACACGTCCGCAACTCCGGTGCCGCGTTCGGGTCCTTCGAGGGCGCGGCACCTCTGCTGGCTCTGGTAGGTGCGTGCGCGGCGGTCGCGCTGCTCGTCGCGATCGCGGAATCAGTGCCCACCAGGCCCCGTACCGCCCTCTGCCTCAGCCTCGGTCTCGGTGGCATACTCGGCAACTCGATCGAGCGTGTGCGGCACGGCTATGTCACCGACTTCGTTGACCTCCCGGTCGTCGGGATCGCCAACCTTGCCGACCCCCTGATCCTACTCGGGGTAGTGGCGGTACTTCGCGCCACCTCCACGGAGCCGAGCGTGCCCGCGCTCCGGCCTGCAGTTCCGGCTTCAGCTGAGTCACTCGTGCGCCGACGCTACGAGACCGCTGAGCACCGTGGAATACTCCAAGCGCCGCTATCTGCCTCACCCCCTACCGGCTATGCAGCCGTCGGGGGCATCAACCGCCCTCCGCGAGTTGAGATGAGGCTGCTCTCTGAGCGATCGAGTTCGGATCCCGCCCGACCACCGCGATAGGCCGGCGAGTTCTGCTCGACTACGCGGAACCTCTTGTACTACCGAGAAGGGGGCTGGTGATGTCCATTTCTGAACGCATGACGCTTAGTACGGCGTGGTGGGCAGCGCGGCGCCTGCTTCCCCGACGCCGATGGCGGGGGGAGCACGGCAGCATCTCCGTAGGGGCACGCGGTGGTTCCGCCACAATCCGGAACCCCGGCACACCGCTGACGGCGTCGCTCCGGCCCGGGCGCCGCACGCAGCTCGCGCTTCGGCTGCCACCGCCATTCAATCGAGTGGCGCTGCCACCCTTCGGTCCGGTGATCCCCGGCAGCGCGTTCCTGAGGCGGGTGCTCAAGCAGCGTCGCACGCAGCAACTGGCAGAAATCGCGGACGAGCTCGCCTTCGAGCACGATCTCATCGCGCCGAGCCTACAGGTGCGCCTCAGTCAGCGCGCTTCCTCGCCGGGATGGTATGAACCGGAGACGAATACGCTCGTGCTGTCGGAGCGCTGGTTACGCGGTCGGAACCAGGATGCGAGCGTGGAAGTGCTCCGGCATCTCGTCGCACATGTGGACGCGTTCGAACGAGAGGGCGAGACAGGGCACGGACCGCTCTTTCGCGAAGCGGCCCAACGCGTGGGGGCTCGGGACCTCGGGACTCGACGTTGCGTGCGCTGAAGTCTGACGTTCAGTTGGTCGTATCCATCGGCTCGCGGAGCTGATCGATGACGGCGCGCATAACTCCAATCCTCACACCAATCCCGTCGCGCCACTGCATACTCCGGGATCCTAACTAGGGAATCCTTTCGGCTGCGTGCGGCGCTTAGCATCGTGAGGGGCGAACACCGAGCGTGCACATTCTGTGCCGCAGGAAATCGCGACGCACTCTCAATTTGCGCGTCGCCGGTTTGTTGAGAGTCTTGACCGATTTTGTTAGTGTCGGCCTGAATCATGTGGTAGGGCATCAGTCTGCACCATCGGGAGTCACGGATATGGACGCATCCCAGCGAAGACAGTTAGAAGCCCGACGAGCGGCGCTGATCGGAGAAAGCTCACGTATTGAGGACGCTAAGGCTGCCCTAGCAAGAACCGCGCCAAGCGCGGCCTCCGATGCCCGGCACATGCAGCTAGTTCGGCAGCAGGATGCGATCGTCGATCAGATCTACGCCTTGGATGATCAGCTCAGGGAGTGAGTCTGCGTAGAATGTTCGCTGCCGCCAGCGCCTCCGACTGCGATGCCGGATGTGCAGACAGTTCCGCGGAGGGATTGTGCGCGAATGCGACGATACCGACCGGTGACGGCAGGGCGGTCTCTGGCCCGCGCGGAGGTCAGGTCGAGCTTAGGGAAGTTTCACACGTCCTCGCCGTCTCTCCGCGCGAGGTCTTGCAGAATTCGCTGTGGGTTCACCCCCCCTGTTGTGTAGCTCCCATGCAGCTCACCTTTCCACCAGATTTCGAGCGTCTTGTTGTCGTGATCGACGACTATCGCGTCTTCTCGGCCAGTAAGGATTCTGCCGTACGCCTGCGTTCGATTCGTTGAGTCTATCGCGCGATGACCTCAATTCTTCCCGACATCATAAAACTCTGCGCCCATCTGAATCTCCTCTCAAGCTGCCCGGCTCGCGGACTCTCAGGGCGGGGAGTAGGTTGCTATCCCGCGTTGAGCTCGGGAGTTGCGGACACCCGGATAACCTGAGTCCGACTCTAGAAGCGTCCCCCGGGGTCTCTTCCAAGCTGCTCGTTGACCTCGATAAGCTCATCCGAGACGCGGTCGTGTTGCTCGACAAGCAGCTGCGCTCGGCGATCGGCTGCAGTGTTCGACGACGGTGAGAAACCCGGGTCATTCACAGCCGCATCGGAGGCCGCTTGTTTCTCGCGCTCGAGCTGACGGTGTTCAGACAACAACATCTGGCGACGAGCTTCGAGCGAGTCTTGTCCAGGTGGCATGGGTCTCTCTATCGCTGCCACGTATCGTGCGAATCATAACATACGCATTTGACCGCATACTGTCGCCGGGGTCTGCGACAGTATGCGGGCTCACACCGGCGGCGCCGGCGTTTAGGGTTCCGTAGCGTGGATAGGTTAGCGACGCACTTGACTCGTGGAGCGACGCAAGCGTGCATGGTGGAGCCGAGTCAGCGAACTCGAACGCGAGCGCCAAGCTGCCGCGTGGCCCGACCGAGAAAAGGGGGGCTTGTCCAACCGGAGCCAACCCCGTCAGCCTGTGTTTTCCCTGAAGTTTCCCTGAAGCCCTGAACCTACCGCGAAGCCGCTCTGACCAGCGTTCTTCCCAAGCAGAGGGTCGCGGGTTCGAATCCCGTCCCCCGCTCCATCACACACGATGCCCAGTAATTTCAAGGAATTTCGACCATCGACGGATGTCGATCGTCGCTTCGTGCGTGCCGAATATTGCGGGAGGCGTGATAACTGAACCCCGGCCAAAGGAGGTTCAGATGACCCAGAACACCCAGCAATCCCGCCATACCGAGGCTTCAGCGGGCGCACCGAGGGACCCGCTGTCCGAAAGTTATCGGGCCCTGGTGGAGAGCTTCAACCGCAAGCTCCTCGCTGAGAACAAGTCCCCGCGCACCATCCAGACCTATGGAGAGGCGCTCCGGCTCTTCGAGGAGTTCCTCGCGGACCGAGGAATGCCGCTGACCGTGGCGGAGATCCGGCGCGAGCACGTGGAGACGTTCATCACCGACCTGCTCGCGCGGTTCAAGCCGGCGACGGCCTCGAATCGGTACCGCACCCTCAACCTGTTCTTCGCATGGTGCGTCGAAGAGGGCGAGATCCGCCGTTCGCCGATGGAGCGCATGCGGCCACCGATTGTGCCGGTGATCCCGCCGGCGGTGCTGTCAGTTGACGAGCTCCGTCGCATCTTCAAGGCTTGCGAGGGGCGGCTGTACCGCGACCGCCGCGACATGGCGATTGTGCGGCTGCTGGCCGACACGGGGATGCGCGTCGGCGAGCTCGCGGGGATCAAGGTCGAGGACCTTGATCTGGAGTACAGCGTGATCGTCGTGCTCGGGAAGAACCGGCGGCCGCGGCTGTGTCCGTTTGGGCGCAAGACGTCGCTCGCCATCGATCGCTACCTGCGGCTTCGCTCGCAACGCGAGGACGCGCATCTCGAGGCTCTGTGGATCGGCAGCGGTGGACCGATGACGGCGAACGGGATCGCGGACATGGTCAGGCGCCGGGGCAACAAGGCTCGTGTCGACCACGTGCACCCGCATCGCTTCCGGCACACGTTCGCGCATCGCTGGCTCGCGGCCGGTGGCGCGGAGATCGACCTGATGCAGCTCGCCGGGTGGCACTCACGAGCGATGGTTGGGCGGTACGGGGCGAGCGCGGCCAGCGAGCGGGCGCGTGTCGCGTACCACCGGCTCGCGCTCGGCGATCAGATTTGGATGGGGCTACGGAGGGCCCGGAACGCCAGGGGCGGGCCCTCTCATACGCCCATTCACCCTACGCATGTATGACATGAATATCGAGGTATCACATGGAGGTTGAGTTCCGGAGTCGCCGGCTGCAACGGCGATATGAACGGGGAACAGAGGCAATCCGTCCATACGGTCCGGACGTCGGTCGTCGGTACGTGCAGCGAATCGATGCACTGCTGGACGCGGAGAACACACGTGCTCTCTTCGCAGTCCGCGCGTTCGATCTGCACCCGCTGGCAGGCGACCGCTCTGGTCAGCACGCGATGCGGCTGACGGGGCGCATGCGGCTTGTGCTGATGTTCCCGGACGAACGCACCGCAATCGTGGAAGAGATGGTGGACTATCATGGCTGAGATGACGACGACGAGGCTCGAATCAGACTTGGCGATTCATCCCCGCGAACTCCTCGCGGAGGAGCTCGAGGTGCGCGGGATGACTCAGCGCAGCCTTGCCGACGCGATCGGTCGGCCGGCCCAGGCAGTCAACGAGATCGTGAAGGGCAAGAAGCGGATCACGGCTGAGACAGCTGTGCAGCTCGAGCGGGTGCTGGAGATCCCGGCACAGTTCTGGCTCAGCATACAGAGCCGCTATGAGCTGGTCCTCGCACGCAACGCCGAGCGTGACCGCGCCGTATCGGCGTAGGTCGCAACACGAACGGCGCTGTGCGCGCCTTAAGGCAGCAGCGAGCGCCGATCGCGGGGTTATTGGCATTTCGCGCGCCATCGACACGCACACGTCTGCGCGACTACGAAGCTTGCTCCATGGGAGTCAAGGCTTTCCAACTTGCAGGCTGTGAGTAGCAGGCGCCCGCTTAACGCCCTGGTAGGCGGGCTCTCCAAGATGCGCGTGCTTGCCTGAATACCCCCCATCTAAGGTTGCACTCCTTTGCCTCGGCACTAACGGATCAGTCAGAACCTGGGATCTGAAGCCATGGAACGATCGTCCGCATAAGGCCGGGATGCTTGTCGCGTCCCATCCATGAGATTCCATGCGTCTGCACTCTGCCAGGAACCACGCCCCCTCGGAATACTCACTATTCAAAAATTTCATGTGTTGTTTCTTGGCCCCGGAACGGCCCGCCGCAACAACACATGTAGACTTTGGCGACATAGATGATGACATCGTCGAGAAGCCGTCCTTGGAACTCGACGCCCGAGTGGAGGGAACTGTGAGCGAGAAGAGCTACTGGGATCGAACATCAACGTCGTCTCGACGTCGGATGCTGAGATCTGTCGTACTCGGGGGCGCGGGGCTCGCCGGGGCTGCGCTCATCGGATGCGGAGATGATGATGACGCACCCGCAACGGCAACCGCACCGCCTGCCACATCGCCAAGCAATGGTGGCCCCGGTGGCGGCCCCCTACATGGCGGACGGATCGTGATCCAGCCCACCGGCTATGCCAGCACACTCGTTCTCGTCACCAACCGGAACAACACCACCGCTGGTCTCGCAGGATTCACACACTCTGGACTTCTCCAGCTCCGCAACACTCGACCAGTGGTCGGCGGCTCCGACGTAAGTGTGGAGCCGGACCTAGCGATTGACATGCCCGAGCAGCCCGACGAACTGAGTTACGTGTTCCGTATACACCCCGCGAAGTTTCACAATGGCAGAGACGTCACACCGGAAGACGTGGCGTGGTCCTTGATGCGATACGCCCATCATGAGGACTCCGCATATCGAAGCACTTGGAACTGGCTCGATACTGTCGAGACCCCGGATGATGGAACCATCGTTGTCAAGACGGTCGCCCCTTATGCGGACGCAATCGGTGCGCTCTGCGGATACCAGGATGGATTCATCTTGGCACAGGAGCATGAAGAGAGCGATGCGGCGACGACTCAGCTCATGGGGAGTGGCGCGTTCCTCTTTGAGAACACCGAGGAACCGGTGATTAGCCGGTTCCGGCGCAATCCTGAATACTTCCGCGACTCTCTTCCGTACGTGGACGAAATTCACATGCTCGGCACGGCGGACTTCGCTAAACGGTATGCCGACTTTGCAGCGGACAACGTGGATGTCACGTATTGGCACGCTGCCGAGGAACGGGACCAGATGGCAGCAGCACGGCCTGAAGCCCACATGTTCGAGCACCTGTACGCCGGCTATAACGTATTCATGCGAGTCGACCAGGAGCCGTTCAACGATGAGCGGGTCCGCAGGGCGCTGAGTATGGCAATCGATCGGCAGGCGCTACGGGATGCGACCGGAGCGGGAGAAGGCGAACCAGATCAGGCATTCTCGTGGACTGTCGAGACCTGGGGCTTCCGGAAGCCCCAGGATCTCGGGGCAGCATCCCAGTATTGGGACTACGACGTCGCCGAGGCCAAGCTTCTCATGGATGCGGCAGGGTTGGGCAATGGCTTCACAACTCAAATGTCACACTGGGACCCGAGCGTTATCGGCCAGGCTTATGTCGATCAAGCGGTGCTCATCCAGACGATGTGGCAGAACAACCTAGGCATCGAGGTCCAGGGCGTCTCGCTTCAATTCGCTCAGTTCGCGTCGGGGCCACTGTCGGGCAACTACGACGGTACCTATTTCGCTCCAGGAGGTGGTGGTGTGATCTCGCCTGCTCCTGGAGTGGCGTTCCGGAACGGTGTGTGGTCGCCCCCGGAAGGCGTCACAGCACCTACTCCCAACACCGGTCACATCAATGATCCAGACCTCAGCGCGGCGGCAGACCTACAGTCGACTCAACTGAACTTGGACGACCGGAAGGATACCTTCCGCATTATGGAAGAGATCATGGCCGATGAAATGTATCGACTAACGACCAGTGCGTTCACCACGACATACTTCGCGAACGAAGCCCTTCAAGATATCCAGATGCCAATCACGGCGACAAACTCCGCTCTGGCTGGCGCGAAACACTGGTGGTTCCAGCAGTAGGATCAAGCAGCGATTGGGGATCGCTCAGAACGCGAGTTCCACGGAGGCACAGCGGCGCTCAGTCGGAACCTCATCCGATGAGACTACGCTTCCGACGACCTCATCGCGGTGCGGAGACACAACTCTCTCATCGCGATGAGGCCGCGTGCTGCGCTTGGACGAGCTTTCCCGATCTCTCGGGCGGACCAATCTATGCCCCATGATCGAGCACGAACGGAACGCTCCATGGCTGCCATGCATAAGGTCGACTAATGGGGCAGTATCTCGTCAGACGGCTTCTCGCCGGCATCGGAGTGCTGTTCGTCATCAGTGTTCTTATTTTCGCCGGGGTACGAGCTGTTCCCGGTGATGTTTGTCGCGTGGTGCTCCAGAATCCGGAAGTTAGTCAGGCTGAGTGTGATGCGTTGAACGCGCGCCTCGGGCTCGACCAACCTGCAGTAACGCAGTATCTCGTATGGCTTGGCGGCATCGTCCGAGGTGACTTTGGCACCTCGTTGATCAGTGATCGTAGCGTTTGGGATCAGATAACTAACCGCCTGCCTGTGACGGTTGAGTTAACATTGCTTTCTCTCATCCTCGCAACTGCCATCGGATTGCCATCAGGTATCTATTCTGCACTCCACCAAAACCGATTCGATGACTATTTGCTAAGAATCTTCATGATCGGCGGGTTGAGCATTCCCAGTTTCTGGCTCGCCACGCTCCTGATTACTTTCCCCGCAAAGTGGTGGGGGTACGCCTCGCCGGTGGCCTACCAATCACTATTCAGTGATCCGTTGTCCAACCTGGAGAAGATGGCACTCCCCGCGCTCTCGCTTTCACTTGTCCTCGCGGGCAGTCTTGCACGGATCACTCGGTCGTCGATGCTCGAAATACTTAGGAATGACTATATCCGCACGGCCCGAGCGAAGGGGCTTGATGAGCGCAGAGTACTGACACGCCATGCTCTGAAGAACGCGATGCTGCCCGTGATTACGGTCTTGGGGCTGCAGTTGGGGACTCTGTTGGGTGGCACGGTGATCATCGAGTCAATATTCGCATTGCCGGGTCTCGGCACATTGTTGTTGAGCTCTGTCACGTTCAAGGACTTCCCACAAGTGCAGGGAATAGTGATCTTCTTCGCCGCAATCGTCGTGGTGATCAATATCCTCGTCGATGTGAGTTACGCATGGTTCGATCCGAGGGTGGGATACTCGTAATGGCGTACAACACTGATGCAGTCATCCCGGGCTTGGCCTCTACCCTACCCGCGCCGCGAAGCCGCCGTTCAGATCTCCTGAGGGCAGCACGCCGTAATCCCGTGGGTGCGCTATCCGGTGCCGCATGTGTGGTGTTGGTGCTGCTGGCGATCTTCGGTTCAGCCGTAGCACCCTACTCCGCGAATGACACAAGTTTCGAGCGGCTCGCTTCGCCGAGCATCCAGCATCCGTTCGGGACCGACAACTTATTTCGTGACATGTTCAGCCGGGTCCTGGTGGGCGCGCGCAATAGCTTAGGAGTTGGATTCGCATCCGTCTTCGTGGCGACAGTGCTCGGAGTTTTCCTCGGCGTGAGTAGCGGCTATCTTGGCGGGAAATGGGATTTAGCTGTCAGCAGAGTCATTGATGTGATGCTGGCCTATCCTGGCTTGGTGTTCTTGATCTTCATGATCACGATCTTTGGCGCGACTTTCATTTCCCTCGCGATCGCGATCGGCCTGGTCTTGACCCCTACAGCCACACGAGTCGTCCGCAGTTCATCCATCGGCGTCCGGCATCAGCAATTCATCGAGGCAGCGGTTGCAACCGGCTGCAGTCCATGGCGAATCATGGCGCGCCATGTGCTGCCCAATGTCGCGGCATCCATCATCGTCGTGGCTACGATCCAGATCGGGACTGCGATTCTCGCCGAAGCAGCGCTGAGTTTCATCGGGCTCGGAGTGTCAAGCGCTCAGAATCCAAGCTGGGGACGGATGCTGCAAGAGACAAAGCCCGTGTGGCAAGCGGCATGGTGGACGGCTGTCGTCCCGGGTTTGGCCATCAGTTTTGCGGTACTGGTATTCAATCTGCTAGGTGATGCGCTGCGAGATGCACTCGACCCCAGACTTCGGGGCAATCAGTAACACGTCGGGTCGATCGGCAACGAGATTCAAAACTGGAGATCTACAATGCAAAGCGGAACCAATCGGATCCTCACTACCCATGTGGGGAGTCTGCCGAGGCCAGAGGATCTCGTCGACCTTATCGACAACAAGGAACGCCGGGCGTTAGATGCGGGCGTCGATTTCGACGGACGCGTCCGACGAGCAGTGCTCGATGTTGTGCAGCAGCAGGTAGAGACTGGAATCGACATCGTAAGTGATGGCGAACAGGGGAAGCCTGGATACGTCACATACATCAAAGATCGCTTGAACGGGTTCGGCGGAGAGCATCGTCGGCCAGTCCGCGCTACTGGCGATGAGCGTGACTTTCCCGAGTTCGTAGCGAGTAGGGCGGGCCGTGGCTCCACCATCCTGTACCGCCCCGCCTGCGACGGGTTGATCAGCTGGCGTGACTTTGGTGCGGTGAGCCGGGATATCGAAAATTTCAGGGCAGCTCAGGAGCGATCCAATCCGTTCAGTGCCTTCATGACCGCGCCATCGCCCGGTGTTGTTCCGCTCTTCCTTGGCAACGATCACTACGAAGATGAGGATGCGTTCAAGGTCGCACTCGCGGAGGTCTTGCAGGATGAGTACGAGGCGATCGTCGACGCTGGATTCATCCTCCAAATCGACTGCCCAGATTTGGCGATGGGCCGACATTTCGTCGAGTTGTCCACGGAGGAATTCCGTAGGCTCGCTGCTCGCAATATCGAACTGTTGAACGAAGCAACGCGGAACATTCCGCCAGAGCGCATGAGGATGCACCTCTGTTGGGGCAACTCCGAGGGTCCACATCACCTAGACATCCCTCTCATCGACATCATAGACATCGTACTTACGGCCCGACCGAGCGCCATTTCGTTTGAAGCCGCAAACCCTAGGCATGCGCACGAATGGGAAATATGGAGCGACCTCAGACTCCCCGAGGGCAAGGTGCTCATTCCTGGCGTCATCGATTCGACGACCAACTACATCGAGCATCCCTTGTTGGTTGCTCAGCGCCTAAGGAACTACGCAAGTGTGGTCGGGGCAGAAAACATCATCGCGGGTACGGACTGCGGTTTCGGTACATGGGCTGGATCGAACCTCGTCGACTCCCGAATAGCGTGGGCTAAGATGCAGTCTCTCGTGGAAGGGGCCCGACTCGCCTCGACAGCGCTATCCAGCTAGTGCGGTGCGATTCTGGAGTTAACCAACCTCGTCCGTAGCGAACAGCGGGCGACAGGTTACGGCAGCAGCGAGGTCTTCGACAGTGGCGTGTTGGATTCCGCGAGGCCCTCAGAGCGGAGGGTTTCGCGAAGCTAGTGCGTTGCTCACCTGCTCCCCAACGACGCGACTTCTATGGTTGACCCGTGGTCATCCGGCTCTCCCTCAAGGTCCGACGTAGGACCTGTATCATGTCCTCTCAGTTCGCCCCCCCGACCGGTATCCGGGCCGCGCCCCCCTGGGAAGCGAACCCCGCGTCGCGTAGCGACAAGCGTTTCGCGGTGAACAGAAAGGCCAGGAAACCAATGCGCCGATCGGCCACTCGATGCACCCCGACACAGACGAACGGTGTGCAGAGATGAAGCTGCACGAGATCGATCTGAAGCTGCTTGTGCCGTTGGAGGCCTTGCTAAGTGAGCGGAACATCTCTCGTGCCGCGCTACGAGTGGGGATGAGTCAGTCCGCAATGAGCAAGGCGCTAAGCCGACTACGTATCCAGTTCGGCGACCAGTTGCTTATTCGGGTTGGGCAGGAGTATTGCCTCAGCCCGTTCGCTGAGTCGTTACTGCCAGACCTTCAAGACGCGCTGATCACTCTGGATCGCACTCTCGCGCGGCGACCCCGATTTGACCCCCGAGTTGGAAGGCGTGTCTTCCGTATCGCCGCAACTGATTCGCTAGACTACCTGCTCATCAAGCCACTCCTCCAGCGAATCGCTGAGGATGCACCAGGCGTCTCTCTGGAGATACGTACCGTTGCGGGCGAGGAGACGTTGAATGATATCCGGTCAAGCGAGATTGACCTCTGCCTCACATCCATCACCTACCCGAAGAGTGACCTCGCTCAGCAGGTACTGTTTGCTGATCGCCGCATATGTGTCGTGTGGGCGGGCCTCGCGGGCATAGGAGAGGCCCTCACTCAGGAACAGCTGCTCAGACTCCCGCACCTGGCATTCGACTGGACGGGCTGGAACCTGTTTACCAGCGAGTATCCTGAATGGGGGTGGCTGGAGCGGCTCGCAGTACGAGCGACGGACGTCCGATTGTTCATGCGGCTGTTTATGCTCAGGGGAACGAACTACGTAACGTTCACTTGGGAATCGCTGGGAAGAAGTATCGCTGAGTTTGCTGACATCCGGGTTGTGGAACCGCCGTTCCCTTCGACGATAGTGCAGCATCGCATGTTGTGGCATCCGCGCGACAACAGCGATCCCGGGCATCGATGGCTCCGCGATCAACTCGTCGAGATCGTGGAATCGCTTGGTGTTCATGTGGTGGAGGCGACAGTCGCCGACTCCACGGGGAGGCGCCCCCAATAGACCTCTGAGCCCTGACGAGAAGGACGAGGAGCGCCAGCAATGATCGGCAACAGGCCTTCACCCGGCGAGCGATCCATCTGCTGGGTCGATCCCGCTCACCAGCACCGCGACCGTTCCCGATCTAGAATTGCTGGCGCCAGCGTCTCAGATCGGCGGAAGGGGCGTCACGCCGGACCCGTTCCACCCGATAACTGGCTGCCTGGAAGAGCCGGTCACAGGAGTAAAACAGGAGGGAAGTCAGAAATGAGTTCCCAAGCAGAGGGTCGCGGGTTCGAATCCCGTCCCCCGCTCCATCACACACAATGCCCAGTTGTGAGATCCCGGTAGGTCCACGACACTCTGGCTCCGGTACCTACACGACACTTGCCGGACGCGGCTTTGGTAGGTACGCGACACTTCTTCACTAGCCCTGATCCCGCACAGTCCCCTTCTGTGGACGATCTCGTACGCAGCGAGGGAGGTCGTCCCGGTACCGCCATCCGACGCGGGCAGGAGTGCTTGACAGGCCGGTCGGTCGAGGTCGTCAGTCGCGGCGGCCTCGGCGAGGTGTTGCACGAGGGCCTGGTGATCGCCACCCACACCCGGCGGCACCTCCCGGAGCAGGAGGCGCGCATCCACCGCCAGTCGCTGGCCGCGAGCCCAAGCCGACCGGCCTCAGACCACGTCGTCGTTCGCAAGGTCGACCACAGCGGCTCGGTGAGCTTTGCTGGCGCCGGCTATCGGGTCGGCAGCGCCTACCGCGGCCGGCACGCAAGCCAAACGCTCGTGATGTACCCTCGCTAGCGGCGTCGCAGCTGTGCCTCGAGCAACATGTCGACGGGAGCCAGTATCGGAGATCGCAGAGGAGCTTGGCATCGGCCGTGAGTGGTGCTCGAAGCGTACCCAGAGGGGCGCTGGAGCTGGCAGCGATGCAGTTCGTGCGGTCGAGAGCAGAGCGAGTCGGAGGTTCTATGCCTCGCAGCGCCGAAGAGCTAGTGGTAGATGAGACCTTCCGGTCCCTGATCCGCCGCGTTCTCACAGGGAAGTCTTCCCTGTTTCTTGGTGCGGGCGCGTCTCTGTCATCCGGAGCACCGACGACGGACGAGCTCGCAAAACGCATCGCGACCGATGTCCTAATGACCGAAGGCGACTACTCACTCGGCGAGATTGTCGACTACTCGGATGCTGGGCCGGGCAGGCGCCGAGTCATTGAGTGCATCACTGAAGCGCTCGCAAGTCTCTCGCCAAGCCCCGAGCTTCAAAAGCTCTCGGCTCTCCCGTGGGCATCGATCTTCACGGTCAATTTCGACGATCTGATCGAGCAGTCGTTCGAGCAGGACGGTCGAACGCTCGCAACCATTACAGCACCCCGGGAGTTGGACACACCTCGTCTTGCTGGCTCGACTCCGCTCATCAAGCTTCACGGGAGTATTCGGAACCCCAACGATCAAGAACTCGGTTTCGTCATTACGCAACATGACTTCATCCGATCGGAGACGCTCCGGCGAAGTCTGTACCGGCTACTCATGGATCGCATAGAGGCTGAAGAGGTCATCCTCGTGGGCTTCGCCCTGCGCGATCCTGACTTCTTACGCGTGATCAACGACGTCCATGAAGCTGTTGACCGGCAGCTGCAGCTTGTCCCAAGGGCCTACGCGGTGATCCCGGATCCACCACCATTCGCCCGCCAAGCCTGGGATCAGCGGAAGGTTGAACTCGTCGATGCCACGATGGAGGAATTCATCCGCGCGGTGGAGCTTCTTCGGAGGCCGGACGAGCAACTCATCCGAGTTGGAAGCGAACCGATCCTACCGTCATTCCTCCATGCGGTTGATCCGGCAAGCGCTGAGGCGGAAGAACTGGCCTGGGCGTTTGAGTTTCCCGACCTGGATGACGGAACCGAGGACGCCACCCTCTTTCTGCGCGGCGGTGAAGCCACATGGCAAATCATCCGCGAGGGATTTGATGCGGCTCGAGAGCTGTTCGACGACGTCACTGAGGACCTCATGACGGATGCGAATAGCGCGCCTCCGGCTGGATCGCGAGGTACGACCAAGTCGTATCTTGTCACCGCGCCTGCCGGGTATGGCAAGACCACCCTGGCCAAGCGGATCGCATGGGAGTTGCAGCACAACTGGTCTCAGCCCGTGCTATGGACACGGTATCCGGCACGGCTTCAGCTCGATTTGATTGAACTCGCATCCAAACATGTCAAGGAGCGGCTATTTGTCTTCATCGATAACGCTGCTGATGCTGGTGGCAACGTCACAAACACCATCCAAAGAGCACAGAGGCGTAGGCTACCCATCAGTTTCGTCATCATCGAACGGATGAACGAGTGGCAGAACGCAACCACTCAGTCGCCGATCGAGACTGATAACGAATATCAACTTGATTCGATCACTGACATCGAAGCGAGAAACGTCATCGCCGTCCTTTCACGCGCAAACGAGCTGGGCGCTCTCGAACCCCTCGCTGACGAGGAGCGAGTTCAGCGCCTCGTTGAGCGAGCAGGAAGGGAACTCCTGGTTGGTCTGCGCGAAGTAACGGAAGATGAGCGATTCGATCGAATCGTCATCAACGAGTACCACGGGATCCCTTCCCCAATCGGACAGCGAGCCTACCTCGTAGTATGTGGGCTGTACCAATTCGGGATCCCCGTTCGAGCTGGGCTCCTGTCGAGGGCGACTGGAATCCCGATCATTGACCTCCCAGAGCGAGTCCTGGAACCGACGAAGCGGATCATCGTCGAGGATCAGGTTCGCCCCTGGGAGCAGCCGACGTTCCGTGCTCGCCATTCCGTGATCGCGCAACTCGTCTTCTCGCGCTCACTGCCATCGTCGGCAGACAAGTCAGGCGAGATCGGAGCAATTCTTCGACAGCTCGACTACGGATACCGGGATGATCGGAGGGCTTTCCTGCGTCTCATCTCGGCCCGCTGGTTGCGGGACAATGGCCTGCAGCCGGGTGACATCGCCCAGTTGTACGACTTGGCAAGACGATTGCGACCAAACGACGCCACCGTCGTACAACAGGAGGCGCTGAGCCTCCGATTCGAAGATCCGTTATCAGCTCGTCGCCTACTGAACGAAGCCAGCGAGTTGGCTCCCCGTGATGACACGATTCAACATAGTCAGGCTGTTCTCATTCTCGACGAGGCGAAGGCGACTCAGGATCCGGATGAAGCGAGGCGCCTCTTCGACCGTGCGGAAGAGGAGTTCGAGCGCCTCCGAAGGCGCAACCCGGACAACGCGGCGAACTACGTTTCCTTGATAGATGTCTGTCTGGCTAGGGCAGAACGTTCCGAACACGGGACTGACCGGATGAGGTTCATAGCGCGGGGGGACCGCATCGCATCGTCAGCGTTCGAGGCGTGCCCACCGACTGCATACCTCTTGGAGGCGGCCGCCCAAGTCGAGACGGCCGCCGGTAATATCGAGGCAGCGGAGGAGGACATGCATGCGGCAGCTGTTGCCGCAGGCAACGACCCTCACATGTGGCGTGCGTACGCCCGATTCCTAGCGCGGCACCGGGGACCTCAAGCTGCAATCGAGGCGCTCAATGAGGCTCTCGACTTTGCCCCAGCTGACGGGAAGCTCAACTACGAGCTCGCAAGATTCTTGGAGCAGTATGACGAGGCCCGCGAGGCCGAGATTGTCCGAGCTTACGAGTACGCGGTAGATGACCCGGCGACAGGATTCAGGCCGGCACTGGACCTAGCCATCTACCTCGACCTCCGCGGGCGTGGCTCGGACGCAGAAGCGTACTTTGCCGAACTTCGGGCGATGGATCTTCCCTATCGATTGAAGAGCCAAGCTCGACGATGGCTCACCGACGAGTCTGGCGAGCGGAAGGTCTTCGATGCCGAGATTCTCGAACGCTATCCGCGCACCACGTTCGTTGCAATTCCGGGGGTTCCCGATCGCATCTTCATTAGTCCATACGAGCTGTCTTCGGAAGACAGGCGCGGGGACCGCGTTCAGGTGCACCTCTTCTACAACGCGTTCGGTCTGCGAGCTACGCCCGCCAGTCACTGAGATTCGAGGACGGGCGGGACAACCGACGCGACTAGCAGGTCCTTGCCGGGTCTAGTGCGGCCGACAATCGAGGACGGCGTTACCACAGTAGAGTCGGGCCTCGGTCCTAGGGACGTTGAGCTGGCGATGGAGACTGTCTTCGCACCCCAAATCATGCGACCCTACTCGCTCCAATCTACAAGGCCGCTTATGTGCCCCGTCGAAGTAGGCGTCCCCATTTCTCGGCATTGTACGATTAGCGGCGAGCAACCTAGGACATCCATGGCGGCCCACGGAGCAAGTCGGTCGGCGGGCTTGGAGCGCACGTGCGGCTCATCGCGAATCAGGGCAGCGAACGCGTCGTTGATGAATTTCGGCGCACCGAGGCGGCAGACGGTCGTCTCGATGTCGTCACGCCTGATGCCTCGCTCTTCGCCCTCCGCGAGCTTCACGCGTTTCTCGATGCGTTGGCCGGTTGCCGAGTGGTCATCGGCTCCACCGCGCCATCGGCACAAGCCCTGCTCGGCGGGCAGGGTGATCGCCCGCGCCGAAACCAGCTCGACGCACGCGCCCTGGCGCGAAGTACGGCGCAGTGGCTATCCGAGCGCGCTGAAGTGCGCGCGAGCACCGGTGCGGTGTCCCAGGCAGCGCTGATCCTCAGCGCGCCGCACGGCGCCTCGCTCGCGATGACCGGGACGTGCTCACTTACCACCACCGGCCTCGGCATCACGTCGAGCGGGGACCTCAGTCTCGTCCAGGCCACTGAATCGATGAGCGAAGCCGAGCACCTCGCACAATGGTTCGAGGCGCTCTGGAACTCGCTCCCCGCGAACGACGACGCGAGGCGCGCGCTGCTCGAGGCGGTGCATGCCATTGCCGTGGACCGCCCGCCCGAGACACCGTACTTCGTCGCCCTGCACCACCTGCTGGGCGATGCGGACGGGGTCCTCGATGAGGACCGCATCATCCGCTCCGCCACGGGCATCCGTGAGACCGAGGTGTGGAAGCGGCTCTTCAAGTTCCAGCGTGACGGCGTGATCGGCGCCATCGACAAGCTCGACCGCTACGACGGCTGCATCATCGCGGACAGCGTTGGACTCGGAAAGACGTTCGAGGCGCTCGCCGTCATCAAGTACCACGAGCTCCGCAATGACCGCGTGCTGGTGCTGGCCCCGAGGCGGCTGCGCGACAACTGGACCCTCTACAAGGCGAACGACCGCCGTAACCCGCTCGCGGCTGACCGCTTCAACTACGACGTGCTCAACCACACTGACCTCTCGAGGGACGGCGGCATGTCGGGCGACATCGACCTGCGCAATCTCAACTGGGGCAACTACGACCTCGTCGTCATCGACGAGTCGCATAACTTCCGCAACAAGAAGACGCCCAGCGCCGAGGGGGAGACGCGCTACGACCGCCTGATGCGGCAGATCATCCAGGAGGGCGTGAAGACGCGCGTGCTGATGCTCTCGGCAACGCCGGTCAACAACCGGCTCGCCGACCTCAAGAACCAGCTCGCGTTCATCACCGAGGGCGAGGACGACGCGCTCGAGGCCTACGGCATCCGCAACATCGACAGCACCGTCCGGCTCGCGCAGACGCAGTTCAACCGCTGGCTCGACCTGCCTGACCCGGTGCGCCGCCCGGAGCGCCTGCTCGACATGCTGGGATTCGACTACTTCAAGCTGCTCGATCTGCTCACGATCGCGCGCTCGCGGCGGCACATTGAGCGCTACTACGGGCTGACCGAGGTCGGCACGTTCCCCGAGCGGATGAAGCCGGTGAACCGGCGGCCTGAGATCGATGTGCTCGGCGAGTTCCAGCCGGTGCGCGAGGTGAACAACGAGATCCGCAGCCTCTCGCTCGCGGTCTATTCGCCGCTCAAGTACGTGCTGCCGCACCGGCAGGCCGCGTATGACGAGCTGTACAGCCAGCGCGTAAAGGGCGGGACCGGCTTCTTCCGCCAGGCCGACCGCGAGGCGAGCCTGGTGCACCTCATGCGCGTGAACGTGCTCAAGCGCATGGAGAGCTCCATCGTGTCGTTCGCACTCACGCTGCGGCGCCAGCTCGAGGACGTGGAGGCGACCCTCGCGCGCATCGAGGAGGCGCAAGAGGAGGAGTTCGAGGAGCTCGACATCACCGACCTCGATGAAGACGACCCGATCTTCGAGAGCATCGCGGTGGGGCGGCGCGTGAAGGTCCTGCTGCAGGACATGGACCTCATCGCCTGGAAGCAGGACCTGCGCGAGGACCGTGACCGCATCGGCGCGCTGCTGGAGGCCGCAGAACCGATCGAGGCAGCACGCGACGCAAAGCTGCAGGAGCTCCGCAACCTCATCCTCGAGAAGGTCACGGAGCCGATCAATTCGGGGAACCGCAAGGTCATCGTGTTCACACACTTCGCGGATACCGCGCGCTACCTGTACGACCACCTCGCCGAGTGGGCATGCGGAGAGCTGGGGATCGAGGCTGCTCTCGTCACCGGCGGGGGGAGCAACCTCACCACCCTCCCGGGTCTGCGCCGCGACATGACCAGCATCCTCACCGCGTTTGCGCCGAGGGCAAAGGAGCGTCCCGCGGAGTACGCGAGTGATGGCGAGATCGATCTGCTGATCGCGACGGACTGCATCAGCGAGGGGCAGAACCTGCAGGACTGCGACACCGTGGTGAACTACGACATCCACTGGAACCCCGTGCGCATCATCCAGCGCTTCGGCCGCATCGACCGTATCGGCTCGCCGAATGAGCGCATCCAGCTGGTGAACTTCTGGCCGAACATCGAGATCGACGAGTACATCAACCTGGAGGCGCGCGTCTCCGGCCGCATGGTGCTGCTGGACATCTCCGCTACCGGCGAGGAGAACCTGATCGAGGCGGAGCCGGGCAACCAGATGAACGACCTCGAGTACCGCCGCGAGCAGCTGCTGAAGCTGCAGGAGACCGTGATCGACCTTGAGGATCTCTCCAGCGGCGTGTCCATTACCGACCTCACGCTGAACGACTTCCGCATCGACCTCGCCGGCTACGCGCGGGAGCACCCCGGCGAGCTGGAGGCGCTCCCCCTCGGCACCTTCGCGGTGACAGCAACCGATGAGCCCGAGGCAGTCCCGCCCGGCGTGATCTTCGTCTTGCGCGCCGCCAGCGAGCGCGTGCTGGCGGCCACCGACCCGCACTACCCGCTCGCCCCGCACTACGTCGTGCACGTGAGCGAGGACGGCGAGGTGCTGCTCACGTTCACGCAGGCGAAGCAGGCGCTCGATCGCCTCAAGCGGCTCGGCGCCGGGCGCACCGAGGTGGACGCGGATGCGGTGCAGCGCTTCGACCGCGCGACGAAGGGCGGGAGTGAGATGGGCGCCACGCGGGAGCTGCTCGCACGCGCGGTTGCCGCTGTCATCGGGAAGGGCGAGGAGCGCGCGGTGGCGAGCCTCTTCACGCCCGGCGGCACGCACGCGCTCCCCGGCGAGTTCGCCGGTATCGATGACTTCGAGGTCGTGACGTACCTCGTGATCCTGCCGCCGCGCGCATCGTGATGGCTGCCTGAATGAGCGCGCGGCGGGTGATCGAGGCGCTGGAGCTGCCCGAGGCGGCGCGGGTGGAGCGGCGCGTGCCGAAGACGCAGCTGCTGGAGCATGGCGCACCGACCGCTGCCGACCGTCGCGCCGTGCAGGATTATGTCGATGAGATCACCTGGGTCGCTGCGCTCAAGCCCGCGAGTCTCGGCGTACCGGCGTACCGCGACGAGGCCCGCGAGTACCCGGAGGTCGCCGTGCTCACGATGCGCTTGCGGGAGGTCGAGGGACGCCGCGCGCCGCCGGTGGCGCGGCTGATCGAGCTCCTGCACCGTGCCATCCCCTACCCGCTGCTGCTGGTAACCCAGCTTCCGTCTGAACAGGACGATGTCAGCGACGTGATCGTTTCGCTGGCGCCGCTGCGGCGGTCGCTGAACGAGGCGGAGGCGACCGTCGTCGAGGAGGTCGTAGCGTCCCCGCCGCTGGCTCCGGGTGCACCGTCTCGCGCCACGTCTGGGGTGAATGCCGCGTTCCTGGCCAGCCTGCGTGTCGTGGGGCTGCCGCGCGCCAACCTGGGTGCCTTCTACCGTGGCTGGCTCGACCGCGTGGTGGCGCGTCAGGCCGCGGAGGTGACGGGCGCGGTTACAATTCCCCGGACGCCAGCCGAGGCGGAGGCGCGGCGCGAGGCGCTCGAGGCCTACATAGAGAACAGCGCTGAGGTGACGCGGCTGCGCAACGAGGCGAAGCGCGAGCGCCAGACCGGCCGGCTGGTGGAGATCAACCTGGAGCTGCAGCGGCTGGAGGCCCTGCGCTCACAGGCACGGGCGGTGCTGGAGCAGGTCTGACCCCGGCGCTCCGGCAGGGCGACGACAGAGGGACCGACATCATGGCGATCGAGAAGCCGACCATCGAGAAACTGGCCGTGGGCGACCCGGACACGCAGTCCGCCGACCTGGTCGACGGCAACATCGAGCGGCTGCGCGAGATCTTCCCCGAAGCGTTCACCGAGGGCCGCGTGGACTTCGAGGTGCTGCGCCAGCTGCTGGGCGACCATGTCGAGGACGGCGAGGAGCGCTTCGGGCTGAACTGGAAGGGCAAGCGCGCCGCCCGCCGCCTCGCCCTCACCCCCTCCACCGGCACCCTCCGCCCCGCGCCCGAGGAGAGCGTGGACTGGGACACGACGCAGCACCTGATGATCGAGGGCGACAACCTCGAGGTGCTCAAGCTGCTGCAGAAGTCCTATGCGGGCAAGGTGAAGCTGATCTACATCGATCCTCCGTATAACACGGGTGGCGACTTCATCTATGCGGACTCGTTCCAAGACAGCATCGGTCGATACCTCGAGTTGACCGGGCAGAGCTCAGCAAACGGGGAGAAGGCAGTATCGACTCCCGAAGCGGCCGGCCGGTTCCACACTGCGTGGTTGACGATGATGTATCCGCGGCTACTCGTAGCCCGAGACCTTCTCGCCCAGAACGGCGTGCTCTTCGTGAGCATCGATGACAACGAGCACCACAATCTGCGACACGTGCTCGACGAAGTATTCGGACCGGAGAACTTCGTAGGTGCGGTCGCGTGGAAGCATACTGCTCAATCGAAGAACGACGAGCGATACTTCGCTCGACAGTACAACACGTTGCTCGTCTACCGGCGGTCAGAGGGCGCTGGGCCGTTTCGGCTAGAACGTACGGATGCCCACAACGTGAACTACGGAAATCCAGACGATGACCCTCGAGGCCCTTGGAGAAGCGGCGATACACGCAGCCCCAACCCACGCCCCTCCCTTCGGTTTGATATTCCGACTCCGTCCGGAAAGACGATCGCGCCGCCCCCTAACGGCTGGCGATGGAGTGCAACCACTATTCAGGAAAAGATCGATTCAGGGGAAATCATCTTCAGCGCCGATGAGACCCGCATCATCCGGAAGATATACCTTGCCGATCAAGAAGGCCGCGTGCCCGAGAACCTCTGGCCCACCGAGGACGTCGGCGGAACACGAGATGCGAATCGGGAGCTCCAGGACATCTTCGGTTCCGCGATCTTCGATACTCCGAAGCCGACGCTCTTGATCCGACGGATGCTCGAACTCGCCACCGAGCCTGACGAGTCGGCGGTCGTTCTCGATTTCTTTGCCGGCTCTGGTGCAACAGGCCATGCAGTCCTGTTGCAGAACAATGAAGACGAAGGGGACCGCCGGTTCGTCCTAGTTCAGCTGCCCGAGGCAACAGACCTCGAGGAATTCCCAACGATCGCGGAAATCACGAAGGCGCGCCTCGCACTGGCCGGTGAGAAGATACGCGAGGCGAACCCGATGTTGACCGGTGATCTTGGCTTCCGCGTGTTCAAGCTCGACTCCAGCAACATCCGGGAGTGGGACCCGCAGCCGGAGGACCTGGAGGCGGCGCTCGAACTCTCCGTGGAGAACCTGAAGGCGGACCGCACGGAGCAGGACATCCTCTACGAGCTGCTGCTCAAGCGCGGCATCGAACTCACGGTGCCGATCGAGACGCGCGAGATCGCCGGGAAGCCGGTGCACAACATCGGCGCGGGCACGCTCTTCGCCTGCCTCGCCACGCCCATCGAGCGCGCGGACGCAGAGCCGCTGGCGGAGGGCATCGCCAAGTGGCGGGATGAGCTGGACCCGGCGGGCGAGGTGCGCGTGATCTTCCGCGACAGCGCCTTCGTGGATGACGTGGCGAAGACGAACCTGGCGGAAATCCTCAAGCAGCGTGACCTCACGGACGTGAAGAGCATCTGATGATCGTCATGCACCGCGAGAACGTCCTTCGACAGGCTCAGGACGAACGGAATGAGAGGCGGAACTCCCGGTCTCAAGACGATCGGGAGATTCCGGCTCCCCTCGCCCCCGTGGGGGGAGAGGGGCTGGGGGTGAGGGGCCGCCTGCGATGACGATGCAGCTGCACTTCGAGCCAAACCTGGACTTCCAGCAGGACGCGATCGGCGCCGTGGTGGACCTCTTCCGCGGGCAGGAGTTCGCGCACTCGGAGTTCACGGTCTCGCGCACCTTCGGCGCGGGCCAGCTCGGCATGGAGCTGGATGAGCACGGCACGGGCTACGGCAACCGCCTGCGCCTGCTCCCGGAACGGGTGCTGGACAACCTGCGCGAGGTGCAGCTCCGCAACGGCCTGCGCCCGGCCGACCGGCTGGAGAGCATGGACTTCACGGTGGAGATGGAAACGGGCACCGGCAAGACCTACGTCTACCTGCGCACCATCTTCGAACTGCACCAGCAATACGGCTTCACGAAGTTCGTGATCGTGGTCCCCTCCATCGCCATCCGCGAGGGCACCTACAAGACCATGCAGATCACTGCGGACCATCTGCGCGGCCTCTACAACAACGTCCCCTTCTCCGCCGGCAGCAACTACTTCGTCTACGACTCCTCGAAGCCCGGCCAGGTGCGCAACTTCGCGACGAGCGCGGACCTGCAGGTGATGATCATCACCGCCAGCGCCATGCGCGCCCGCAACGTCGTCCGCTTCTACCAGCCGAGCGAGCAGACGAACGACGAGCCGCTCATCGAGCTGGTGAAGCGCACAAACCCGATCGTGATCGTGGACGAACCGCAGAGCGTGGACGCGAGCCCGGACAGCGCCGGGCGGCGCGCCATCGAGGACCTCGACCCGCTCTGCACGCTGCGCTACTCCGCCACGCACGTGGACAAGTTCCACATGGTTTACCGCCTGGACGCGGTGGACGCCTACGAGCGCCAGCTGGTGAAGCAGATCGAGGTCGCCTCGGCGACGGTGGAGGACGCCTACAACCGGCCGTACGTGCGGTTGCTGGATACGAGCACGAAGCGCGGCGTGGTCTCCGCGCGCGTGGAGTTGGACGTGCAGACGCGCTCCGGCGCCGTCCGCCGCCAACCCGTCACGGTCCTCGATGGCGACGATCTGGAGGCGACCACGAAGCGCGCCGTCTACCAGAACGTCAGCATCGGCGAGATTCGCTCCGCCCGGGGCTCAAAGCACCTCGAACTGCGCGTGCCGGGAGAGAGCCTCTACCTGGTGCCGGGTGAGGCATACGGGGACGTGGACCAGCTGAGCCTTGAGCGGCAGATGATCCGCCGCACGATCAAGGAGCACCTGGACAAGGAGATGCGGCTGCGGCCGCTGGGCATCAAGGTGCTCTCACTCTTCTTCATCCCCAGCGTGGACCTCTACCGCCAGTACGACGAGGACGGCAACCAGCAACCGGGCCCGTACACCGAGATCTTCGAGGAGGAGTACGAGCGCTACCGGCAGAGCCCCCAGTACCGCACGCTCTTCGAGGAGGTGGACCTCGCTCACCCCGCAGAGGACGTGCACAACGGCTACTTCTCCATCGACCGCCGCGGACAGGCCCTCGATACCGTCGAGACGAACCAGACGGGACGGGAGGCTGCGGAGCGTGCCTACAGCCTGATCATGCGCGAGAAAGAACGCCTGCTCAGCTTCTCGACGCCGCTGAAGTTCATCTTCTCCCACTCGGCACTGCGCGAAGGCTGGGACAATCCGAACGTCTTCCAGATCTGCGCCCTGCGCGAGATGTCCACGGACCGTAGCCGCCGCCAGACCATCGGCCGCGGCCTGCGCATCTGCGTGAGCCAGGACGGCGAGCGCGTGCGCGGCTTCGAGGTGAACACGCTCACCGTCGTCGCCCGCGAGCGCTACGAGGAGTTCGCGGCCAACCTCCAGCGCGAGATCGAAGAGGAGACCGGCATCCGCTTCGGCATCGTGGAACCGCAGGAGTTCGCCCACGTCGAAATCCTCGACGGTGACGGCAACGCACGCCCGCTCGGATTCGAGCGCTCGCAGGCGCTCTGGGAGCACCTCCATACCGCGGGTTACATCGACGGCACCGGCAAGGTGCAGGACACGTTGCGGGTCGCGCTCCGCGACAAGACCGTTGAGCTCCCGGCAGACCTCGATGGGGCGGCGGCGGAGCAGGTAACGGGGATCCTGCGCCACCTCGCGCGGCGGCTGGAGGTGAAGGACAGCGACCAGCGCGTCACCGTGCGCACGCGCCGCGCGATCCTCGAGAGCGAGGAGTTCCGCGAGCTGTGGGACCGCATCAAGCACAAGACCACGTACCGCGTGAACTTCGACCACGAGGCGATCATCGACGCCTGCGCAAAGGCACTGCGCGAGGCGAATCCGGTCCCACGCAGCCACATCCAGTGGCAGAACGCGCTCATCGAGACAACGCGCGGTGGCACCGGCTTCCGTGAGGGCACGGCGGAGTACGCGCCGCTCCGGGAGCAGGACACGATCCCGCTTCCGGACCTGCTCACCACGCTCCAGGACCGCACGCAGCTCACCCGTCGCAGCATCCACCGCATCCTCGTGCAGAGCGGCCGCCTCGACGACTTCACGGTGAACCCGCAGCAGTTCATCGAGGATGCCGCACGGATCATCGACAGCCGCAAACGCGCGGCGCTCGTGGACGGCATCAAGTACCAGCGCATCGGCGACGACGCCTACTACGCGCAGGAGCTCTTCGAGTCAGAGGAGCTGCAGGCGTACCTCACGAGCATGGTGGAGGCGCAGAAGTCCGTCTATGAGCAGGTCGTCTTCGACTCAGCCGGCATCGAGCAGACCTTCGCGCAGGACCTCGAGCGGAACGAGGCCGTGAAGGTCTACGCGAAGCTGCCGCGTTGGTTCCGGATCCCCACGCCGCTGGGCGACTACAACCCGGACTGGGCGGTCCTCGTAGAGCAGAACGGCGAGCAGCGCCTCTACTTCGTGGTGGAGACCAAGGGCTCGATGGACCTCGGCGACCTGCGCGGCGACGAGGTGGGCAGAATCGCATACGGCCGCGCGCACTTCGCCGCACTCGCGGACAGCGACGACTCGCTGCGTTACCGGCACGCGACGACGGTGGAGCAGCTGCTGTCGCGGCTGTGAGGGAGGGTGACTTGCCTGGAACGACCAGCCCATGCGCTTCATTCCGAAGCCTTACCAGACTAGCTGCCCAGACGGCCCAGCTCTGCTCTTGGACTCGGGCGTCGCCCCGATGCCGATATCGGTAGCCTCTCTGCCACGACCTCTTCTCCATGATCGGAATGGACCCAGTACCCGGAACGGATGGACCGTGGCACAGTCGCGCTGGCACTCCCGGGCGGATCTGTGATGCGGATCCAGCCATTCCACTGGAGCAGTTTCTACACAGCGACCGGGCAACCGAATGCGTTTCAGGCGGGACACGAAGGGCCTCCGCTTCGCATTACGTTGGATGCAGACCTAGCTCGGGAGTCTCCGGCTGAAGACGACGTAGCGCTAACGCTTGTCCGAGAGTTTCGGTTGCTGAGCACAGTCGACGTCATCGCATCTGACGTGGCGCCCGATATGCGGTCAATCAGGTTGCTGAGCGAGGATGGAGAACTCTTCTCTGATGCTGGTAGCAACGAGAACGACAGAAGGTGGTCAAGAGAATCGCTGGGCCCAGCCAGAGGGTCCCGCAACTCGCTCTATTCCCACATGTGGCCGGAGCTCATGTCTCCGCGGACCACTGAGGAAGAGCAAGATCTCTACGTACGGCTGATGGCACATGACCAGCTCAACAGGGACATCTACGTGTCGCGCAGGCCGCGCCTGCTAGCAGCAGCAGATGCACCGTTCCTCAACAGGATCAACCTTCGAACCCCAGAAGAGACTTGTGCTATCGTGGGCCTCTACCTGCGTTCGTTTGGCGATTTCAGCTACTACTGGGATGGCCTGATCGCGAGCATGGACCGACGTAGCTTCTACACTGAGGCTGCGCGCTCCGCCCTTCCGGCATCGAGGACGTTTGTGCCAGCACTGCGAGATGTGGGGACGCTCCGGAATCCACCCGAGTGGGACGTGCTAGGACGCTACATTCGCGCGCTGCAGGCTCGCGATCTGATCGCTATCCGCTACTATCGAGCAGACCCGTACGATTCGCTCTTCGCGCCAGAAGGTTCGGGCTACCACCTCGACTACCTTGCCCTACTTCTTTCTGGGGCAGTCGATGCGTTCACCCGCGTGATTCACTCCACGATGAAGATTCACGGAACTGAGCGCTCGGCAGCGCTACACCACGGTCAGTATCAGAAACGGCTCCGGGCTGGGGGCGCTGGCGCCCTGGTGGACGTCGTCTTGCGCGACGAGCACGCTGCCTTCCTCGATCTCCTGCACTACATTCGGAACACCATCCATAGCTCGCCGATCCGAGAGCAGCAAAGGTGGAACGACGATCGTGACCGGATCTTCCCCCCTGAAGAAATCAGCGAGGCGATTCTCGGAGCGTTCGCACAGCTGGGTGGGGTGGAGTACTGGGGCGTCGACCTAGAGGACCAGCGGTACGGACTGAAACTCCACCCTTTCCCGCTTGCTCGCCAACTGACCAGGTACGGAGGCCGCCTGCTCGATGAGCTCATGAGCGTGGCTTCCACGCTCATCGAGTTGCGTCCGGTACCCAGCCGGGGGCCCCGCAGGGCCGGCGGCTGGGAAGCACCGTCGTTCCCAGAGCGGATTCGCCTGCTTGCCGGAGTAGGTGACTAACTGCGGCTGTGCCGAGTGCGACTCTGCCCAGGGGAAGCCCCCGATCCGTGCTGTTGCTTGGGGCTGAACCTTTTCGAAAAGGACAAGATCGGGAGCCTCTGCCTCCTAAGCAGATGCTCAGCCAATCACGCTAGTTCACGCCCTGATCTGGCGGGAACCACGATGACGAGGAAGCAGAGGGTCCCCTGGCGCGGGTGATAACGACGGAATGACCATCGTAGGAGCAATCCGATGTCGGCCAGCACGCGGCGGTCGAGTCGTTGCCCGGACTGTCTCTCCGGAGGCACCCACTGGTTCTTGTGACGCTTCGGCCGTCAGTACACCGGCAGAAGATAGGACGGCTGGGGCGGGAACAGCGCTTCAAGGACCGGGCGCGCTGCCGGATTCACGCCGACCCGGTAGGGGAACTGGGTTTCGAGGTCGCGGAGGCTCGTGCGACCGAAAAGTACCTCGAGGAACGTGGCGTCCGCGAAGCGGGCGTCCCCATCGTGGATGCCGGGCTGGTCCCAGCGCTCGATAGTGATCCGTCCGCGATCGAAGTGCAGTGCAGCCCCGGGCTGACGATACCGTCCGAGGTGGAGGGTCCCGTGGAACCCGGCTTCGTCCGAGTTCGCGATGCGCGCCTCCAACGCCGGTGTGATGTGCGCGAGCAAGGCTGGGACATCCGGCAGGCGCACGTACCAGGCACCGCGCCGGAACGGCGTGCCCAGCGTCTCCGGATGCCCGAACAACTGCGGGCATGCACGGAACGCGGGATGAGCCTCACCGAGCCAACCGAAGCTCCACGTGGCTCGATCGGCCTGTTCTTCTTCATCCAGGACTGTTGCGGCGTCATCCGCCATCCATCGGGCAACGGAGAAGGTGGCCGAGGACCACGGGATACCTTGGTCCACCTCGAACGCGTCGACGGCCAGGTTGTGGGGGTCGAGGGAGAGGAACCCGACCGACGTGCCGTTCGATGTAAGGATGAGCAGACGACGGGCCCAGGCGTTCCGTCGATCGCGCCCCAGCAGTTCGTATGCCCAGTCAGATTGTGCGCGGGCGTAGCTCACCAGGTGCCGTCGGGCGCTCGCCTGGAATACGCGATGAATGAAGTCGAGGTCATTCTCCGTCGCCTCACGGAGTCTGTACGGCGCGTGGTCAGGCAGCACCTGCTGGACGTAGTCACGAATCAGCCGACGACCGTTGTGCTTGTCGAGCGGGAGCTCGTATCCGAACTGCGTGTAGTACCAGGGGATGCCGTTCACCACGGTGGCGAGTTCGCCCGCGCTTCGGCTCCACTCATGCATGAGATCCGTCTGCATGCGAATCAGACCGCGCCGCCGGAACTCGACGCGCGTCGAGACATGCTCGATCTCACCGACCGAGAACTCGACACCGCCGTAGGCCCAGCGATGATGCGACAGGTGCTGGGACGAGACGATCCTGCCGCTCGCCGCTTCCTCGACCACCGTCATCTCTGTACCCGAGAAGGTTGGATGCGGCCGCTCGAGGAGGTCGCGCAACTGGTGTTCGTCGGCCAGCGACCGATGACCGGCGGGGTCATCACCGTAGGTCTCCGCGTGCAGGTCCACCAGGGCCGGAATGTCTCCAGGCACGGCTCGACGCAGCAGGAGTCCGCCCTCCAGGCCCCGAGGCAGGTTGTTGCTTGTGGTCATGTGGTCATCTCGCACTTTCTGCTGCGACGGCACCCTCGGTGGCCTCTGCTCCTCCGAGCTGCGCAACGCGCGTCAGGAGCTCTTCAATCGAGTGGGCGGCGTCACCGGTGCGTAGCCGCCATCCATGCGGGGTGATGACCACGTCCGAGGGCTCACCGGTATCGAGTCGGACATCGAAACCGACGCGCCTAAGTGCGCGCACCGTCCACGTGTCGCGCGCACCACCGCAGCCAACGACGCACAGGGCACCCCGGGTGGCGGATGGCGAGATCCGGAAGCCCCCCGCCTCGTGCTCGAAGATCAGACGGTCATCCGAGAACTCCTCCGAGAGGACACCGCTCAGGGCGATGTCCTCGGGTGGTGCGGCGAGCAACTCGCCAGATTGGCGAACGAGCCACACCGTGTCCGCGGTGCGGAGGGCGAGTTCCAGGTCGTGGGTGGACATCAGCACAGCGATGCCGGCACTCTGCGTGAGGTCGCGGAGCAGCGCCGTAAGCCGGACACGATGCGCCACATCGAGGAACGCCGTGGGCTCGTCCAGGAGCATGAAACGCGGGGACTGTGCCACGGCCCGAGCGATCAGCACGCGCTGGCGTTCACCATCGCTCATGGTGGTGATCGGCCGCTCCGCGAGGTGTTCGCATCGGGTCACGGCGACGGCCTCCTGGACGATACGGTGATCCTCCCGGGAAAGCTGTCCATGCCAGCCGGTATAGGGGTGGCGGCCCAGGCGGACGATATCGAGCCCGGTAAGATGCCGCGCGAACGTGCGCTCCGTGAGCACCAGCGACATCGTGCGGGCCCGCTCCTCGCGCGACAGACGGCTGAATGAGGTCCCATCCACCAACACCGTCCCCGCCAACGCGGGCTGGAGACCCGCCAGCGTGCGCATAAGGGTGGACTTGCCAGCGCCGTTGATGCCCAACAGGCACGCGAACTCGCCCGGCTGCAGGGAGACGGTCGCCTCGCGCACCACCTCGGTGGTGCGACGGCCGGAGCGGTATCCCGCTGTGAGACCCTCGGTCTGCAGGGCGGCGGTCATATGTCAGTGTTCCCACTCTCGCGTGCGGACCGCAGCAGCACCCAGACCACCACGGGTGCCCCGAAGAGCGCCGTAGCGGCGTTGATGGGCAGCGTTGCGTTGCGGCCAGGCATCTGTGCGAGCGCCCCACAGAGACAGGCGAGCGTGATGCCGATGAGGATGCAGGCCGGGAACAGCAGGCGTTGATCCGCGGTCCGTAACACCGCGCGAGCGAGGTGCGGCACCGCGAGGCCGATGAATCCGATCGGTCCGCAGAAGGCCGTCACGACCCCGGCGATGAGCGCCGCGGAGAGCATCGTCACGAGGCGCAGTCTGAAGACCGAGACTCCCACGGATGCAGCGTACTGATCCCCCAGCAGCATCGCGTTCAGCCCCTTCACGCCCACCGCGCCCGCGCCGATCCCCACGAAGACGATGGCCGCGAAGAGCGGGAGCTGAGAGCGCGTCACACCCTGGAAGGATCCGAACGTCCAGACCGAGAACGCCTGCACAGACTCGGGCGTGGAGAAGTAGATGAGGATACTCACGATCGAGTAAGAGAACGCGCCGACCGCGACCCCCACGATCAGGACCGTCGCCACATTCCGGAACCAGGAGGCCACCACGAGCATGACGGAGAGCACCACCATCGCTCCCATGCTGGCGGCCAGCACGACGATGAGGTTCCTCTGGAACCCGATCCCGGCTAGTAGGCCGCTGCTCGCACTGATGCCTGCTGAGAGGACAACGAAGCCCACGCCGAGTGCGGCGCCCAATGACACTCCGAGGATGTAGGGGTCCGCCAGGCCGTTCCGGAACAAGGTTTGCATCTGGAGGCCAGCCGCTCCCAGCGCGCCGCCAACCAGCGCTGCGGTGGCAGCGCGTGGGATCCGCAGCTCGGTGATGATCGGACCCCATGTCGGATTCTCTACCGTGCCCCCCATCAACACCGTGACGACGGCCCGAGGCGGGATGGTGACGGAGCCGACTCCGACCGCCACCAGCATGGCCGCGCACGCCAGAAGCGTGAGCACGACGAATGTGAGCGGGAGGCGGATCGCCGCGATCCCACGCGTCCCCATCTCAACGGTCGGACGCTCCGGTGCGAGGTCCACCACCCCTACCCTCCGTGCGCGCTGCGAGAGAGTCGCGGTCCTTTGGACCGAGGCTCTCCCACAGCCGTGCGTTCCGTTCGGTCAGGAGGCCGCCTAGTCGGCTTCGATCGGGCTGATCCCGAGATACGTAATGGTGTGGTCCGAAACCAGATCCGGGTGAACCAGCGCAACAATGTCCTGCAGCAACAGGTCCGGCCGCAGCGCGCCGGAGTAGAAGTACTCGAATACCTCGCCTCGCTTGCTGACGCCTTCGGCGTCGTAGGCGATGATCTGGTTCTGCTGGTAGGAGAGGAACGAGTTCAGCAGCGGACCTGTGTAGACGGATCCGGGCCAGCTGAACACCACCATCCAATCCGCTTCCGCGCCGGCCTCGAACACCTGCTCGATGGCCATCGGTTCCAGGCGCTGGGGGGCGGACGGGTCTGCGAGGACGTTGATCAGTCCGGCGTCCTCCACGATCTGCGCTTGCCACCCGTTACGTGCGACCGTGCACTCACCGTTCGCACCGCACTGGGCGAAGATCGCCGTGGGCTTGTCCGCCTGGGCTCGTGCCTGGGCTGCCAGATCGCGGTAGGCGTTCAGCACGTCGCCCAGGACCTGGTTCGCCCGCGCCTCGTGGTTGAACGGGAGGGCGATCACCTTCGCCCACTCGGCTCGCCCCAGGACCGTCGTGGAGACAGACGTCAGCGTTGGCACCGTCGGGATCCCGAGATCGGCGAGCCGGTCCACGGCAGCGAGCGCAGCCTCGTTCGCGATCAGCGGCATCATGACATCGGGCTGCTTCGCCGCGACCGCCTCGAAATCCATGTCCTGCGGGCCGAAGGCACCGGCATTCCAGACGATATCCCCAGACTGGATGCGCTCATTGATGTCAGCCGGGAAGACCGAGTCAAAGCCGTGCGTCACAAGGTTGTCCGCAAGCCCCAGCGCGACGGCGGAGGCGAGGTCGTCGTTGCGTGTGAGGCCGAAGGTCGTCACGGGCACCTCGAACATCGTCGCCCCGGCGAGGTCGCCAGCCAGCTCCGGCGCCGGTGTGCCGCACTGGACCATCACCACGACCTGTGGCGACATGCCTTCGGCGACGAGGTCGGTTCGCACGGTCAGCACTTTGTAGTGGTTCTCGTACCGAATCTCGAAGTCGGTCGCCTCTTCCACCGTGATCTTGTCGGGGAAGTAGTCGACCTCCGGGTCGTACGAGTCGACACAGCCGGCCACGAGGTTCGTGGTGGGTGCCGAGGCCTCGGTGTCACCGCTCGTGGCGGTCGGCGTCGCCGTGGGTGCTGCTGCTGTTGGGGATGCCGGCGGCGAAGTCGGGCTCGCCGAGGTGTCATCGTCACCGCATGCAGCCAGAAGAAACATCGCCACTGGGATCAGCACACCCCAGCGCAAGGTGCGGGAGGCGGCGATTGGAATGAACATGAAGCGCCCTCTCAGATGCGGAACCGTACCTAGATGGTACTGAGTGTCATTTATATTGAGATTGTGTATCACGATCGACCATTCGTGCAACGCCATCGCAGGCAATCACCCGGTGTGGTTGTGGTGGAGCGAACGTGGAGGGCTCGATCAACGGCGAGGCGGGTGGAGGTGCCCCGGGAGCGTGGACGGGGAGCGAGGAACGTTCGCCTCAGCGCTGCGACACGATACCGGTGCTGCGATCGCTGAGCGACTGGACGCCCTGTAGGACGAGCTCAAGTCCGGCCTCGAACGCGTCATCCACCGACAGGCTGGCGAAGTCACGGGCGATCGCTGCGGCGGCAGGGTACGCTCGGTCCTCATCGGCCTGGAAACCGAGCGCAAACTCAGCCCGTCGCGTGGCCCCTTCACGATCGCGCTGTGCTGCGCGCCAGTGATCCTCGGTCGCGCAGCGCGCGAGCACCCAGGTCACCACCGTGATGAAGGCGCGTGCCGCCTCGTGTGGTGTGAGGCCAGCTGCGAGCAGGTGCGCCGCGTAGCCGTCCGCGATCCGGAACGCGTGGGGACCTGCAGGACCGTGCGCAATCAACCATTCTGCGGTCCCGGGGTAGGCGGCCAGCGCTGCTCGATGCGCGAGCGCCCAGCGCCGGATACCCGCCGCCCACGCCTCATCGGGCATCTCTTCGACGGTCACGAGTGCTCCGATGGCGTCCACTGTCGCCTCGATCATCGCCTGGCGGTCTGGCACATGGCGGTAGAGAGCCATGGGCACCACCTGGAGCCGGTCGGCAACGGCACGCATGGTGACGCGCTGGATTCCGCGGTCACCCGCGACTTCCAACGAGGCCTGGATGATGCGGTCTCGGCTGAGCCGGGGTGTAGCCATGCGCGCCATCGTAGCGTTCCCCCTGTGGCCGGACTGGCACCGGCGCCTGTGACGGCTCTCGATCGTATTGAGACTTAGTCTTGACTCAATGTGCTTCCGCAGTACACTCGTCACTGTTGTGTACATAGTACACAACCTCGAACAAGTACCACTGCCCGCACCGATAGCCAGGAAGAACATCCGATGATGAACCGACGCACGTTTGTGTCGCGCGGCGTGGCGCTGACCGCAGCTGCGGCAATACCGGCGGGGCTCCTGGGCGCCTGCTCAACCGAAGATGACCCATCCGCCCCTCCGGACGGGGTGGCTTCGGTCGCGTCGCCCACCACCACGGCATTCCCAAGCCCAACCGAGCCCGCGGAGCCCACCGGGAGACCGCGCCATGGCGGCTCAATCGCTGCTGCGTTCCTCGGAGCCGGTGCGGCAGAGAGCCTCAATCCGTTCGTACCGGGACCGGCGCTTAGTTTCGCGCGCCACCGAGCGATCCACGGGGTAGTCGGAAACCTGACCGGCGACCCCGAAGATCCGTTCGCCGGAGACCTCGTGGAATCGATCGAGCCCTCCGCTGACCTCACGGAGTACACGCTCCGCGTGCGGCCCGGTGTGCGCTTCACAGACGGAAAGCCACTCACGGCCCGCGATGTAGCCGCATCGCTGGAACTCGCCATGACAACTGGCCGCGGCTCGTTCGTCCGCTTCATGGGCGAGTTCGACCTCGCGGGTGGGCGGGTTGAGGACGATCACACTCTGGTACTGCCGACCGTGGCGCCGATTGCAGACGGAGCTTCGATCCTCGGGATCGGCATGGCGTTCGTCGTCCAGGAAGGCACCACTGAGTTCACGGCAGACATGCCCACCTGCGGACCGTTCCGCGTTGCGGAGTACGTCCCAGGCGAGGGCGTCCGGGTGGTGCGGAACGACGACTGGTGGGGCGGTGACATCGATGGCACCTATCTGGACGAGGTGGAGCTCCGGGCGATCGGCCAGGAGTCGGCGCGGGTGAATGCCCTCCGCTCCGGGCAGGTGCAGTTCGCGAACGACCTGGAGCCGGTGAGCGCTTCTGCGATCGGCCCCAGTGACCCATTCGAGATCGAGGAGTCTGCGCTGCCGTATGTCTCCGGGCTTTCGGTTGTGATGAACATGGCGCAACCGCCCTTTGACGATGTGCGCGTGCGTCTGGCATTCAAGCTCGCCGTGAACCGCCAGCAGATCCTGGACACGGTGCTGCACGGGCACGGGGTGCTGGGCAACGACCGCTATTCGATTGGCTTCCCGGACTACACGGAGCTACCACAGCGGGAACACGATCCGGCCGAGGCACGTCGACTGCTGGATGAAGCCGGTGTCAGTGACCTGGACATCACGCTGACCACCGGACCCGAGACTCCGGGCATGATCGGGACGGCGCTCCTCGTTGCTGAGCAGCTCTCTGAGATCGGCGTGCGTTGCGAGGTTGAGCAGCTGCCGCCGGGGCAGCTCTTCGCGGACTTTGAACGCTACACGAACAGCACGCTCGCAGGCTCGTACTCGTCGGCGACGCCTGCGGGCCTCTACTACGCGGTCTCGTTCACGGGCGGCGGGCCGGGCAGCTTTGGATGGCATGACGCGGAGGTGGACCGCCTAGTTGCCCAGGCTCGTGGAACGGCAGACCGGGAGCAGCGTCAGACGCTCTTCGACGAGGTCGCCACCCGCCTGCACGAAGACGGCAACCTCATCGTGCCCGCCCATCGCACATTCATCAACGGCCGCGTGCCGGGGCTCCGGGGCGTGCGAGACGGTCGCTATGAGCAGTTCCCCAGCTTCGCGTTCGCGTGGCTCGACGACTAAGTGGCCGGCGTGTCACGGTCTACGTCTCCACTGGCGCGCCTGGCCATCCAGCGGATCGCTGTGGCGGCGCTCACCCTCGTTGCCCTCTCCGCTCTCATTCTGGTGGCCACGGAGGCGCTCCCGGGTGATGCGGCGAACGTGATTGCGGGCCCCAATGCCACCGATGTGCAGCGGGAGCAGATCCGGCAGGAGCTGGGCCTCGATCGGCCGCTGCCGCAACGCTATGTGGAGTGGATCGGCGGCGCTGTCCGCGGCGACCTGGGAGATGCCTATGTCGGAGGCGCGCCGGTTCGCGAGATCATCGAACGCCGGCTCGGGAACAGCCTGATCCTTGCAGGGCTCGCGGCTGGAGTGCTGATTCCGCTCGCGCTCCTCGCGGGCACGATCGCGGGAATGCGCGCGGGGGAGGGGGCCGAGCGGGGGATCTCGCTCACCGCGCTCGTCGCGTTTAGCGTGCCCGAATTTGTCACCGGCAGCGTGCTCATCGCTGTGTTCGCAGGCGCGATGGGGTGGTTTCCACCCGTGGTGCTGCTCCCGTTCGGGGGCGGGCCCCTGGACGCACCGCGGTCGCTGGTGCTGCCGGTGCTCACGCTGGTCATCGTGGCGTTCGGGTTCGCTACACGGATCATCACTGCCTCCGTTGCGGACGTGACGGAAAGCCCGTACGTGGAGGCGGCCCGGCTCAATGGCGTCACTGGATGGCGGTTGGCCTGCTTCCATGTGCTTCCGAACGCCCTGGCGCCGGCGATGCAGGCGTTCGGCCTTGTGGTGGGTGCCCTGGTCGGAGCGGCCGTGGTGACCGAGGGGCTCTTTAACTACCCGGGGATCGGCGCGGCGCTCACCACAGCGGTGGCTGCACGAGACATACCCCTGGTGCAGGGCATTAGCCTCACCCTCGCAGCGATCGCACTCGGAGCGCTGGTTGTGGCGGATCTGCTGGAAACAACACTGACCAGGCACCTGCGAGAAACGCGGTGAATGCAGGCGCGACTCTGCTCGACATCCCGGCAGCACCTCGTGAGCGGTCACGTCCGCCAGTCTTGCTCCTCGTCGCGGCAACCACTGCGCTGATCATGGTGGCGTTCGCACTGGTGGCGCCGGCCCTCGCGCCCGGATCGGTCTCCGCCACGGTGGGTCCCGCCTATGCGCCGCCGTCGTCCAGCACTCCGCTGGGAACTGATGTGCTCGGGCGCGACTTGCTGACGCGGCTGCTGCACGGTGGGCGTCCGCTGGTGCTGGTAGCCGTGGGCGCCACCGCACTGGCGACGGTCTTCGGCGCCGGTGTCGGAATCGCCTCGGCGCTGCTACCCAGCGCAGCGGCCTCCGGCGTTCAACGCATACTCGATGTGCTGATCGTGGCACCACCAATCCTCGTGCTCCTGCTGTTGGCTGCGGCGTTTCCCGCGCGGGACGCAACGATTCTCGCCGCCGCCCTGGTCACGCTCGCGCCGCGGCAGGCGCGTCTCGTCCGAGCGATGACCCTTGAGGTCGCTGCAAGCACCTACGTCGAGATCGCGCGGGCACGGGGCGACCGTCTGGTCAGCGTGCTGTGGCGCGACGTGCTGCCGAACGTCGTGCGCCCCCTGAGCACCGAGGTAGGTCTGCGGTTCTCGACGGCGTTGCACCTGGCCGGCACAGCCGGGTTCCTGGGACTGGGCGCCGGACCGCCGGCGACCAACTGGGGTCGGATGGTGGCGGAGAACATCACGGGTGTGCCAGTCACGTTGTTGCCGGTGCTTCTTCCTTCGTTACTGCTCATCGTGCTTGCGGTCTCGGTGAATCTCACCTGCAGTGAACTGGGCGGGTACCAGCGATCGGTCGTGCCTCGATGACCGGGCTAACCTCCATGTCCAGCGTGGTGGCCACGGTCCGTGGACTGACCGTGGTACCCATGTCCGGCGGCTCGCCGATCCTCGAGCGCGTCTCCTTCGAGCTACGCGATGGAGAGATCCTGGGCATCGCCGGCAGATCGGGCGCCGGGAAGACAACCGCGGCACTCTCCTTGCTCGGATATACCCGGCCGGGTCTCAGGACGCTGGGCGGTGAGGTGCGGGTGCGCGGGGTTGATCCCTTCCGGCAGCCTGCGGCAGTGCGCGGACGGACTGTTGCGTTCCTCGGTCAGGATCCTGCGAGCGCGCTCAACCCCGCTCGCTGGATCGGCGCCCAGGTCGCGGAGGCGGTGCGGCGGCGATCGGAGCACCGGCCGTCGCGCCAGGAAACAGCGAATGAGGTCACCCGACTGTTCGGATTGCTCCAACTCCCGGCCAACGAGGCCTTCCAACGTCGCTACCCGTCGCAGATCTCCGGGGGACAGGCGCAACGTGTCGCGTTCGCCATCGCACTGGCAGCGAAACCGGACGTGCTCGTGCTCGACGAGCCGACGAGCGGGGTCGATGTCCTCCTCGCCCGCAATGTCGAAGCGATCGTGCGTGAGGTTCACCGGACGCAGCACTGTGCGGTGGTGTTGGTGAGCCACAGCGAGCGGTTGTTGGCGCGCCTTGCCCATCGCGTACTTCGCTTCGATCACGGCGTCATCGTTGGATGCGGTGTGCCGTGCGAGCTACCGGACCATCCATCCCTCACCGGCGAAATCCCGCGGAGCGAGGTGCCCGATCCCCTCTGCGGCATCACTGCACTGGACGCGAACCACGGCGCCGACCGCGTGCTATCGAACGTGTCCCTGCACCTGGGGGCAGGGGAGTGCCACGCGGTGGTCGGCTCCTCGGGCGCCGGCAAGAGCACACTCGCCCGTTGCATCCTGGGTCTCCACGCACCGGTGGGCGGGCAGATCGAGCTGGCCGGGGAGGTCCCGCCCTTCGGAATCCGTGCGCGTGATGATGTTGACCACGCCGCCGAACGCGTCGGTGGCGTAGATCGACGAGGCG
>JBJHDC010000004.1:0-51506 GCA_050486345.1 Dehalococcoidia bacterium | reverse complement strand
GCCGACGAGCCGACCACCGCGCTGGATGTGACCGTGCAGGCGCGCATCCTCGAACTCTTCCGTGACTTGAAGGATCGCCTGGGGATGGGCGTCATCTTCGTCACGCATGATCTGTCGGTTGCTGCGGCGATCGCAGACGACATCGCCGTCATGTACGCGGGGCGCGTGGTGGAGCAGGGCGCGGTGCAGGACATCGTGCGCTCACCGCAGCATCCCTACACGCAGGGACTTCTGGAGGCCAACGTACGGCCCGGTCAGACGGACCGTCCGATGGCCATTCCCGGCTCCCCACCCAACCTCGCGAACTTGCCCCCGGGATGCTCTTTCGCTCCGCGGTGCCCAATCGCGGAGGACCGCTGCTGGGACAGCCTCCCGGAGTTGGCAGCTGTGCCCAGCGGCGAATCCAACCACCTGTCCCGCTGTCCCGTGTCGATTGAGGCACTTGCCGCAACTCGGTCCGCCGCCTTCGAGATCTCCACAGTGCCACCCACGAACGGAGCCCGGTCATGATCCAGGTCGTTCTACGCCGCCTCGGCATGGCGATTCCGACGTTGATCGGCGTCACGCTGGTGATCTGGCTCCTGCTGTCCATCCTCCCAGGAGACCCGCTGGCGGGTCTCCTCGCCCCGGATGCGCTCCCCGAGGATCGCGCTCGTCTTGAAAGTGACCTCGGCCTGGATCGACCTCTGCCGGTCCGCTACGTGAGCTGGCTCGGCAACTTCGTGCAGGGCGACTTCGGCTATTCACCGTTCCGACGTCGCGAAGTGTCCGAACTGATCGCGAACGCCTGGCAGAACACTGCGATCCTCGCGAGCGTCTCGGCATTCTTCGGGCTCACCCTGGGGGTCGCGGCCGGAACGGTGGCAGGCGTGTACCGGGGCTCCTACATCGACCGCGTCGTGACCGGCGCTGCGATCGTCGGGCTCAGCGTCCCATCGTTCTGGATCGCAATCCTCATGCTGATCATCTTCTCTGCGCAGTTGCAGTGGTTGCCTGCCGGAGGCATTGGCGACCTGAGCGATGGGGTGTGGTCATACGCGAAGTACATGATCATGCCAGTCATCGCAGGATCGCTCATCACGGTTGCGATCACGGCCCGCGTCACCCGTGCCAGCATCGTGGAGACGTACCAGGCGGAGTTTGTGGAACTGTTGCGGGCGAAGGGCCTACGCGAGTGGCAGGTGCTGGTTCACGTCGGCAAGAACGCCATCTCGCCTGTACTCACCACGTCCGGCCTACAGGTGGGCTACTTGCTAGGCGGCTCTGTGCTCATCGAGACGATCTTCTCGTGGCCGGGGCTGGGGCAACTGGTCTTCACCGCCATCACAGCGCGTGACCTGCTGGTCGTGCAGGCCGCCACTGTGGTCATCGCAGTCACATTCGTGCTGCTCAACCTGGCCGTGGACCTGTTGCAGGCCACCTTCGACCCGCGTCAGAAGCGAGCGACGTAGCGCACTGCCAGCACATAGGGCCGCCCGCCCGTTCGCGAGGAGCAAGAAGGAGCCTCCGATGACCACAGCCGCACCATCGATCGCCGCACAGTGGCTGGAGCGAGACGTTCCGGCGGAGCCGGAGTCGTATCTCCAATCAGCACGCCGGCGGTTCATGACCAACCGCACGGGACTGGTCTCACTGGGCATTCTCATTCTGTTGGCGGCCAGCGCTATCGCAGCGCCGCTCCTGACCCCGTATGACCCGACGATCGGCGTAGCCACCGAGCGCCTCCAGCCCATCGGCTCAGCGGGCCACATCCTGGGCACGGACGAGCAGGGTCGAGACATGCTCACCCGCCTTCTGTACGGCGGCCGCCTCTCGCTAGTCGCCGGGCTCACGCCCGTAATCATTGCAACCATCATCGGCACCACGCTGGGTGCGGTCTCTGGCTACCTGAAGGGCTGGGTCGGCGCCGTGATCATGCGCGGCATGGACATGCTCTACGCATTCCCCGCAGTGCTCCTGGCGATCGCCGTCTCCGCCTCCCTGGGGCCGGGGCTCACCAACGTGATCATCGCGATGACCATCGTCTACATCGCGCCGCTTGCGAGGGTCGCGGAGGCGGCCACCCGACGTGTCGCTGTCGCTGAGTTCATCGAGGCTGCACGACTTACCGGCGCCAGCACCCCAAAGATCCTCGTCACGCAGGTACTGGCGAACATCTTCAGTCCGATCTTCGTGTATGCCTCCGGACTGGTGGGACTCTCGATCGTGATTGCGGCGAGCCTCTCCTTCCTCGGGCTGGGGGTCTCGCCTCCAGCAGCGGAGTGGGGGTACATGCTCAACGCCCTGCGCGGAACCATCTACGTGAACCCGTGGGTGGCGGCTCTCCCAGGACTCTTCATCTTCATTACCTCGATCGCATTCAACATGCTCGCGGACGCTATCCGTGACTCGCTTGATGTGCGCGGCTAGGAGGCAGACGTCATGACGACAGAGGCACAGGTCCCCGAGATTACCGGCACCCCCACAGTCAGCACGGAACCACCCGGCACTCCACCGCTGCTGGAAGTACGAGGGGTGAGCAAGCGGTTCCCCGTTCGTCTCAGCCTGCTCAAGAAGGGCTACGTCTCCGCCGTGGACGGCCTCTCCTTCAATGTGAAGCGGGGCACCACGGTGGGCATCGTGGGCGAATCAGGCTGCGGCAAGTCCACTGCGGCGAGGCTCCTGTTGGGGTTGATCCCCATGGATGAGGGGACGGTGCTCTTCGAGGGCCGGAACCTGCGTGCTCAGCGGGAAAGTCCGCAGACGCGGAACGACCGCCGGCAGCTCCGGCGCAACATGCAGATGGTCTTCCAGGACCCCCACTCTGCGCTCAACCCGCGCGCCTCCATCGGTGAGATCATCTCCTTCCCCATGAAGGTCCACGGATTCTCGAAGGAGGAGCAGCAGGAGCGGACGCGTTGGCTGCTGGAGCAGGTAGGCCTGCACGGCAACCACGCCTCCTACTACCCGCACCAGATGTCCGGAGGCCAGCGCCAGCGCGTGAACATCGCGCGCGCCCTGGCGCTCTCACCGAAGCTTGTGGTGTGCGATGAGGCCGTCTCCGCATTGGACAAGTCCGTCCAGGCGCAGGTGCTCAACCTGCTGAAGGACCTGCAGCAGGAGCTGCAGCTCACCTATCTGTTCATCAGCCATGACCTGAACGTGGTGCAGTACATGAGCGACGAGGTGCTGGTGATGTACCTCGGCCAGGCGGTGGAGATGACCAGCGCGGAGCGGCTCTACGCCAACCCCCTGCACCCATATACGCAGGCCCTGCTCGCCTCCATCCCGCGGCTGGCCGACGACGAGCCGTCGATTGAGGCGCCCCCACTGGAGGGCGAGATCCCGAGCCCGCTCGACCCGCCCTCCGGCTGCCGGTTCCGCACACGGTGCCCGTACGCCATGGAGGTGTGCGCTGAGGAGCGCCCACCGATTGTCGAGGCGGCACCGGACCACCGCGTGGCCTGTCATCTCTATGCTGAGGGCTCCACAGAGCCGCGCCACCAGCCCATGCTGGCCGCGGCGAGCTAGCCGAAGCGCTGGGACTGAAGCGAAGGAGCACTCGATGCCTGAACCAACCGATGTCACCGCCGCCGTGCGCGGCATGGTAGAGGCGGCCGGCCTCCCCTTGAGCGACGAGGAGTTCGCAGGCTTCGTAGAGGCCTATCCGATCTTGCGGGCGCAGACGGATGCGCTCTACCTCGAGGACGCACGGTACGAGGAGCCCGCGCTGGCCTTCACACCGATACCGCCAGCTCCGCCTGCGCCGGCAACCGACTGACAGCGCGCTAGAGCCGCCGATACCGGCTCGAAGCCACACTGCCCAGCCTCGTTCGTCCTCCGGCAAGCGGGACGCACGAGCGCACCGGGAAGCACGCCGCCCGCTCCTCCGTAGAGGCTCGCGGAGGGGCGGGTGGCGGACCCGGAACCAGCTCCGCCGAGGAATCGAGAAGACCACATGACGACACCGCTCACTATCCAGGAAGCCGCAGCTGCCCTGCGCGCCGGTGACACCACAAGCGTCGAACTCACCGAAGCTGCGCTCAGCAGCACCGCTGCACTCAACGACACGGTCGGCGCGTTCATCACTGTCACCGGCGAAGCAGCGCTCAACGCCGCAGCGCAGGCAGATGCCGATTTCGCCGCAGGGATCGATCGCGGTCCGCTTCAGGGAATCCCAATGGCGAACAAAGACATTCTCGCCACGAAGGACGCCCCCACAACTGCGAATTCGCTCGTCCTGGACCCGGACTGGGGCGAGGGCTACGACGCAGTCGTGGTCGAGCGCATGCGGGCGGCCGGCGCACCGCTCACCGGGAAGCTGGTCTGCTCCGAGTTCGCCCTCGGCATGCCCGACCCGGAGAAGCCGTTCCCCATCCCGCGAAACCCCTGGAACCTGGACCACACGCCCGGTGGATCCTCGTCCGGGACCGGCATCGCGGTGGCCACTGGCATGATCCTCGGCGGCACCGGTACGGATACCGGCGGTTCTGTGCGCTTCCCCGCCGCCTATTGCGGACACACCGGACTGAAGGTGACCTACGGTCGCGTCCCCAAGTGGGGCTGCGCGCCGCTCGGCTACACGCTGGACTCCATCGGCCCGATGGCTCGCTCCTCGTGGGATTGCGCCGCAATGCTCAACGTCATGGCGGGCTACGACCCTCGCGACCAGACCGCCAGCATGACGCCCGTGGACGATTACCTCGCCGGCATCGACGGCTCAATCGAGGGCCTGAAAGTCGGCGTCCCGGTCGAATACTTCTTCGACCACGCGATGCTCGACGCAGAGCAGAAGGCCTCTAGCGAAGCAGTGATCATGGCGCTCAGCGATCTCGGCGCCGAAATCATCGAGGTCACGCTCCCGCACGCGGACCTGGCCAAGCAGGCGAACTACCTCACGATGCTCTCGGAGGCCTACGCCTATCACCACGAGGACATGGCCGGCGGACGCTGGGAGGATTACGGGCGCAGCCTGCGCGCGATGGTCGGCCGCGCGGCGCTCTTCACCGCTGCGGACTACATACAAGCCCAGCGCTTCCGCAGCTGGTTCGCCAGGCGCGCCGCCGAGGTGATGGGCACGGTTGACGTCCTCGTGACTCCGACGATCTTCGAGCCTGCACTCGCCAGCGCGAACGTGGACATCACGAAGCGCCTGATGCAGCCGTCCTACACCGGGCCGTTCAACCTGCTGGGCTATCCGGCCCTCGCGATCCCCTCCGGGTTCTCCAGCAACGGGCTACCGCTGTCCACGCAGATCGTCGGCGCTCCGTTTGCGGAGGCACTGGTCCTGCGGGTCGGTCACGCCTACCAGCAAACCACCGACTACCACCTGGCCGTTCCACCGATCGCGGCGGAGGTCACTGCCGGCAGCATATAGCCCCACCCGGCGCTCGTACCCGCGAGCGCAGCACACAGACGTCGAGGGGTGCCGGAGCGCAGGCCGGTGCCCCTCGGCTGTACCCTTCCGAGAGCGGGCTCGCCCACCCGCCAACCCACACCACCGTCCCACCTAGAGCGCGACCGGCCTGTGCGAAGGCAGGCGGATCGTGGTATCACGTCGGGCAACCAGCACGCGTGTGATGCGCGTGTGGCTGAGCGTGAAGGGATCGCGATGTCTGCCGCCTCCGTCCAGCCTGACGTCATCATCTCCACCGACCCCGAGCTCCGCTGTGACCTCTACGCGCCTGCCGAGGGTGATGCGCCCGGCGTCGCCATCCTGCTGCACGGCGGCGGATGGCGCGTGGGCAGTCGCCTGATGATGCAGGACACCGGGGAGTCGCTCGCCGCACGAGAATGGCACGCCGTGGCCGCCCAGTACCGCCTGCTCGATGAGGCGCCGTGGCCCGCACAGATCGAGGATGTGAAGCGGGCAATCCGCTGGGTGCGCAGTTCTCGCGATCGATTCGGCGACGCAGCAGATCGCGTGGCGGTGATCGGCTACTCGGCCGGCGGCCACCTCGCACTCCTGGCGGCGGGCACCGCGGGCTCCGACGCCTTCCCGGTACCCGGTGCCACGCCCGAGGTCAGCGAGCGGCCGGATGCGGTGATCTCGTTCTTCGCTCCGGTGCGCGTGGCGGCTGTCGATGCCGGACACCTCGCCACGGACGCCGAGGGTGCCCGGGCGGCAAGCCCCATCGAGCATGTCTCGGCGCAGTTCCCGCCCACGCTGCTGCTCAATGGCACCAGCGACTCCATGATCCCCCACACCGTATCCATGGAGATGTTCCAGGCACTGCACGCGCAGGGCGTCCCCACGGACCTGCGTCTCTACGCTGAGATGACGCACGAGTTCCAGCGCCTGCCCCTCATGCACGAACACATCGTGAGCGACATGGTGAACTTCCTCGAGCGCTACCTGATCGCAGACGAGACGTTCACCGAAGCCGTAGCGGAACGCGAGGTCTTCTGGCGCATGCGCGCCGCCGAGCGAGCCGCGCCAACCTCGTAGGAGCGATACCACGACTCCCCGGTGGGGCCGGGAACGAAGGGACCTGACGATGCGATTCGGCATCTTTGACCACCTGGAGCGCCGCACGGATGTCTCGCTCGCGCAGCAGTACGAGGAACGGATGCAGCTGGTGCAGCTGGCGGAGGAGGCCGGCATCTACGGCTACCACGTCGCGGAGCATCACCACGGCCCGCTCTGCATGGCGCCGAATCAGAACGTCTACCTCGCCTCGGTCGCGCAGCGTACGAAGACGCTGCGCATTGGACCGCTGGTACAGGTGCTGCCGCTCTACCACCCGATCCGCGTGATCGAAGAGATCTGCATGCTCGATCAGCTCTCGGACGGCCGGTACCAGATCGGCGTCGGCCCCGGCACCGGCGACGGGACCGAGTTCGCTCTCTGGGGCGGCGACCGGGAGGAGAATTACCCGCGATTCGAGGAAACGCTGGACATCGTGCGACGCGGCCTGCAGGAGCAGTACCTCGACTACGAAGGGCGCTTCTATCACTTCAAACGCCTGTGGATGGAGATGCAACCGGCGCAGGAGCCGCACCCACCGTTCTGGTGGGCCGGGCGTGCGGAGAGCGCCGCCGCCCGCGGTGCGAACTACGTCAGCGGCGCGCCCATCCATGCTCTGCCTGACGTGATGGCGAACTACCGCAACGCCCTGGAAGCCACGATCAGCGACCCACCGCCATACGTGTCGCCACCCGCGGATCCGCTCTACGGCAGTATGTCCCGGGTGTTCATCGCCGAGACAGACGATGAGGCGCGCGAGCGCGCGCTCAGCGCCTACCGTACCTACTGCAACAACTTTGCGTTCGAGGGCCGCTTCACCAGCGCCGAGGAACGCGAGCGGCTGGTCGGCAACTGGGAAGCGAGTCGATCGGGCAGCGACCTCCCACCCACCACGGCGGCGCTGATGCTGGATGCGGAGCGCGCGCTAGAGTCCGGCATCGTGCGCGCCGGTTCCCCCGAGACCCTGCGCCAATACGCCATGCAGTACCGCGATTCCGGCGCGAACTACATGGTCGCGTCGTTCCAGTGGGGCGACCTCACGCACGAGGAGTCCGCGAACTCCCTGCGCCTCTTCGCGCAGGAGGTGATGCCGGTCTTCGAGTAGCCCGCTTGCGCCGCGCCCGCCCTAGAATCGCCATCGCGAGGAGGGGTGATGAGCAAACAACAGATCGATGCGGCGGCCTTCAATGCCTTCGAGGCCGCCTCATGGGAAGAGGCCACGGACGCGTACGACCGCGTGTTCGGCCCGATCACCAGCCGCGTCATCGACCCACTGCTGGATGCTGTCGAGGTCCGCGACGGAACGCACCTGCTCGACCTCGCCACCGGTCCCGGCTACGTCGCTGCGCGTGCCCTCGAGCGCGGCGCGGAGGTTATTGGCATCGACGTCGCGCCGAGCATGATCGCGCTCGCACGCGATCGCCACCCCCGTATCGACTTCCGCGTCGGTGATGCTGAGGCGCCACCGTTCCCGGACGGCTCGTTCGATGCCGTCGTCGGCAGCTTCATCGTGCTGCACCTCGGACATCCAGAAGCAGCCGCAGAGGAGGCCGCCCGCATCCTGCGGCCCGGCGGCCGCGCGGCATTCTCGATGTGGGACACGCCGGATCGCGCGTGCCTCTTTGGCCTCATCCTCGGCGCGATCACGGACGCGGGCGCCGTGACCCCGAGCGATATCCCAGCAGGCCCGCCCTTCTTCCGCTTCTCGGCCGACGGCGAATTCGCAGCACTCCTCGGAGACGCGGCCTTTCAGGACGTGCGTGTGGACACCGTCACGTTCTCGCAGCCATTCGCCAGCGCGGAGGAGATCTGGGATGGCTTCACCCGTGGCACCGGCCGCACCCGCTGGATTATCGAGAAGCAGACCGACGACATCCGTGCCCGCATCCGCGCCGCCCTCGATGAGCGCGTGCGTGAGTACGAGACCACGGGCGGTGGCCTCGAAGTGCCGATGTCGGTGAAGATTGCGAGCGGTCAGACGAGGGCGACCTGAGTCAGATTCAGCGCTTCGCCTTCGCCTGATTCAGGCTCACGGCCTCTCGAATCAGCGCCTTGAACGCCTCGGCATCAAGCGTCTCTCCCTCCTGGATATCGATCGCGCGCCTGGTGCTGCCTTCCAGGCTGGCGTTGAACAGGCCGGAGGGATCCTCCAGGGCTGCCCCCTTCGCGAAGGTGAGTTTCACGGCGGTCTTGTACGTCTCGCCGGTGCAGATCATGCCGTCGTGCGACCAGACGGAAACACCGCGCCACTTCCACTCCTCAACGACTTCGGGATCGGCTTCCTTCACCAGGGTGCGGAGCCGGCTGAGGGTGTCGCCGCGCCAGTCATCGAGTTCATCGATTCGTTCGTCGATCAGATCGGACGCTGACCTGGTGGGCTGCGAGTCATTCGATGCCATGGCTGTGCTCTTCCTTCGACCTGGTGCGGCGGTGCCAGATTCGCGCGTACGTGAAGTATCCCTCGCATTCGGTGTCAGTGCAGCGGGATGCGGCGATTCCGCGCGCGGTACGATGGATGCATGACTGAGGATGCCGTCCAATCGCAGGTTCGAGCGCTGCCGGAGAAGCCGGGCGTCTACATCATGCGCGACGCACGAGGCGATGTAATCTACATCGGCAAGGCGCGCCGTCTGCGCGATCGTGTGCGCTCGTACTTCGGTTCCTCGCGCAGCCTGGAACCAAAGGTGCGCGCGGTCGCCTCGCAGGTACGCACCATCGAGCATGTCGTGACACGCAACGAGGCGGAGGCCCTCCATCTGGAGGCCACGCTGGTGAAGCGCCACCAGCCGATGCACAACGTGCGTCTGAAGGACGACAAGCACTATCCGTACCTGAAGGTCGACGTGCAGAATGAGTGGCCCCGCGTCACCATCACCCGGCGGGTCGAGGACGATGGCGCGCGCTACTTCGGACCCTACGCCAGCGCCGGCTCGGTGCGCCGCACGTTGGATGTGGTGAAGAAGCTGTTCCCGTGGCGCTCCTGTACCAAGGAGATCACCGGCAACGACCCCCGCCCCTGCCTCGATTACTTCATCAACCGCTGTATCGCCCCATGCACGGCGTACTGCACCAAGGAAGAGTACGACGAGGTCATCCGCGAAACGATCCTCTTCCTGGAGGGTCGGTCGGACGAGGTGAAGCGCCACGTCCGCAAGGAGATGGAGCGAGCCTCGGAGGAACTCGAGTTCGAGCGTGCCGCCCGGTTGCGCGACCAGTTACAGGGCATCGAACGCGTCACCGAGCGCCAGCAGATGGCCACCACCACGCCGCTGGATGCCGATGTGTTCGCGCTGGCACGGCAGGACAACGAGGCATGTGTCCAGGCCTTCTTTGTGCGCGGAACTGTGGTGGCGGATACGGACTCGTTCCTCCTGGACGGCACCCAGGATGAGCGCGATGCCGATGTTCTCGGCGCGTTCCTCGCACAGTTCTACGAGTCGGCCACCTACGTCCCGCGTACCGTCCTGCTGTCCGTAGAGCCGGCGGACCGCGAGGAGTTGGAGGCGATGCTGCGCGAGCGCCGGCATGGCGCGGTGGAGATCGCGGTCCCGGTGCGCGGTGAACGTCGAGGTCTGGTCGCGACGGCCGAGGAGAACGCGGGCGAGTCCTTGCGCATGCACCAGGCGCGCTGGGTGGCCGACCGCGACAAGACCGAGGCTGCGCTTTCTCAGTTGCAGGAGGAACTCGATCTTCCCACGCGCCCCGAGCGCATCGAGTGCTACGACATCTCGACGATCCAGGGCACCAACACGGTGGCCTCCATGGTGGTGTTCAAGCAGGGCCAACCCGCGAACAGCCAGTACCGTCGCTTCCGCATCAAGACCGTCGAGGGACAGGACGACTTCGCCTCCATGCGCGAGGTACTGACGCGTCGCTTCAAGCGCATCGCGGAGCGGCGGCAGGCCGCGCTGGCCGCGGAAGCGGCAGGGACCGTGGACGGGGACGCCGTCGCCGCTGTCGATGCACAGGAGCCGTCCGAGCCCACCCCGTGGGATGAACTCCCCGACCTGGTGATCATCGACGGCGGCAAGGGCCAGCTGGGCGCGGTGCTCGATGTCATGCGCAACCTGGGCCTGCGCGACGTGCCTATCTGCGGGCTGGCGAAGCAGCAGGAGGAGATATTCGTCGCTGACGTTGCAGACTCCATCATGCTGCCGCGCACCTCGGAGGCCCTCTACCTGGTGCAGCGCATCCGGGACGAGGCCCACCGGTTCGCGATCACCTACCACCGCAAGCTCCGAGGCAAGGGCGCGACGCAGTCGGTACTCGACTCCATCCCCGGCATCGGCCCGAAGCGCAAGCGCGCGCTGCTCCGCCGGTTCGGCTCGGTGAAGGCGATTCGCGAGGCCGATGTTGAAGAGGTAGCTGCCACCGTGGGCTTCACCCGCTCGCTCGCGGAGACGGTGAAGCGATCCCTCTGAGGCCAGCATGACCGCCGACGATCGCCCCCCTGCCGTGACGCGCCTGCTCGAACAACTCCGAGGGCGCGTCAATGACGAGCGGGTGCTCGATGCGATCGCAGCTGTTCCCCGTGAGCAGTTCGTGGCACCGGAAGCAATGGCCTACGCCTACGAGGATCGCGCATTGCGCATCGGTTACGGCCAGACCATCTCGCAGCCAACCATCGTCGCGCTCATGACCGCCGCACTCGGGTTGCGCGGCAATGAACGCGTGCTCGATGTCGGCACCGGCTCCGGGTACCAGGCCGCGGTGCTTTCCCACCTCGCTGCAGAGGTGATCAGCGTGGAAGTCGTGGATGAACTGCGGCAGCGCGCCGCAGAAGTGCTCAAGGCCCTCGGAATCACCAACGTCCGCGTCGGGGATCCAGGGAAACACCTTGGTGCATCCGAGTACGGGCCGTACGACGGCATCATCGTCGCGGCGGCGGCGCCGGCGATCCCCCCGCCACTCGTCGAGCAGCTGGCGCCCGGCGGGCGGCTGGTGATCCCCGTGGGCCGGCGCGATGAGCAGGAGTTGCTCCTCATGACGCAGCGGACAGAAGGCCATGACATCGAACGACTGGGGCCATGTCGCTTCGTTCCGCTGGTGGGTAGGCACGGCTTCGACGGCGAACCTCATTGATCAAGAGACTCCAGCGGGGTGCCGGGAGCCGCCCTGGGTGGTACCGTTATGTAGACAGCACTCGCGGAAGCCGCTATACAGTGAGCGGGGCACGCGATCCGGTCACCGCTTTCAGGTGATCGCCGGTACGCGTGTAGACTGCGCGGCGTCGGGCGGTAGACGCCGATCGGAAGGTCGGCGGCGGGGGGTCTCTTGCTAGATCGCATTGAAGCGTTCCTTCACTATCTGTCGGCTGAACGCGGGTCATCGAAGAACACCATCGATGCCTACCGCAGCGACTTGAAGGGCTTCGTCCAGTATCTGGAGACGCGCGGCGCAAACGGGAACCCGGGCGCGGAGGCGCTCTCTCGTGACGCGGTGATCGGCTACATCGCCGACCTCAACGCTCGCCAGTACGCGAAGGCCACCGTCGCCCGCAAGGTCGCGGCTGTGAAGTCGTTCAGCGCGTTCTTGTTGGACCACGGTGATCTCACTACGAACCCCACAGCCGAGATCGACTCCCCGCGTGCGCCCAAGCCCGTGCCGAAGCCGATGAGCACAGAAGAGGTCGATCGCCTCCTCCAGGAGCCGCGCAAGCACGAGACCGCCGAAGCCGTCCGTGACGTGGCGATGCTCGAGCTGATGTACGCCACCGGCATGCGCGTGACGGAGCTTGTCTCTCTGAACATGGACAGCCTGCACCTGGAGGTGGGTGAAACCTCCTCCTGGGTCCGCTGCCTGGGCAAGGGCGGCAAGGAGCGCACGATTCCGGTCCACCAGCAGGCGATCGACGCGATCACCGGATACCTCGAGGAGGGCCGCCCGGCGCTGCTCAAGAACCGGCCACAGACCGCGCTCTTTGTGAACCGTCGCGGCGAGCGCCTCACCCGGCAGGGCTTCTGGCTCATCCTCAAGAGCTACGCGAAGAGCGCCGGTATCGATTCTCACGTGACACCGCACACGCTCCGCCACTCGTTCGCCACACACCTGCTACGCGGCGGCGCATCCGTGCGTGATGTGCAGGAGCTGCTGGGCCACGCCAACGTCTCGACTACGCAGGTCTACACGCAGCTAGCAGACGAGCACCTCCGCGAGGTGTACCAGAACGTCCACCCGCGTGCTCGATAGCCGCCCCCTGTCCTAACCGCTCGCGTCTGAGTTGTGTGCCGCTCGCGGGATTGCGATGCTGTGCCGTGCAGGCAGGCACCGCACCCCGAGGAGGCTCCATGGAGATCAGCGAGGTTCGCTCGCGCGAACTACTTGATTCGCGCGGCAATCCCACCGTCGAGGTCGATGTCGAGCTGGAGGACGGCACCATTGGTCGCGCCATGGTCCCTAGCGGCGCGAGCACCGGTGTGTATGAGGCCGCAGAACTGCGCGACGGTGACATGGATCGCTACGTGGGGCGCGGCGTGCAACGTGCTGTGGATCACGTGCGTGACCACCTGGGTCCGGCAATCCTCGGGATGTCCGTCTTCGATCAGGCCGCGATTGACCAGCTGATGATCGATGAGGATGCGACCCCCAACAAGGGACGGCTCGGTGCGAACGCGATCCTCGGTGTCTCGCTGGCCGTCGCCCACGCGGGCGCTGCTGCCACGGGCATGCCCCTCTACCGCTACCTGGGTGGCGTGGACGCGCGCATGCTCCCGGTGCCCATGTGCAATGTCCTGAACGGCGGCGCCCACGCTGCCGATTCCACCGACTTCCAGGAGTTCATGATCGTCCCCGTCGGTGCACCCACATTCCGCGAGGGCCTGCGCTGGATCGTCGAGACCTATCACGGGCTGAAGAAGCTGCTGGGTGAGCAGGGGTTGGCGACCACCGTGGGTGACGAGGGCGGCTTCGCGCCCTCCCTGGCCACCAACCGCGCAGCCATGGATCTGCTCATGCAGGCCATCGAGCTTGGCGGACGCCGCCCCGGCGATGACATAGCGATCGCCCTCGACCCAGCGACAGCGGAGCTGTTCTCGGAAGGCACATACGAGCTCAGGCGCGAAAACCGCTCCGTATCCTCGGCGGAGCTCGCGGACCTCTGGGAGGATTGGGCACGGGACTACCCGATTGTCTCCATCGAGGACGGCATGGACGAGGACGACTGGGACGGTTGGCGCATCCTGACCGAGCGTATCGGCAAGGGCGTCCAGCTGGTGGGCGACGACCTCTTCGTCACGAATATCGAGCGGCTGGGGCGCGGCATCGAGGAGGGCGTAGGCAACGCTATCCTCATCAAACTCAACCAGATCGGCACGCTGACGGAGACGATGAACGCAATCCGCATGGCGCACGATGCCGGATACCGCACCGTCATTTCGCATCGGTCGGGTGAGACCGAGGACACCACCATCGCCCACCTCGCCGTTGCCACCGGGTCGGGCCAGATCAAGACGGGCGCCCCCGCGCGTACGGACCGCACCGCCAAATACAACGAGCTCCTGCGCATTGAAGAGGAACTCGGCGACGCAGCGCTCTATCCGGGCGCGGCGGCGTTCCGGCGCTAGCCTCGAGTACGACATGACGAGCAATGGCGACTTCCCGACTGGCCCTGACGGCGAACTGCCCATCGCCGATCCACCGCAGCGCGTCTCCGGCATGCGCGTGCGGGACGGCTGGCGTCTGCCCGGGAAACCTGCCGACCTCGACGCCGACGCGGAGGACGCCTGGCGCCAGACCGGCTTCACCTGCGGCGCAGACCTGCGGCTGATCGAGCAGAACCTGGCGCTGCAAGCACGCCTAGCGGCGACTGGATACACGCCCACGGCCCGGAACATGACCATGGCTGGATTCGCCAGCCTCTGGAGCCGCGCGCTGCTCTCCACCTCCGACACCGTCGCGCTGACCCGGCGAGGCGCGTACCAGGGCGCGTTCAGCCTGCTTCGACAGGCGATCGAGTTCGTCGGCGCGCAAATGGCGCTCGGTGGGGAGCTGGACGAGTGGCGTCGATGGACACACGAAGCCTACGGTCGCCACGCTGACACCCGCTCCATCGAGATGGGACTTGGCCACTTCTTCGGGGGCGAGGCAATCGCGAACGACCCACACCTGAAGCTCATCTATCGTGCCTGCAGCGACCTGGCACGACCCAACTTTGGGCCCACCGTGCTCTTCGTGGCGAACGAGGCCTCACACGAGCGCTACCCGCTGGTCTTCGCGGACCAGGCGTTTCACATCGGCTGGGCGGAGCTGACCCTCGGCTGGACGCTCCGCGCCGGGATCACCCAGCTCCACACGGCGCTCCACCTCGACCGCCACTTCCCTGCGTCCGCAGAGCTTCGCGACGAGATCGTCACGCACGTCCGCGATGCCGAGGCCCATCTGGACGAGGGCGCGCGCTGTCGCGCCGAGGAGTGGCAGGACGAGGCAGGCCGTCGGCGCCTCCTGATCACTGAGTTCCGCCGCCAGCAGGCAGACGCCCCGCAGCGGGTATTGCTGTAGGCAACTGCCCTCGTGGCATCGCAGGCGTCTGCACGCGGAATGCCCCCTCCTCTCGGCGCTCAAGAATCTTGCGCGATAGAATCGGGCTACCGGGCGATGTCCGGCTGGAAAGCCAGCAGTTCCGCGCTGAGGGGACAGATGCGATGACGGTACGGGTGGGGATCAACGGCTTCGGGCGCACGGGACGCCAGGCGTTTCGCGCATGGTTCGAGAACCGCCGCGACGATTTCGAGATCGTCGCGATCAACCGCGGTCCGGTCGCGGTGCGCACGCACCTGCTGCGCTATGATTCTGACTACGGTCGCTTCCCCGCGGAGATCGTCGATGGCACCGACTCCTTCACCGTGGATGGCCACGAAGTCAAGGTGTTCAATGCCAACAACCCGGCCGAGATCCCATGGGACCAGGCGGGCGTGGACGTGGTGATTGAGTCGAGCGGCCAGTTCCGCGACGCGAAGGATGCCGGCGCGCACCTCAACCACGGCGTCAAGAAGGTAGTCATCTCCGCACCCGCGAAGGGTCCAGACTGGACCGTGATCATGGGCGCCAACCAGGAGCAGTACGACCCCGCCGCACACAACGTGATCTCGGCCGGCTCCTGCACCACCAACTGCGTCGTCCTCGCCACTAAGGTGCTCAACGACGCCTTCGGTATCGAGCGCGGCATGATGACTACCGTGCACGCCTACACCGGCGACCAGAACCTGGTCGACAACTCGCACAAGGACCTGCGACGCGCCCGCGCCGCCGGGCTCAATATCGTGCCAACATCCTCGGGCGCCTCGGATGCCGTGGGGCAGATCATCCCCTCGCTCGCCGGCAAGTTCGATGGCTTCGCCTTCCGCGTCCCCACACCTACCGTCTCAGTGGTGGACCTCGTGACCACTCTGAGCGACACCGCCTCCGAGGGCGCGATCAATGAGGCCTTTGCGTCGGCCGCAGCGGGACCACTCAAGGGCTACCTCTACTACGAGACGGACGAACTCGTCTCCATGGACTTCAAGGGCCACCCGGGCTCCGCGATTCACGATGCGCCATCCACGATGGTGGTGGACGGCGGCAGGATGGCAAAGACGGTTACCTGGTACGACAACGAGTGGGGCTATTCCTGTCGCCTCACCGACGTCGTCGCGATGATCGCGGAACGCGGACTCTAGCGGTCGACCCCGCACCCGCTTAGCCGCAGCCAGCCGGACATGGTTCACTGGATCTACACGAGGGAACCAGTGATGGGCGGCGGATGAATCTCGCGACGACGGAGATCTGGCGACGCAAGGTCCAGTTCGGGCTCGTCACCGGCGTTGTGATTCTGATTGCCTACCTCGTCCTGATGGTGACCGGGCTCGGGCTCGGCCTGCAGGATCGCGCGGGAACCGCGCTGCTCGCGCTGGACGGCGACTACCTCGCCTACTCAGATCGCGCGGACTTCTCCGTCATTCGCTCCCTCCTCACCGCTGCGCAGGTCGAGGAGGTAGCCGCGTCCGCAGGTGTGGATGGCGCCACCCCCATCGGCTACGTTGCAGCCGTCATCGACTACGACACAGACCAGCGCGACACGGTCGCCATCATCGGCGTCGAACCGGAATCGTTCGGCATGCCACCAGTGATCGAGGGCAACGCGCTCTCCGGGAACGGGTCCGAGGTCCTCCTCGATCGCATTTTCGCGGACAGTACCGGCGTTGGGGTGGGGGACAAGGTGGGCCTGCCGGTCGGTTTCGAGACCGCTCCGTTCACGGTCGTCGGCATCGTCAACCAGGGGTACTTCTTCTTCCAGTCTGCTACTTACATCACCCTCGAGGACTGGCAGACGCTAGTTCACCAGGGCGACGCCGACCAGGCGCCGGCGGCGAGTATCGTGCTGGTACGCGGCAGCGAACTGGATGGCACATCGGGCGATGGGTGGATGCTGGTCACCAAGCAGGAAGGCTTCAACAACATCGAGGGTGTCGCCGCGCAACAGTCGACGGTGGATGCGCTGCGCTACATGGGACTGCTGATCGGCGCGATGGTCATCGGCGTCTTCTTCTACGTGATTACGCTACAGAAGATCGCACTCCTTGGGATCCTGAAGGCGATTGGTGCATCAGGCTGGTACCTCGCGCGGCAATCTCTACTCCAGGTCCTCCTTATCTCCCTCGCCGGCACCGCAATCGCCACGGGCCTGGCGCTGGCGACGAAGGCGACCGTGCTCTCCTCCGCCGAGGTGCCGATCGCGTTCACCACCGGCGCAGTCCTCACGACGGGTGTCTCGATGGTCGTTGCGGGGATCATCGGCGCAGCACTGTCCGCGCGCCAGGCTGGCTCCGTCGACCCGATCATCGCGATGCAGCAGCAGTAGCCGGAGCGATCATCCATGGCGAGCCTCGAAATCCGCGATGTGACCAAGACCTTCCGCGAGAGTGGGCAGATCGTCGAGGCCGTGCGTGGCGTGAGCCTGGATGTGGACGCAGGAGAGATGATCTCGCTGGTCGGTCCCTCCGGGTCAGGTAAGTCCACGCTGCTCGCCATGGTCGGCGCGCTGCTCACCCCAACGTCAGGATCCATTGTGGTTGACGGCAAGGACATCGCGCAGTTCAGCCCCGGGCAGCGCACCCGGTTCCGGCGCGATCGCGTGGGGTTCGTTTTCCAGGGGAGCAACATGGTGCCGTTCCTCACGGCACGCGAGAACCTCCTCGTTGTCGGCGAGTTCGGCGGCACGAACCGCAAGGCACTGAACGATCGCGCTGACGAGCTGCTCAAGGAGCTTGGGCTGACCTCGGTCGCGGGGCAAATCGCCACTCGCCTCTCCGGCGGCGAGCGCCAGCGGGTAGCCATCGCGCGCGCACTTATGCGCGATCCCCTGCTGCTGCTCGTGGACGAACCGACCGCGAGCCTGAACACCGACCTGGGTTCGCAGGTGGTGGAATCGCTGGCCAACGAGGTCCACCGTCACCACAAAGCCTGCCTGATGGTGACGCATGACCCTCGCATGGCGGAACAGGCCGACCGCATCGTGTCGCTGCGCGACGGAATGCTCGATTCCGACGAGAAGGCGGCATGAACCGCGAATCACACCTGGCGCCGGCGCCTCGATGCCCCCTGAACTGCCCGGAGAGTGACGTAGACGCGTGCTACTATCCCGCGCATGACCACTCCTGCGTTCGGCCTCAACCGCTTCGACTACAGCTCCCCTGACGCGTTCGCCCGCCACGCGCAGCGCGCCGAGGACCTAGGTTTCGACTACGCATTCATCCCCTCGTCGCCGCTGCGACGGATGGACGTGTATGTGATGCTCGCCGCAGTCGCCGCGCAGACTCAGCACATCCAGATGGGGCCGTTACTGGAGAACCCGGTCTCTCGGGACCCGGCGATCGTCGCCTCAGCCATCGCCACCATCGACCACCTCGCGCCGGAGCGGACCATCATGGTCTACGGCATCGGGGATACCGCGGTCCGGCTGGTGGGGCGGCGTCCCGCACGCATGAAGGACCTCGAGGAAGCAACGCGCTTCACCCGCGCGCTGCTTCAGGGCGAGGAGATCGATGTGGGCGCCGCGCGCCCCGCTCGCCTCCCACACGCGAGGCCCGTGCCCGTCTGGATCGCCGCTGGTGGCCCACGCACGCTGCGTATGGCCGGCGGCGTGGCGGACGGCGTCTTCATCCGCGTAGGCACCCACCCCGAGAACCTGCGCATCGCCGTGAATGCGATCCACGAGGGCGCACGGGCAGCCGGCCGCGAGCCGCAGGACGTGCGTATCGGCGCGATCTTCCACACCACGCTCGACGATGACCGCCGCGTGGCCTGGCGTATCGCCCGCTCTATGGCAGCCGGGTATTACGAGTACTCGCCCATGCTCTTCGACCAGGTCGGCATCCCGTGGGATGGCCCGGACGTGCACGAGCTGAAGCAGCAGGTGTGGCCCGACTTCCACCACCACCCGGACCTCGAGGAATCCGGCGAGGTGGTGAGTTTCCTGTCGGACGAAGCAGCGGACGCCTTCTCCCTGCACGGCACCATCGACGATGTGCGCGAACAGCTGGAGGCCATCCTCGCGCTCGACCTCGGGTTCGAGATCATCGTGCCGCACCCGGCGCTCTCCGTGACCCACGCGGAAGACATCCTCACAGACCGGTACATGAAGGCCATCTCTGAGGGGATAATCAAGCCGCTCCGGAACCGGTAGCGGCCGCTCGTCTACTCTGTTACGATTAGTAAGTAACTGACTTGCACCGCAACGGAGGTCCCGCCCATGAACGCCGAATCCGTGAACTCCGAGCCCAACCCCGTCCGCGTCTCTCGCCTCAACCACGCCGTGCTCTATGTGCGCAACGTGGAGCAGTCCGCTGAGTTCTACCGACGCGCCCTCGGCTTCCAGACGGTCACCGAGATTCCGCACCGCGCCGCCTTCCTGCGGGCTGGCGATGCCGGCGACAGCGACAACCACCACGACCTGGGCCTCTTCGCCGTGGGTGAGCAGGCCCCCCTGCCGCCTCGCGGCACACCCGGCCTCTATCACCTCGCGTGGGAAGTCCCAACCATCGAGGATCTCGCCCATGCAGCTGGCGTGCTCGCGGAGCTGGGCGCGCTGGTGGGCGCGACCGACCACGGCGTGAGCAAGTCGCTCTACGCGCAGGACCCGGACGGCATCGAGTTCGAGGTCATGTGGCGCGTGCCCGTGGAAGCATGGGGTGAGATGGAGCACAACGCCGTCACCCGTCGCCTGGACCTCCAGGGCGAACTCGCGAAGTGGGGCACAAAGGTGGCGTAGGGAACTCACCCGGCACAAGCCACCGAGCCCACCGGGTAGTCACTCCGGTAGCACCTCCACGCCCCTCCCGCGTACACTCAGTGCATGCTTGACGCTCTATCTGAACGGTTGCAGGGTACCTTCCGCCGTCTCGGATCATCTGGTCGCATTGGCGAGCAGGAGCTGGACGAGGCGCTGCGCGAGGTGCGGCTGGCCCTGCTGGAAGCAGACGTCAACTTCGGCGTGGTGCGCGATTTCATTGCGCGCGTGCGGGAGCAGGCGCTGGGCCAGGAAGTGCTCCAGTCCATCACCCCCGGCCAGCAGGTCATCGGCATCGTCCACCAGACGCTCATCGAAACACTGGGCACTGAACACGCCCCCATGCTGCGCGCAGAGGGCAATGCCCCCACTCGCGTGATGGTGGTGGGCGCAAAGGGATCCGGGAAGACCACACTCGCGGGACGCCTCGCGCTGAAGTTCAAGAACGAGGGCCTCAAGCCGCTGCTGGTGGCCACGGACTTCGAGCGTGTTGCGGCCAGCGAGCAGCTGCAGGTCCTGGCGAGTTCCATCGATGTCCCCATCTACGTTGAGGAGAACGAGGCGCCCGCCGCCGAGGTCGCGAAGCGTGCCATGAAGGAAGCGCAGCGGCTGGGCGCAAACGCGATCGTCGTGGACTCCGTCGGTGTCGTCGCCTTCGACGACGATATGGCTGATGTGCTTGCGGAACTGGCCGACGAGGTCGACCCCACCGAGCTGCTCATCGTCGTCGACTCCATGACCGGCCAGGAGGCCGTCACCCTCGCGCGCGAGTTCCACGAGGTACTCGAGGGCACCGGCATCGTGGTCACGAAGGTCGACTCGGACTCCCGCGGCGGTGCGGTGCTCTCCGTGCGCGAAGTGACCGGACTGCCGATCAAATTCATCACCACCGGCGAACGGCTGGAGGCGCTGGAGGAGTTCCACCCGGACCGCTTCGCCTCCCGCGTCCTCGGCATGGGCGATGTCGTCTCCCTGGTGGAGAAAGCCAAGTCCACCATGGGCGAGCGCGACATGCAGGATGTCGCCAAGCGCATGCGCTCCGGCCAATTCGACCTTGAAGATTTCCTCGCCCAGATGCAGCAGCTGAAGCAGATGGGGCCGCTCGGCGGCATTCTCGACATGCTGCCCGGTGCAGGCCAGATGAAGGCGCAGATGGGTGACGTGGACGTCAACGAACGGCACCTAAAGCAGGCGGAGGCGATCATCCAATCGATGACCCCGCAGGAGCGCCGGCACCCGGATATCCTCAACGGCTCACGCCGCCGTCGTATCGCGCGTGGCTCTGGCACGACCCCGGCGGACGTGAACCGCCTCTTGAATCAGTTCAAGGATGCCCGCAAACTGATGCAAGCGATGACCTCCGGCAAAGGTGGCGGAGGCCTCATGCGCATGTTGGGGCTATAATTGCGACTGCTGTTGTCAGATCGCAGCAAGCGCGCCTGCCGATGATCCCGGCGTAACAGGCACCCTGACCGAACCAGCCAATGAACGCAGCGCCCACGTGGGACGCTGAAACCGCTCCTCCGGAGGATCCGCTTGCTACGTATTCGACTGCGCCGCACCGGCCAGAAGCACCAGCCCAGCTACCGAGTGGTCGTCGCCGACAAGGACATGAAGCGCGATGGGCGCTTCGTGGAAATCGTCGGCCACTACAACCCTCGCACCGAGCCCATCACCTTCGAGGTGAATGAGGAGCGCATCCGCTACTGGATCGGCCAGGGCGCGCAGCCGTCCGAGACGGTGCACCGCCTCCTCCACCGCAACGGCATGATCGAGGCTGAGCCGCCAAAGCGGCAGACGAAGCCAAGCCGCGCCGAGCGCGAGGCTGCTGCCGCTGCAGAGCGCGCCGCCGCTGAGGCCCGTGCGGAGGCGGAAGCTGCAGCAGCCGCGACCGAAGCCGAAGCCGAGGCGCCCACCGAGGATGACGCAGCAGAGACCGAGGACGCGGGGTAGCCGCTGGCTATCCCGCGAAATACCACCACCATGAAGCCACTCATCGAATATCTCGCTCGCGCTCTCGCAGAACACCCGGATGATGTGGTGGTCGAAGAGGAACACGACGGCGACCGCGTGATCCTGCACCTCTACGTCAACGACGAAGACAAGGGACGCGTGATCGGACGCGACGGTCGCTGTGCGAACGCCATGCGTTCGCTGCTGCACGTGGCCGCCGTCCGCTCCGGAGTCCGCGCCACGCTCTCCATCGAGTAGCGCCGGTGGTCGACGAGCCAACACCGGGCCGCGTTGCCGTCGGCCGCATCAATTCACTGTGGGGCCTCCGCGGTCACGTGAAGGTGACGCCGTTCACGTCCAACCCGGAGCGCCTGCAGGCGGGCAACACCGTGCTTGTCCTGGGACAACCCACGCGGATCGTGGATGTCCGCACCCCGCAGGGGTATCCCATCGTCCAGTTCGAGGGCTACATGGACCGCGGTGCAGCCGATCTGCTCCGCGGCACGCTCATCGAGATCCCCGAAGAGGAACTACGCGAGCTCCCTGAGGGTGAGTACTACGTGCACGATCTGGAGGGGCTCGAGGTCATCACCACTGAAGGCGAGAGCATCGGCCGGCTCGAGGAGGTCATCCAGACCGGCTCGAACGACGTGTATCTCGTGCGCCGCCCCGGCAAACGAGATGCTCTGATCCCCGCGCTCAGCGATGTCGTCCGCGAGGTCGATCTCGACTCGCGCCGTATGGTGATCGAGGTCGTGCCGGGGCTGCTGGACGAAACGTAGGGACGACCGCCGCAGCAACCGATTGGCGCTGTCACCTCACGGTTTCTATACTGGGAAGATGTTCCGGGGCCTGTAGCTCAGCTGGGAGAGCGCTGCGTTCGCAATGCAGAGGTCAGGGGTTCGAGCCCCCTCAGGTCCACCACCAATCCTCATTCCACAGATCCACAACACGACGAAGCCCGGGTGTCTACCCGGGCTTCGTCGATCGTTGCGACGGGCAGCGAAGACGCGTGCCCCATCCTGCTACTGGCTACGCTTCATCCAGCCAGGCGTCCGTGCGGTAGAGCGGGTGCGTCGCCGGGGTGAACTCCCAGTCCATGACGTACGCCCACCGCGGCTGCTTGAGGATGTTCGAATTCACCTGAGCGAAGGGCGCGTAGTTTTCCAGGAGCGCCAGCTGAATCTGCTTCACGAGTTCGATGTTCTCATCGCGATCCAGGGTGATCTCGGACTGCTCGATCATCGCGTCTACCTCGGGGTCGGCGAGGTTGGAGGTTCGGATGATGTGCTGCGGGTCTGTGTGATGGAACCGCAGCGGCGTCTGGGGCGTGTCGTACGCCGGGTGGCCGTTCAGGTTGAAGTCGAAGTTGCCGGTGCCCAGCCGGGGTCCGAGCCACTCCGAGAACGGCAGACCGGAGAGCGTCGTGCGGATGCCGGCTGCCTCCAGCTGTTGCTGCCACACCTGCGCGGCGAGGTCGTTGCGGCCACCACTGCCACCCGCCAGGGTGATCAGGTCGTGGTTGTGGTTGAAGTCGAAACCGGCCGCTTCCAGCAACTGCCGGGCCTCGTCGAGATCGAAGCGCAGGTAGTCTTCGGACTGCGACGGATCCAGCTGGTACGCCTCCAGTCCGCCCGCGAGCGGGCCGACAGCGGGGACCGCGTAGCCACTGTCCACCAGGTCGATGAACGGCTGCGGGTTGAACAGCCGGTAGAGCGCTTCCCGGGCACGGATATCACCCCATGGCTCGCGGTCGCGCGAAGCCATCCAGGTGAACGGCGAGAGCGACTCGTACTCCTCGACCACCAGCTGATCGCCGAGGTCCGCTACCAGGCGATCGACGATATCGATCGGTGGGGTTCCAACCCACACGCTGATCTGCTGCCCGCGGAACGCCGTTTCGATGCTCGAGCTATCCGGGATGAGGAAGACCTCGCGCTCGTCGATGTAGGGCTTGTGTTCGTCCGCCTGTCGGTAGCTGTCGCTGCGCCCGTACAGGTACCGGGTGTCGAGCTGGTGCTCGATCATGCGGTACGGCCCAGATCCTACCGGCTCGGTCGTCTCGAGGTTCTCGAGCAACTCACGGGGAACAATGACCTGGTTCGCTGGCTGGCCCAGCTGCGTGCCACTGAACAGGTAGGCATTCGGACGCTGGAGGGTGAACACCACAGTGTTGTCGTCCGGAGCCTCCACGCCGTCCATCGAGTTGTTCTGGAAAGCGTTGTTTTCCGCCTGATCCTCATCGCGGCAGTAGAGCTGGAATTCGACGATGTCCTCGCCCACCACCTCGCGCCCGCCAACAGGCGCCTTGTCCTCATAGACCATGCCTGGTTTGAGCGTGAACACCACCGTCTGCTCATCCGGGATCTCGACGCTCTCGGCCGCCTCCAGCACGTAGACCCTGTCATCCATGCGGGGGCTGATGAGTCGGTCGTATACATGAATGCCGGCAAGATAGTTGCCCTCGGTCCAGTTCGTGACCGGGTTGAAGTTGGGTGAGTTAATCGTGGCGTGAATGCCCAGTCGTCCACCCTGGCGGGATGCCCCGTTATCGCCACCCCCGTTCCCGGGCCCGGTCGTCGGTGTCCCCGTGCTCGGGCCACCGTTGTCATCGTCGTCACCACAACCGATGATCGCAGCACCAGCAAGGCCGATGGCCCCCACGCCAGCTCCCCGCATCACCGAACGGCGCGATACGCGACCTCGGTCCAGCCAGTAATTCCCCGTCATCCCTCTGTCCCTCCTCGAGCACCCGTCCCAGCATCGCTCGATAGTTCCGCAACAATCACCTTTAACGCGCTCAGTACCGACTCAAATATGATTTGTAATGTGATCGGCGAGTAACATTTATCACGGTCGGGATAGGGCGTCAACGTTTGTAATGCACAGGTTCGCGTGCGGAGGGGATGACGGCTACTCTCGAACAAGCCACCGCGCCAGAGAGGACCGTCCCGATGTTTTTCGCGATGAATCAGTTCCAGGTCGCACCCAACAAAGGGGAAGAATTCGAGCAGATCTGGCGTGAGCGCGAGACCTATCTCAACGAGGTCCCCGGCTTCGTACACTTCGCCCTGCTCCGAGGGGACAACGAGGGAGAGTACCTCTCTCACTCCACGTGGGAGTCGCGCGATGCGTTCGTTGCGTGGACAGAGAGCGATGCGTTCCGTCGCGGGCACGCACAGGGATCACTCATGGGCATCCTGCAGGGGCCGCCGCAGGTCCGACTCTACGAGGCCGTGCTGACACAGGATGCCAGCGAAACGGCACCGACATCCCACGCGAACTGAAGAGCGGGAGACACCGGACCCACGCCTACAGGACCTCGATGCCTGCGCTGCTGAGGGCCTCCTGAAGCTGCCGGTTGAGTGTCAGTGGCCAGGTCCGCCGTAGCGAACGATGGATCCGCGTGCGCACTTCGACCTCGTACGAGTCGCTGCGGAAGCTCACGACGCCGCGCACCCGCGGGCCGTCCACGATGCGCTCCCCCAGCTCGGGCGCCAGCGCCATGCGTTCGGCAACGCCATCCACCGCGCGTGCTACATGTTCGTAGGGAGTCACGGACGAGACCCGTAGCATGAGCGAGTGGCTGACAGCGTCGCGGGTGTAGTTCGTGGTCAGGGTGATCACGCCGTTGGGCACCGTGTGCACCGTTCCCTCGTCACCCACCAGCGTGGTGTGGCGTAGAGAGATCGCCACCACCTCGCCCTCCACCAGGTTCAGGCGGATGTAGTCGCCGACGTCGTACGGGTTCTCGATGAGGATCAGGATCCCGGCGATGGCGTCCCTGATCAGCGCCTGCGCGCCGAACGCGACCGCAATACCAACGATACCCGCGCCCGCGAGGATCCCGTAGAGACGCAGGTTCAGCGTGTACATGATGAAGACGAGGACCGCGACGATCGCCACGGTCGTATAGGCGCGTGCCGCAAAGCGTTCCAACGTCCTCAGACGGCGAACGAACCGCGCATCCTCGCTTGGCGGGCTGAACGCATCCCGTTCCAGCCACCGCGGCGGTCGCATGAGCAGGCGCACCAGTGACCCCGAGAGCAACCGCACGACGACAACGGAACCACCGCCGACGACGAGCGCCAGGGCGATCCGCAACCACCAGTCATCGGGCAACTCCGACACGCGTTCACCCTGCCTGTCCGCCCCGTCGCCAGCGACTGTGCCACCCGCACGGGTGGCCTGATGCACGGGGGGACGCGGGACCGTATCCTCGAATCACGATTGCGGCTGGCCGCTGTTCATGAACACGGCTGATACGCGCCCGTGCCCCCGTAGCTCAGAGGACAGAGCAAGCGAGTCCTAATCGTTAGGTCGGAGGTTCGAATCCTCCCGGGGGTACCACTTACATCCTCGCTTCTGGCCGCCTACATGGCTCCGCCCCATGGCAGCGGCAGGTCCGATGCCTGCACCACCCAGGAGCGCTCCAACGCCTCCAGCCGGTCGCTCATCCCGATCTCACCCAGGATCTCCGCCGCATCCGAGCCGGGTCGCCGGGAAGGCGCGCCGATGCGCATGGGCGTCTTCGAGAGGCGCACCGGCACACCCGGCATAATCGCCTCGCCCTGCTCCTCGATCTCCTGCACCACAGTCACATGTCGCTTCTGCAGATCCGGGTCCTCCATCGTCTCGGCCAGCGGGACCACCGTGTGGGCGCTCAACCCGGCCGCCGTGAGGCGCTCCACCCAGGTGGCCGCCGGCTCCGACAGGAATGCCTGCTCCAGGGCCGACTCCAGCGCGTCGTTCTCTCCCGGGAGGTCCCCAAGCCCCTCGATGCCGGCGAGCGCCGAGGCGTCGCGGTCCGGCGCGGCGAGGAAGAACCAGATGTCGCTTCCACGGTAGAAGCGGTAGAGCGGCCCGCGACCCAGTGCATCGTACCCACGCGGCTCAGTCGCCTCGTAGCCGTCGAACTGGAGCATGTACGGGGTCTGATGGTAGGTCCCCGTCCACGCGAGGGCTGCGTACGCGTGCTGGCCCTCGCCGGTGCGCTGGCGGTGGTAGAGCGCCAGCGCCGTCGCAAAGGTACCGAAGACGCCGGTACCGTGATCCACGAGGTTGTACGGGCCGAGGATCGCGGGCACCGCGCTCGTGCGCTCCATGATGCCGGCCACTGCCTGGCCCTGCCGCTCCCAACCTCGGCCGCTGCTCATGGGACCACCCGGCCCGTACGCGCTGATCGAGGTGTAGACCACGTTGGGGTTCCGAGCGCGGACCTCCTCGTAGCCGATGCCCAGGCGATCCGTGGTGCCGGGGGAGAGGTTCTCCACCACCACGTCTGCCTGCTCCGCCAGCTTCAGGAAGATGTCCTGTCCCTCAAGCGTGTCGAGGTCGACGAGCAACGAGCGCTTGCCGCGGTTCAGGTAGCTGCCCACACCGCGGTGAGGCGGGCTGATCTTGATGGCCTCTGCACCGTACTCGAGTAACAGACGGCCGCAGGTGGGGCCGGCGAGGGCGAGACAGATGTCGAGGACCTTCAGTCCCTCGAGCGGGTGACCAATCGACTCACCGCCGACCTCTGAGCGGGCCGCTGCCGTGAAGGATGCATCATCGTTGGTACCAGGCAGTTCACGCGGACCCTGCGGCTTGCCCGGGGTTCCACCAAGGTGCACCGGGGTGCCGGACATCCACGTGGGGCCGAACTCCGGGTCCTCCAGGCGGGTCACCGCCCCGGTCGAGCGTGCGTGGTCGTTCTCGATCCATTCGGACACTGTGCGAGCGACGCCGATCGAGCCACCGGCCTCGTTGCCGAGTGCCTCCCACTCCTCGGCGGAGCGGGTGAGGAAGAGCTCACGGAGCGCGGTGTGCAGGCGCTCGTTGACCTCCGGGTCGCGGTTGCGCGAGTGGTCGAGCAGCTCCGGCTCCCACTTGCCGTTGAGGCCCGCGGCGCGCGCGAACCAGGTCAGGTGGCGGGCGCTGGAGGTGTCGAACTGCACGTAGCGTCCATCGCCGCAGCGGAAGGCACCCGCGCCGCGACCGTGGATACCAGACGGCAGGTGGAAGCCACGCGAGCGCAGGTAGGAGCCCGAGTGCCCGATCAGCGTGAACATGGCGTCGAAGAGCGGCGCCTCGATGAACTGCCCCTGGCCGGTGCGTTCCCGCGCAATCAACGCCATCACGATGCTGGTCGCGCCGAGGAACCCACCGAAGTTCGATGGCTGCGTCACGGCGGTGTAGAAGGGGCGGGTCCAGTCCCACTCCGGCGGCTCTTCGCCCACGCGCGGGGTGCAGTTCTCCGTCGCCGCGTGCAGGATGCCCTCCCATGCCTGCATCCCGGCCCGCGGGTCATCCGAGGAGAAACCGGGCAGCGAGCAGTAGATGAGGCGGGGATTCCGCGCACCCATCGCGTCCGGACCGAGGCCGAGGCGCTCCATGACGCCGGGCCGGAAGTTCTCGATCAGCACGTCGGCCTCGTCGATGAGCTGCTGCGCGGCGGCCAGGCCCTCGTCGGACTTGAGGTCGAGGGTGACGCGGCGCTTCCCACGCTGGTAGAACGCGTCAGAGGGGGAGTCCCAGCGCGGCCCGCCGGGAGGATCCACGTGGATCACCTCTGCGCCCTGGTCGGCCAGCATCACCGCGGCCAGTGGCCCGGCAATGTACTGCCCGAAATCGATCACACGTACGCCCTGCAACGCACCCTGCGCCTGAGCACTGACCATGTCACTACCTCGAATCGCTACTACGCCGGTTCGGCAGATACCGTGGGGGCCACACCATTACGTGTGCGCCCCCGGTATGTGACCTTCGCGGCCCCTTCTGAATGACGCTGCATGGCAGCGTTTCGCATCACACTTCGGGCGGCAGCCAGCCCCACGGGTGTGGACCCCAGCCAGGCGTGAAGACCTCGCCGGCGCGGACAGTGAGGACCGGCTGCAACGCCTTCTCACCGCTGAAGTCCTGGCCCAGGGTATCCACGAAGCCCCACCGGCCGTTGGCTTCCTCGATTACGCTGATGTCCGCCTCGCGGCCAACCACCAGCGCACCGATCTCGTCCTGCATGCCCAGTGCCTTGGCCGCATTGGTGGTGGCCATGCGCACCATATCGCGCACGGTGTAGCCCACCGCCATGTAGCGCCCCATGCACTCCAGCAGACTGTACACCACGCGGCTCTGGCCGCCTGCCGTCAGGTCGCTGCTGATCGTGTCCGGGTGCATCCCGATTTCCGCCTGCGTACGGGCGAGGTCAAAGCCGAAGTTGCCAGCGCCCAGCGCCGGGTCCAGCACCACGCCACGAGCGCGCGCCTCGAGGAGCTCGGGCAGAGTGGTCGTGCGTGCCTCATCCGCCATCACCCCGCCGGCATGCGGCGTCGCCATGTGCGTGAGGATGTCGCCGGGATCGAAACTACGTAGGAGGTGCTTCGTCACCTCAGAGTGCGACGTGAACTCCGCGGTGCGGTCACCAATGTGAACCATCAGCGGAATGTTGTGCTCGCGAGAGATCTCCTTGCAGCGATCGATGAGCCGCTCACCCTGATTCTGGGCCACGGGGCCGACCAGCCGCAGCTTAAGCCCCTTGATCAGACCGGGATTCGCCTCAATACCTGAAGCGATCGCCTCGGGATTGACCTCCTCCAGCGTATTCACGTCAGACATACCCGGCATCGTGTGCGCGAAGCTGCCCACGTTCACGAACGGGAGCACTCGCGTGCTGGCATGAGGGAGGATGTGGTGACGGAACACGCCGATGTTCGCGATTCCCACGGAGCCGCAATCGAGCACCGTGGTCACCCCGGCGCGTACGCCGATCTCATCCGGCTCGCAGCAAGTCATACCCACGCCAACCGTCTGAGCGCCAAACGCCACGTGGGTGTGAATGTCGATCAGGCCCGGCGTCACGTAGCGATTGTCGCCACGAATCTCGATAAGCTTGGCGGCATCCTCTACGGGAATGTCCGCCTCAATCGCTGCAATCCGGCCATCTGTGATGGCGATATCCATGCGGCCGTCCAGACCCTCGCCCGGGTCCAGGACATGACCGCCCTTCAACAAGAGATCGTACGTCACCAGTCCTCCGCTCCCGTGTCTACTGCGACTACACCCGCGCCGCGAGGCTCTCCGGCGTCACGTTCTCGCGCTCCGTCACCTGGCGAATGACGAAATCGAACGTACCGCGGCGCTCCTCCGAGGGGCCTTCCCACTTGATGACCAGATCCGGGTGGAAGAAGTCATCGTCCTCGTTCCCTGGCTCACCATCAATGTACAGCTGCGTCGTCACGGGGCTGCTGTTGCCCTGCACCTTCACGTGGATGTGCTTCGCGTCACGCGGCTCGTAGCAGGCGGGCACGATCGTGCGGAACTCATAGCGGCCCTCGGCGTCGGTCCGCTGCCACCCGTGGTAGCGGTAGCCGATCATGTCGTAGTTGCCATTCTCGTCCGAGGTCCAGATCTGCACCACGGCGTCCGGCACCGGGTTGCCCATCGTCGTCAGCACGCGGCCCGAGAAGGTGATCTTGTCACCCACGTAGTCCGGCTCAACGTGATCCGAGCGCTCCGGGGCGCCGAGGCGGAAGTAGGGGCCGTCGATCTCCTGCGGCGTTGGGGTCAGTTCACCGGGTCCCGGCGGATCTGGCTGTCGAACGGTCGCTCCCGCTCGCTTACCAGGCTGTGGCTTAGCTGTCGTCATCGTATTCGCTCCCTTTCCCTCACGGGCTTTCCCTCACCGAGTAGTCCATCGTGGTCATCGAAACGATGAGGCGGATCCCGGACCACGACCGTGATGTACGCATACTACCCCCGCCAGGGAAGCCCGCGCGCATCGAAATCTCCGCAATCAATCGATGTTGGGCATGCGAGCTATCAGCGCCATCGATACCACCATCACCCGCGTGCCGCGCCTGACCTCAATCGCATCGTCTACCATGCAACCGCACGATGACATGCGCCCTCCGCCGCAGCGCCATACGGCCTGGCGCGGAGCGCGCCCGACCCGCACCGCTGCTCTGAGAGCAGGAGAGAGGACCCCACACACCCATGAGACTCAGCACCGACCGCATTCTCGTGTCGCACGCCGGTAACCTCCCGCGCCCGGACGATGTCAATGAAGCCATCGCGGCGCAGGACACCGAGACCTTCCAGCAACTGCTGCCGGGCGCTGTGCAGGGCATCGTGGACCGCCAGATTGAGCTGGGCGTGGACGTGGTCAATGACGGCGAGTTCCCGAAGGCCGGGAGCTACGGCGGCTACATCACCTCGCGAGTCACCGGCTTCGAGCACCGCCCCGCGGACGGCCTGACCGAGCGGAAGCGATACGGGACGGCGGAGCGGGACCGCCGCATGTTCCCTGGGTTTTACGAGTCCGGCCTCTGGATGGCTGGGTCCGGTGGCCCCATCCGCCCCGGCTTTATGACCCCGGGTGCACCACCGCCGATGAACGATCGCGTATGCACCGGCCCCGTCGAGTACGTGGGTCACGATGCAGCCCGCGCCGATGTGGAGCGCCTGCAGCAGTCGCTCGCCGGCAAGGACGTCGAGGGCTACTTCGCATCGCTGGGCGTGCTCAGCCTGGGCGCCCGTGGGATCAACGAGCACTACGACTCCGAAGAGGAGTACATGACCGCCGTCGCCGAGGCGATGCGCGAGGAATACAAGATCATCACCGACGCCGGGTTCATCGTGCAGATCGACGAGCCCGAGTTCGCCACCACGTGGACCTTCTACCCGGACTGGACCGTGGAGGACATGCGCCGCTACCTGGAGAAGGCGGTGGAGTACATCAACCACTCGCTGGAGGGCATCCCGGAGGATCAGATCCGCTTCCACTTCTGCTGGGGCAGCGGTCACCGCCCGCACGTCACCGACATCGAGCTGAAGCACATCGCGGACCTCGCGCTGAAGATCAAGGCGCAGGGCTACTCGATTGAGGCCGCGAACGTGCGGCACGAGCACGAGTACCACGTCTGGGAGAACCTCAAGCTGCCCGAGGGCAAGATCCTCATGCCCGGCGTGATCAGCCACGCCACCGACCTGGTGGAGCACCCCGAGCTTGTTGCGGAACGCATCGTCCGCTACGCCAACCTCGTCGGCCGCGAGCACGTGCAGACGGGCACGGACTGCGGCATCGGCTCCCGTGTGGGCCACGAGGAGGTCGTGTGGGCGAAGCTCGCGGCGATGTCCGAGGGCGCGCGTATCGCCTCTGAGCGGCTCTGGAAGTAGGACTGGTACAGGACGTACGCGACCGGGAGATTCCGCTTCGCCTCGTGGAGCTGCCGGCGACCGCCCGCATCGTGGTGGTCTCTGACACACACATGCCACGCATGGCGAAGCGGCTCCCGATCGCACTTTGCGCCGCGCTCGAGGACGCCGATCTCATCCTCCACGCCGGCGACTTCATGACTGAGGCCGCAACCGATGCCCTCGAATCGTTCGCACCGGTCATCGGCGTGGCGGGGAATAACGACGACGAGGCGATCCGCCGGCGCTTCCCGCTCCAGCAGCTGCTCGAGTGGGACAGCTATCGCATCGGGCTCACGCACGGACATGAAGGCCGAGGGCGCACGACGCCGGAGCGCGCGCTTGACCTGTTCAGCGGCGAGGCAGTCGATGCGGTGATCTTTGGACACTCGCACATCCCGCTGCACGAACGACGAGACGCGGTGCTGCTCTTCAACCCCGGATCACCAACAGATCGCCGCCGCCAACCGCACTTCTCTTTCGGCATCCTCGAGGCACACGACGGGCTGACGGCCCGTCACGTGACCTTCGCCGACAAGTCGTGAGCTGAATGCAGGCGCTACCGCTCCGGGCGGGCGTCGATGTGTGAGTCATCGATCGTGACCAGGTGCTCGTGCGTCCAGACGGCGAGCATCCCTGCCTGCGCCGCCCCCTTGATGCGCGCAGGAGCCACGGGATCGGCGGCGAGGCTGCGGTAGCCCTGCTCTTTGAGCCGCGCCCGAATCTCGTCCTCGCTCATCGACAGCGCTTGAGGCTCCGGCAGCGGAACGTCAAACTCCTTCTGCACGATCTCACGCGCCACACCGATGCCGATCGGTTCGGCGATGAACGTATAAACGTCCTCCTGCGCCTCTCGCCACTCAGTGGTCCGAACCGCCGCGTGCAGCGCTTCGAGGTCATCGAACCAGAGTTCGGTCCAGCCATCGTGCGTCATGCGTCCACTCTGGAACGTGGAGAGCACCGCGTGGTTCTGCACATAGCGACGGACGCCGGGCACACTGTGGAGTCGCTCGCCGTATGGCCCCTGCCAGTGTTCGAAGAACTCGCGATGGCTGAGTCCGGGGCGTCGGGCCACGACGACAATGAGCTTCACCATCTCAGGCGTCGTCTCGCCTTCGATGATGACCACCTCGGTTGCGGTAATCGAGGCACGCTTGTGCGCGGTCGGCCACTCCGGGATGCGATCGAAGAGCTGACGATCGTCTTCGATCACAGCTGCACGAAGCGCCTGCTCCCGCGCTGGACTCGAATCAGTGATGGTCATCGCATCCACGTCGTCAAACCAGAACATCGAGATCCCGTCATACGTCGGATTCGGGATCCGGCCGTAGGCTTCAGGCAACGTGAGGTGCTGAACGTATCGACGCAGCGCCGCGGTCTGCGAGAACAGCGGACCGTGACTCTCCGCCCAGTAGCGGTGGAAATCTGCCAGCGTTCGGTTCTCGGGGTGACGGAGGGCCGGGGAGAGGATTTTGATCACGTATTAGCCTAGCGCCCAGTTGCGATGTGGTCCGAGGTGCGGAGTGCTGGCGGGTGCCCAGCAGCGAACCCAAGCCTCTCGCGGATCCCTGGCCCACGCAACGAACCCCGGTGGGTGCCCCAGGAACGCCGAGCGCATCGCGCCGCACCTCGTGGCTCGATGCTTGGAGACTGAGCGAGCCTGCCGCAATCACGGCATGAACCCTGGCGAGAATGTACCGCCTCAGACGCCGGCTGCGAGTACTTCCAACTCCCCCAGCATTGAAATTCTTGCAACGTCGCGTTTCATCGGTAGAACACAATCGTAATCGATCGTACGCGGAGCGGCGTCCGCTGGGGATGCTCCCCCGAGCGCCCTCGATGCGCACCGAAACTGCCTGCTCGCATGCGAATGAAACCTAGACAGCAGCCGCGCTCGGCAGGGCTGCGATGATGTCGTCGTTGGCCGGGTGGTCGCCGGCCACGTCGCTGCGATGCTCGAAGACCACGTCGCCACCCGCTCGGGCAACCCACACTCCGCCCAGCTGCGAGGCATCGCCACGCGTGCGGCCCGGGCGTGCGCCCTGCCTCAGGGAGCGGATGGTGTTCAGCCAGATGCGCGGGTCGAACATGAACAGCACGCTTCCGCTGCGCGCGCCCAGTGCGTCATACACAGCCCGGGACGGGTCCGTATACACATGCTCCAGGTCGCCACCGAAGTCCTCGATGAACGCATCCAGCATGGGGGGTGTGCCGTTGCCGATGATCACGAGGCGCGCGCCGGCGGCCTCGACCTGCGAGCGGATGTGACGCATGTCCGCAACCTGCTCGCGGCAGAACTGGCAGCCAAAGTGCCGCACGAGGACGAGAACGACGGGCGTGTCCGCCCACAACGGTGCCAGCGGGATCTCCGCTCCATAGCGATCGAGAACCGCCAGGGATTGCACTGCATCTGTCAGGTTTGCCATCGGTGCCTCCGCCCGTTCATCCTCTATCGTATCGCCCCCACGTGAGGCCAGGCTTGCGGCCCGATGACCGGCCACAGCGTGGTATCGTCCGGCTGCGCGGCCCGCGATCTGGCCGGCCGACGCGAGCCACGCTCGCCCACAGTATCCACGGAGTCCCCCATGGCTGATGATCTGCACGTCGACATCGATGACCACGGGGTCATGACGATCACCATCGACCGTCCCGAGCGCATGAACGCGCTCACCCCCACGATCACCGGCGGCCTGCTGGGTGCGCTGGATACAGCGAACAGCAGCGACGAGGTGCGGGCGGTGATCCTCACTGGCACCGGCCGCGCATTCTGCGCCGGTGCGGACGCGGTCAGCCACAACGACGATCGAGACAAGCCAGCCGAGCGCTCCCGGCACGCGCGCATGGACGCGCTGAGCATCGCCGGCCGCATCCCGATGGCGATGCGGGAGTGCGATGTTCCCTTGATCGCCGCCGTCAACGGCGCTGCAGCGGGTGCGGGCCTCGGCCTGGCCCTTGCATGCGATGTACGGTTCGCCTCGGAGTCCGCCCGGCTGGGCACGGTGTTCGTGAAACGCGGCCTCTCGACCGACTACGGGGTGTCTTACTGGCTCCCACGCATCGTGGGACCGGCGCAGGCCTTCGAGCTCGCCTACCTCGGCGACGTCGTGGACTCGAAGCGCGCGCTGGAGATCGGGCTGGTGAACCGCGTCTACGCCGACGACCTCCTGATGGAGGAGGCGACGGCATTCGCCCGGCGCATCGCTGCCGGTCCGCCGCTTGCGTACACCTCGGTCCGCCGGCTGCTCATCCAGGCCACGGACACGGGCATGCGCGACTTCTTAGAGCAGGAATGGGCCTACCAGTCGCGCATGCGGGTAACGGCGGACGCCACCGAGGGCTTCGCATCCTTCGTGGAGAAGCGCGACCCGGTCTTCCGCGGGGAGTAGGGGGCAGCCCGCCTACGGCTGATCCAGCGACGACGACCGCCGTGCCCAATGGCGGCGGCGCGCCTCCGGTGGCTGCGCATAGATGTCGATGACCGCCACCGTCTCACCTGGCTGACTGAGCTGGCGATGCGCGAGATCTGCAAAGGTCGTTTCGTCCAGAACGCTGGAGATAGCATCCCGCACGTCCAACCAGACGTCCCGCAGCACACAGGTCGCCTCATTGGGGCACAGGTACTCCGGGCAGGGAGCGTACTCCTCATCGCCTGCGCATCGCATCGGCGCGAGCGGACCATCGAGGATGCGGATCACCTCGCCGATCGTAATTTCGGGGGCCGGGCGGGCCAGTACATAGCCGCCGGAGTGGCCTCGACGCGCGTCCAGCAGCCCCGCCTCGCGGAGCACGCGAAAGATCCGCTCCAGGTACTTGTGGGGGATGTTGGTGCGCGTCGCGACCTCGGCGAGCGGCGCCGCCTCACCGTCCGGGAGCATGGCGAGCTGCAGCAACGCACGCACCGCGTAGTCACTACGCGAGGAGATTTGCATTCGGCTCTCCTCTCACGGCACCCGTCGACAGAACTGCACGACCGTTCAGCCAGGCAGTCGCCCTCGGTCAGCGTACTGCCATCTGCGAACGGCGATCACAAAATCCCTACCTCATTGGTTCGTTGATACGCGCGAGCTAGTCCGCCACACTCCCGCGTACCACATAGATGATACGGGGAGGAGCACCGCAAATGGCGCGCCCATTCGACCTCAGCTCGCTCGACGCACGAGGGGACATCACCAGATGAGCCCGGCGACTCCTCGCACGCGCGTGGTGACCCTGGGAACGGGAATGCCGAATCCCACGCCGGACCGTTCCGGACCGTGCACTGCGGTGGTGGTCGATGACCGCTCCTACCTCTTTGACTTCGGCCCGGGCGTCGTGCGCCGCGCTTCCCAGGCAGCAATGAATGGCATCACCGGCCTCGAACCACGTCGTCTGTCACACGCGTTCGCGACCCACCTCCACCACGATCACACCGCCGGCCTACCCGACCTCTGGCTGACGCCGTGGACAGTCGGGCGCGACGAACCGCTGCACCTCTATGGTCCGCCCCGCACCGCCGCCATGGCCGAGCACGTTACGGCCGCCTACGAGAGCGACGTCCACATCCGCCTGGAGGGCAAGGAGCCGGCCAACCCCCGCGGCTGTGTCATCGACGCACACGACGTGGAGCCGGGCGTGGTGTTCGAGGACGAACTGGTCACGGTGGAGGCGTTCCTCGTCGATCACGGTGACTGGGATGTCGCCTACGGCTACAAGGTCACCGGCCCCGACCGCACCGTGGTGATCTCCGGCGACACGACGAGGTGCGCGGAACTCGAGCGGCAGGCCACGGGCTGTGACGTGCTGGTCCACGAGGTGTACTACGCCGAAGGCCTCAAGCAGCGCACGCCGGAGTGGCAGGCATACCACTCGGCCTTCCACACCTCGGGCCCGGACCTCGGCGAGCTCGCTCAGAGCGCTCAGCCCGGAGTGCTGGTGCTCACGCACACGCTCCTCATGGGCGGAACGATGGACGACATCATCGCCGAGGTCCGCGCCGCGTACGGCGGCGAACTGGTGGCGGCAAACGATCTGGACGTGATCTAGCGCTCCACGCACGGCTTGTGGTGGAAGAGGAGGAACGATGGGTTGGTCGGTCGCGCAGCAGTTCGGGCTTACCTACCACCGGCCGCAACTGTCGGTGAAGGGCTACACCCTGGTGACGCCGCTCTACGGTAACGCCTGCTACCTGGTGGACATGAACGGCCGCTTCGTCCACCAGTGGCAGTTTGATGACATCCAAGTCTGGAACCCGAAGCTGATGGGCAACGGCAACCTCATCCTCATGGGCCTGGAGCGCTCGCTACAGCCGCCCCCGCCCGAGCAGGACCAAGGCACGCCACCGTTCGAGGTACGCATCCGCCGCTTCGGTGGCAACAACTCCGTGCTTCGCGAGGTGAACTGGGAGGGCGAGGTGCTGTGGGAGCACCGCGACCCCACCATGCATCACGACTACCACCGCTTCGACAACGGCAACGTGATGTACATCTCGTGTGTCGAGCTCTCGGAGGACCTCAGCCGCCAGATCCGGGGCGGCTTCCGGCCACCTCGGGAGCCGCGCATGCCCCTCGTCGGTGACGATCTGGTCGAGGTGGATCCCCAGGGCAACGAGGTGCGCCGGATTCACACGTGGGAACTCTTCGACCCTCGCCGTGACCCTATTTGCCCCCTGGAGGCACGGCACGAGTGGACCCACATCAACAGTGTGGACGTGAACCCAGCAGGGGACATCGTGATCTCCTGCCGCAACAACAGCCGCGTCGCGATTATCGATGGTGCATCCGGGGAGATGACCTGGAAGTACGGCTCCCCGAACACGGCGCACCAGCACCACGCGACCTGGGTGGGGCCAGACCATGTTCAGATCTTCGACAACGGCATGCACCGCGTTGGCGCCCTCTCCACGTCGAGTGTGATCGAGGTCGATCCCACGAAGAGCGAGGTGGTGTGGAGATACGAAGGCACACCGCGCGAGCAGTTCTTTAGCGGCCACATCTCCGGTGCGGCGCGGCTGGAGGGCGGCAACGTGCTGGTGTGCGAGGGCACCTCGGGACGTCTGCTGGAGGTCACCCGCAGTGGTGAGCCCGCGTGGGAGTGGTGGAACCCGATCTACGTCTCCCGCCCGCGGGGTCCGCACACCGGGTCGCTGTTCCGCTCCTACCGCTACCCATCAAACCACCCCGGCCTCGTCGAGCGGGACCTCGATCCCGCTCACATGGCAAATCTCAACAGGATGTACGGGCTGATCTAAACCATCCCTTACCCGAGGAGTGGGGAACGGCTCATTTGTATTATCACAATCGTGATGTACAGGAGGGAATGGCAATGACTGACTACTGGAAACGACCGATGAACAAGCGCCTCAGCCGCCGCAGCGCGCTGCGAGGTGGCGCGATTGCGGGTAGTGGATTGCTTGGTGCCGCCATCATCGGCTGCGGCGACGATGAAGAGGAACCCACGGCGACACAGCCGCCCGGCGCGGGCACGGCACCGCCGAGTGGCACCACAGCCCCCACCACCACTGCTCCCGATGGCGGGCCGAGACAGGGCGGAACGCTGGGAACGATCATGACCACGACGCCGGTCCAGAACTTCAACCCGGTCACCAGCTGGCACGAGGGCCACGTGATGTCCGGTTTCCACACATATGACCGGTTGTTCTCACCCCGCCTCGACGAGCGTGCCTACGTGATGGAGGCAGCGCAGGATGTCGAAGTCCCGGATGACACGACGGTGATCTTCCACCTCAAGGAAGGAATGGTGTTCCAGGATCTGCCACCTGTGGACGGTCGCGCGGTGGTCGCGGACGACATTGTGGAGATGCAGCTCTACACGCGCGAGGCGGAGGGAGCACACAATAACTCCTTCCAGCTCAACTCCATGGCTTCTGTCGAGGCACCGGACGATCGCACGGTGGTCTTCACGCTCAACCGGCCCAACGCCTATCTCTTCACCAGCACGCAGATGGGGCACCCGGGGAACTTCTCCATCGTCCCGCGCGAGCGGCTCGAGGACATGGAGAGCATCGAGCCTGTGGGGTCCGGACCGTACCAGCTCGCCGAGTACCAGTGGGGCGCGCGATTCGTTTACCGGCGCAACCCCACCTTCCGCGAGGCTGGGCAGAACCGCCCGTACATCGATGAGCGCATCGTCTTCGACCTCACGGACGGCGCCGCGCAGGAATCTGCCTTCCGCAGCGAGCAGGTCCACGTTCACGTCGCGCCCTCCGCGGAGTTTGCCGACCGCCTGGCGAACGACCTCGGTGACCGGATCGTGATCGAGGAATACATGGGCCTCGAAAATTACACGACCGGAATGTCCGCTGAGCGTGAGCAGTGGGACGACATTCGCGCACGTGAGGCCTACTACCGGCTCCTGAACAAACAGCAGTTCGTGGACCTGGTCGACAACGGCCGTGCCGTCCCCGCCCCGGGGTTCCTCGCAGTGGGACTGGAGAGCTACCAGCTCGATGAGTCCGAAGTGGCCGAGTACTGGCGACATGACCCGGCCGAGGCTCGCCAGTTGTTGGAGGCCGCCGGCTTCGACTTCGACCACCGCTACGAGCTGGTGACCTTCAACGGCGCGCGCACAGAGGGCGGTGTCCAGGTCCTTGAGCGCCAGCTAACAGAGGTCGGCATCCAGGCGGAGATCCAGTTGATCCAGTTCTCTGAGTACCTGGGCCCGGTGATGAACACGGGCAACTTCGATATGTCCGTCAACACCCACCCGGCATTTGATAGCCCGCAGATGCAGCTCCGCTGGCACCACTCGGACCCGCAAACGATCATCAGCAAGATGAACCTCCGCGACCCGGAGGTCGACGCGATGATCGAGGAATCGGAGATCACACTCGACTTCGACGCGAACGTCGAGATCGTGAAGCAGATTCAGCGCGAGATCCTAGCCCGGTACGGGCGGTTCCTACAGCTGAACACCCGCACAGTGCAGAACCTGCGCTGGAACTACGTGCACGATTGGGAAATCAACGCCGCGTCCACCCACGTCATGTACCGCACGGAGGCGTGGATGGACGTCTAGGCCGGAGGCCAGCTACCGCTCAGCCCCCGGGGGCTGGGCGGTATTTCTCCGGGCGCGCCACACGGACCTCGGCGAGCCATGCCACGATCGCGTAGTTGGTGAAGTACGTGGCATGCAGGTGCTCGAGCAATGTGTTCGCCAGCTCGTCAGTGGTGACCGTCTCCACACGAATGTTCGAGCCTGCCGCACCTTCTCGCATGCCGCGTGCGCCCTCGCCACGGGCGCGTGTGATGGTGTAACCGGCGATCCCGTGCTGGTGCATATCGCGAATCAATCGCTGCTCCAGCACCTCTTCAGCCACGATAGTGAGGAGCGTCATGGGTTCAGTTGTCATCTGCGTGCCTGCCTGCCTCCACCACGCGCGCTGATATCGCCAGCCTACCCGATCGTGCGCACCGTCTAGCCGATGGTGAGGAACTCGAAGCCGTGTAACCACTGCGCTAGCTGGTGGTACACGGGAATGCCGATGACGAGGTTGAAGGGAAACGTGATGGCCAGCGCCGCCGCCAGCGACAGCCCCGGATTCGCCTCCGGGAGCGCGATGCGCACGGCGGCCGGTGCGGCAATGTATGAGGCGCTCGCCGAGAGCGTCGCGAGCGTTGCCGCGCCACCGGGTGAGAGGCCGGCCATCACGCCCACCAGGGCGCCGGCCGTCCCCAGCACCAGCGGCGTAATCACACCAAAGCTCACCAGGAAGCGCCCCCCGCGCAGCACATCGCGACCGCGCTGCGCGGCGTTCACGCCCAGCTCCAGCAGGAACAGCACCAGTACCCCCTGGAACAGGTCGACGAACACTGGCGCGATCGGCGCGGTGCCCTCGGCGCCCGCCAGCAGGCCGATCATCAGCCCGCCGCCCAGGAGCACGATGCTGCGCCCGGTCACCACCTCGTGGACGGCCTCGCCCAGCCCGCGGCTTGACCCCAGCCGCCACTGCGCCAGCACGAGGGCCACGATGATTCCGGGGATCTCCATCAACGCCAGCAGCGCCGGCAGGAACTCCTCGATCGGCTCGTTTGCCCCTGCCAGGTACACGGTCGCTGCGGTGTACGTAACCACGGACACGGACCCATAGTGCGCGGCGATGGAAGCGGAATCGTGGATGCTCAGCCGGCCGAGCATACGGAGTGCTGGATAGACACCCAGCGGGATGACCGCACCCAGCGCTACCGCCCCCACCGCCGGGACCAGTACGTCCCCCACCGAGGCGCCGGACAATGCGACTCCACCCTTGAGGCCTACCGCCAGGAGCAGATACATCGAGAGCAGCTGGTAGACCGCATCGGGCATCCGCAGATCGCTGCGGATCGCGACCGAAAGTGCACCCAGAACGAAGGCAAGGACGGCAGGCGACGTGAGGTTGACGCGGGCGAGCTCTAATGGTTCCAGGGCCGGCACCAGACTGAGCGCGAGGGTGGTGCCTACTGTAGATGTCAGATTCCATCGCGGCAACAGAAACCGTTGCGCGTGAGCGATCGCCGCGTAGGCTGCGCCCATGAGTCCTGAACTCGCGATCGCGCTGATCGTCGTCGGCTTCGCCATCGGCACGTATGCCTCGGCGACGGGCGCGGGTGGTGGGTTCCTGATCGGGCCGCTGCTCCTGATTCGCTACCCGGAGGCAGATCCGGCCGCGATCACCGCCGCGTCCCTCACGGTGGTCTTGCTGAGCAGCGGTGCGCAATCCGCGCTGATCGCCCGTGAGCGGCGCGTGGACCATCGTGTGGGGCTCGCCATGGCCTCACTCACCATCCCCGCAGCACTCCTCGGCGCGTTTGCTGCTACTCAGCTGCCACGCGAGGCGTTCGCGCTCATGTTCGCGGTGCTGCTGTTTGGGATCGGTACCTACGTGATCATGCGTCCCGTCGCCACGATCGCTACGCCCACACGCCGCCGCGCATGGAGACGGGAGCGTGTCGATCGCGAGGGCAACCGCTTCGTCTATCGCGTGCCGATGGTGACGAGCATCGCACCCAACGCCGCCTCTGGATTCCTCGCGGCTCTGACCGGCATCGGTGGTGGGCCAATCGGGGTGCCGATCCTGACACGCGTGATGCGTGTGCCACACGCGATCGCGGTGCCCACGATGCACTTCGTGATCGTGCTGCAGACCACCTGTGTGCTCGCGCTCCACCTCGCCATGGGTAGCCCGGACGATCCGATGCGTGACGTGCCGTGGCTCGGAATCGGCGTGATCCTCGCCAGTCCGGCGGGCTCCTGGGTGCGGCGACGGCTGGGCGAGGGCATCCTCATGCGCATGCTGGGCATCGGCATCTTCTTCGTCGCGGCCCGTACGGCGCTCGATATCGTCCTCTAGCGAAGCACGAGGAACATGCCCGGGGAGAGCACAGAGCCTCTGGCGCGGTACCCTAGACGGACCACACGAATCTTCTTCCCCACCCGGTGATGATGGGAGCGGCGATGAGCGAGTTCGCGCAGCGACGGCAGCGACTGGCGCGACGGTTGGGATCGGACAGTGCCGCGATCTTCGTCTCCGGAGCGGACACCATCCGCAACGGCGATGTGGAGTACCCGTTCCGGCAGACCTCGACCTTCTACTACCTGACGGGATTCGAGGAGCCGGATAGCGTCGCGGTCATCCGCCCCGGGCACGAGCAGCCCTACGTCCTTTTCGTGCGCCCGTTTGACCCGGACATGGCGATCTGGGTCGGCCCCCGCGCAGGCGTCGAGGGCGCCGTTGAGCACCACGGCGCTGACGCGGCGTATCCCATCGAGGAGCTGGAGATACGCCTGCCGGAGCTGCTGCGGGACGCCTCCACGCTCTGGTTCTCGCTCGGCGCGCATCCCGTGGTGGAGCCGATGATCACGCGCCTCGTCGCAGCACGCCGGTCCGCCAGCCAGCGCGGCGCACGCGCCGTTGAGGCCGTGCGTGACCCCGGGCCGCTGGTCGATGAGCTGCGGCTGATCAAGAGCAACGCAGAACTCCAGGCGCTCCAGCGCGCCATCGATATCACTGGCGCGGGCTTCGAGGCGGCGATGCGCGCCACCCGGCCCGGCATGCACGAGTTCGAGGTGCAGGCGGTCCTGGAGGCTGAGTACCGCCGCGGCGGATCGCCGCGCGATAGCTTCCCGACAATCGCTGCAGCCGGCGACAACGCCTGCACGCTGCACTACACGACGAACCGCGACGTGCTCGAGGACGGCGAGCTGCTCCTCATCGACACGGGCGCGGAGTACGACTACTACAGCGCGGACGTGACCCGCACCTACCCCGCGAACGGCAAGTTCTCCCGCGCCCAGCGTGATGTGTACGACATCGTGCTGGAGGCGCAGCGGCGGGCGATTGAGCTCGTGGCGCCGGGCGTCGCGTTCCACGATGTGCACGTCGCGGCTGTGCGAACGCTCGTTGAGGGCCTCGTGCACCTCCGTGTGTTGAAGGGCGAAGTGGACGGGCTGATCGAGCAGGAGCACTACCGCCCCTACTACATGCACTCCACCAGCCACTGGCTAGGTCTGGACGTACACGATGCCGGCCCGTACCGCGTTGATGGCAAGTCGATCCCGCTGCGGCGGGGGATGGTGCTCACGGTGGAGCCGGGCCTGTATTTCGCGCCGGGCGCGCGGGGCGTGCCGAAGCGGCTGCAGGGCATTGGGATCCGAATCGAGGACGATATCGCCGTGACGGCGCGCGGGCGGCGTAACCTGAGCGAAGGGATCCCCTCCAAGCCGGAGGAGCTGGAAGCCATCGTGGGTGATCGCTAGCAGACGCGGGGCCCGGTCATGAACCGGCGCAGAATTCCCGACCCCTGGGAGCGGCGGCGCTTCGGACGCCGCCCGTCATACGGATCGCTCCACACGGGGCGAAGCCGGCGCAGTGGCATGCCCATCTGGTTCACGATCGCGGTGCTCATTCCGGTGGCGCTGGTCGTTGGAATCGCCTGGCGCGCCTTCGGCAGCACAGATGCCACCTTGCCCCCGGTGGGCACCCCCGAACCCGACACCGCTGTCGAGGTCGCACCTGCCAACCCCACGCCCCTGCCGACCCTCCGCGCAGAACCGATTCAGATTCCGGGCCTCTCACCGCCGACGGCCTCCGCCCCCACTGCGCTTGGCATCGAGGCGCCCGAGATCTCAGCAGCGTCCGCGGTCGTGCTGGACGGCGACTCGCTCGCCGTCCTCTACGAGTTCAACGCTCGAGAACGTCGACAACCGGCGAGCCTCACAAAGATCGTGACCGCCATCGTGACGGTGGAGCACGCCAGCCTCGATGACGTCGCGGTCTCGAACGTGCACTACTGGGACCTGCCCGGCAGCACGGTGATGGGCATCGAGCCGAATGACGCCCTGTCACTACGGAACCTGCTCTACGGCCTCATGCTGGTCTCCGGCAACGAGGCCGCCCAGGTACTGGCGCACCACCTCGCCGGCTCCGAAGAGGCGTACGTGGTGGCGATGAACCTGCTGGTGGAACGGCTGGGTCTCAACGACACCCAGTTCCGCAACGTGCACGGCCTCAGCGAACCCGGCCAGTACAGCACCGCGTACGACCTCGCGCTCCTCTCACGCCACCTCATGGGCTACGAGTCTCTCCGCGAGATCGTGGGCACCGAGGAGATCACCGTGACCGGGGTGCGCGCCGGCGAGGTGATTGATTTCGAGCTCTACAACCACAACCCGCTACTCAATTACACCGACGGTGTCGACGGCGTGAAAACAGGCTTCACGGAGGAGGCCGGCCGCACCTTCGCCGCCTCCGTGGAGCGTGACGGCCACCGGATTTATGTCGTGCTCCTCGACGCCCCCAGCCGCGCGCAGGATGCCATCGACCTCATCGAGTGGGCGTACGAGGCGCATGATTGGGGTGCGCCGTAGAGGCGAAACCCGGGCCGTTGAACGACCGGTAATTGCATACGCGATCGATCAGGTTGACATCCTTCCTCAAGAGATCGATGATGCGGGTCCGCGCAAGGAGCATCTGCTCACGCGCATGCACAATTACCACAAGATGTAGTGTCCCGCCGGCCCACCGTCCCCAACCGCTGGCACGTTCGCACCGGAGCGACCCCAGGCACTGCATCGCGGAGATCAGCCCGAGGAAGGCCCCCCGATGCGCATTGAACGCCGCTTTACCACCCCCTACCAGGACCCTTACGAGGGCATCCCCTTCGCTCCCCGCACCTCTCGCATCGTGAACACGGATGGCTCCGTGGTCTTCGAGGCGCGCGACGTGCAGATGCCCGCCGCATTCTCCCAGGTCGCCTCCGACATCATGGCGCAGAAGTACTTCCGCAAGGCGGGGGTGCCGTCCGCGACGGAGCCGGTGGCGGAGGATGGCGTGCCGGAGTGGCTGCAGCGCCGCCTGCCCGCGGAGGACGCCGAGTTCGCCGGCGAGACGGACGCTCGTCAGACCTTCGAGCGGCTCGCCGGGACGTGGACCTACTGGGGCTGGAAGTACGGCTACTTCGACACGGAGGCGGACGCGCAGGCGTTCCACGACGAGCTCTGCCACATGATGGCGCGGCAGATGGCGGCGCCGAACTCGCCGCAGTGGTTCAACACCGGCCTCTTCTGGGCCTACGGCATCACCGGCCCGGCCCAGGGCCACTCCTACGTGGACCCGGCCACCGACATGGTGCGCCGCTCGCTGAGCGCGTACGAGCGCCCGCAGCCGCACGCCTGCTTCATCCAGTCCGTGGCCGACGATCTGGTGAACCCCGGCGGCATCATGGACCTCTGGACCCGCGAGGCGCGCATCTTCAAGTACGGCTCCGGCACCGGCTCCAACTTCTCCCAGATCCGAGGCGAGAACGAATCCCTCTCCGGCGGCGGCAAGTCCTCCGGGCTGATGTCGTTCCTCAAGATCGGTGACCGCGCGGCCGGCGCGATCAAGTCCGGTGGCACCACGCGCCGCGCCGCCAAGATGGTGATCGTGGACGCGGACCACCCGGACGTGGAGCAGTTCATCGACTGGAAGGTGAACGAGGAGCAGAAGGTCGCTTCACTCGTCACCGGCTCCGCCGTCACCCGCCGCCACCTGCGCGCGATCCTCGAGGCCGCGCTGGACGAGGAGGCCGGTGGGCTGGACATCGCCGCGAACCGCCCGCTGCGGCGCGCCGTCAAGCGCGCCCGCCGCGACAGCGTGACCGAGGGCTACATCCAGCGCGTGCTGCAGCTGGCGAGCCAGGGCGTCACCACGCTCGACTTCAACGAGTTCGACACGGACTGGCAGGGCGAGGCCTACGTCACCGTCTCCGGCCAGAATTCCAACAACTCCGTGCGCGTGACGCAGGACTTCCTGGACGCCGTCAACGACGACCGCGACTGGCACCTCACGGCGCGCATCGATGGCCGCGTGACGAAGACCCTGCCGGCGCGGGAGCTGTGGGACCGTATCGCCATGGCGGCGTGGCAGAGCGCCGATCCCGGCCTGCAATACGACACCACCATCAATGAGTGGCACACCACGCCCGAGGGTGGCCGCATCAACGGCTCCAACCCCTGCTCCGAGTACATGTTCCTGGACGACACCGCCTGCAACCTCGCCTCGCTCAACCTGCTCGCCTTCACCGACCTGGAGACCGGCGTCTTCGACATCGAGGGCTACGAGCACGCGACGCGCCTGTGGACCGTGGTGCTCGAGATCTCCGTGCTGATGGCGCAGTTCCCGTCCGAGGAGATCGCGCGCCTCTCCTACGACTACCGCACGCTGGGCCTCGGCTACGCCAACCTCGGTGCGCTGCTGATGCTGGAGGGGATCCCGTACGACTCGCCGGAGGCGCTGGCGTGGACCGGGGCGCTCTCCGCCGTGCTCACCGGCGTCTCCTACGCCACCTCCGCAGAGATGGCCGGCGAGCTGGGCGCCTTCCCGCGCTTCGAGGAGAACCGCGAGCACATGCTGCGCGTGATCCGCAACCACCGCCGCGCCGCCTACGACGCGCCGCGCGATGAGTACGAGGGCCTGAGCGTCTTCCCCACCGGCATCGACGCCGAGGTCTGCCCGGCCGATCTACTCACCTCCGCGCGCACCGCCTGGGACCGCGCGCTGGAGCTGGGTGAGGCGCACGGCTACCGCAACGCTCAGACCACCCTGATCGCCCCCACGGGCACCATCGGCCTGCTCATGGACTGCGACACCACCGGCGTGGAGCCGGACTTCGCGCTGGTGAAGTTCAAGAAGCTCGCCGGCGGCGGCTACTTCCGCATCATCAACGAGTCCGTGCCCCCCGCCCTCAAGCGCCTCGGCTACACGAAGGAGCAGACGCGCGCGATCATCGAGTACGCCGTGGGCACGCAGATGCTGGAGGGCGCACCCTTCATCAACCGCAACACGCTGGCGGAGCGCGGCTTCACCCGTGCCGCGCTGGACAGCGTGGAGGAGGGACTGAAGTCCGCCTTCCACATCTCCTTCGTCTTCAACCGCTTCACCCTGGGTGACGACTTCTGCCGCGACTCGCTCGGCTTCACGGACGAGGAGCTCGCGCAGCCCGGCTTCAACATGCTGACGGCGCTCGGCTTCTCCAGCGAGGAGATCGAGGCCGCCAACGACCACATCCTGGGCCGCATGACCACGGAGGGCGCCCCGCACCTGCGCGAGGAGCACTACGCGGTCTTCGACTGCGCCAACAAGTGCGGCAAGTACGGCACGCGCTTCATTGAGCCGATGGCGCACGTGCGCACGCTGGCCGCGGCGCAGCCGTTCCTCAGCGGCGCCATCTCCAAGACCATCAACATGCCGCTGGAGGCGACCGTTGACGAGGTGAAGGAGGTCTACACCGCCGCCGCCGAGAGCATGGTGAAGGCGCTGGCCCTCTACCGGGACGGCTCCAAGCTCTCGCAGCCGCTCGCACACAGTCTCACCGCCGCGATCGATGAGTACGACGACGAGGACGTCGATGCGCCGGAGGCGGAGGCCGTGGTCGCCGCCGCGGAGCGCATGCTGGCGCTGAAGGTGGAGGAGCTGACCGCCACCGCCGGCCTCGCCCGCGCGGAGCGCGAGGAGCTGCCCACGCGCCGCACCGGCTACACGCAGAAGTCGAAGGTGGGTGGCCACACCATCTACCTGCACACCGGCGAGTATGACGACGGCCGCCTGGGCGAGATCTTCGTGGACACGTCCAAGGATGGCGCGGCGTTCAGCTCGCTGATGAACTGCTTCGCGATCAGCATCTCCATGGGCCTGCAGTACGGCGTGCCGCTGGAGAAGTTCGTGGACCGCTTCGTGTTCACGAAGTTCGAGCCGATGGGCGCGGTGCAGGGTCACGACCGCGTGAAGTTCGCCAACTCGATCATCGACTACATCTTCCGGGAGCTGGCCGTCACCTACCTGGACCGCGACGACCTCGCGCACACCGGCCCCATCGAGCTGGTCACGGACCCGGCCACCAGCGACGACCGCGCCGACGAGGCGACGCTGGAGTCCCAGGTGCGCCCCGTCCACGCCTCGGCCCCCGCAGCAGCAGTCGGCCCGCGTGCCGCGGCTGCGCCCGTGGCCGTGCGCACCGAGCTCGTCTCCCCCGCCGTTCGTCCTGAGCCATCCCCCTCCGTTCGTCCTGAGCCTGTCGAAGGACGCGCGGGACGCGTGAACGTAGCGGTAGCCCTCGAGGCCCACAACGGCCACGCCGCCGCGGTCGCCACGGCCACCACCGGCACCCTCACCCGCGAGGAATCACGCCAGCTCGGCTTCGAAGGCGACCCCTGCACCGACTGCGGCCAGCTCATGATGGTCCGCAACGGCACCTGCCTGAAGTGCATGAACTGCGGCGCGACTAGTGGGTGTAGTTAGGGGGGTGCAGATGGAGGGTGTGACACATTCTGCTGCGAGGTCCGCCTCGACGAGTCTCCCCCGAGGAACCTGCTGATGGCTTCGGCCGCGCGGCTCTGTTTCGTAATCATGCCGTTTGCCGAGACCCATTCATGTTCAGAGGAGGAGTGGACGGAGATCTTCGAGACGCTTCTCAAGCCCGCGGTGGAAGGCGATCCCGATCTCGGCTACGAGTGCCGACGATCGGTCGCCACCCGAGGCAATCTAGTGAAGGGTATCCTCCAGGATCTCCAGGCCGCGCACGTGGTGATCGCAGATCTGACGGACCGCAATGCGAACGTCTTCTATGAGCTAGGAGTCCGTCACACTTTGACCGACCGCAGCATCATCATCGCGCAGCGGCGCACGGACATCCCGTTCGACCTACAGGGCTACGCTAACCACGAGTATGATTGGCAGACCGAGGAGGGACGCGAAGCCCTTACAGGCGCGATTCGGGGACTACTACGCGATGTCGATAGTGAACCGGCTCGCGAGGACAATCCGGTGAGCGACTTCCTACGATCGGGCGGGAACTCGGAAGAGGCAGGGGCCATAGCAGATCTTGCTGACCTTCAGCGCCGGGTAACGGAGCTCGAGGAGGAAGTCGGCGGTCATGGATGGTCTGGATTCGGGCGAGCACCGCGACCTTCTTCGGAGATTCGTTCGCTGCTTGATGATCCGCCTGACAACCTAACCTGGGCTGAGATGGCGAAGAGGCTCTCTCATGGCTGACGCACAAAGTCGACGGCTCGCGCGCGCTACGGCGCGCGATGTCGTCGCCGCACTCGACGAACTCCTTCCTCAACTACAGGAGCGGCGAGCCGAACTTTCTCCCAACATCACCCAGGACCAGATCATCCCCGTCGCGAGTAGCTTCGTAAGTGAAGTCCAGCCGTTGATGTTCCCCGTCGAGGAATTCTACGCGGCAGCGGCTGGCGAGAACTGGAGCGACGGTGTGGAAGGTGCCCTGCATGTCGCGTCCGCGCTGATCTCCTACGGGGACCGTCAGTCGGGGCTGCGTTTCACGTCCGGGCTACCCACATTTCTCGCGTTTCGACTGCTCCTGATCGTGGGAGGAAGGGCAGTTCGAGAAAAGGCTCCTGATTCCCTCCGGGTTGTCCTCCGGACCGACCTAGAACTTGAGCTGCTCGGGGGCCGCACGTCTTTCAAGCCGCTTCCAGAACTGAGCATCCTGTTCTTTCCCGAGACATTTCTCGGGTACGCGGATCTTCCGATGCGTTATCTCTCGTCCGCCTGGGACGCTGGACTCGAGAAGGCGTTCATCGACCAGGAGGAGTACCGTGAGTCCGTCGTCTGGTTCCTCGCGACCGTCGCACTTCTTGATGATAGCAGTGAGGAATTTCCGCTCTATCCGGGTTACCGCCTGTTCGACGGAGCACAGCGGTCGCTTGATCGGATGGTGCGCCAAGTCGCGAGGGTGGACGAGTTCGCGGGAACACTCGCGGCCGCGTTCGACGAGACCATCGACGAGTTCCGCGCGAGTTGGCCAAGACGAGCAGCAAGCGCGAACTCCGCTTCGCTCGGTCATGGATACTACCGACAGAACAAGATTCGAACCGAGCTCACTGCCGTCTAGGTCAGCATCCTCGTTGCATGCCTAGCGCGAGACGGTGGACTAGGCCTTCGGTGCGCTTCGCAAGATGGCAGCTCAGTCACGCTCCCGAGTTCCGCGTCACCGCCTCCGCGACCAGCACCTTGAACACATCCGCGTCGACCACCTCGCCCTCGCGCACGTCGATGTCGCGGCGGTGCCAGCGGTGAGACTGGCGTTGAAGAGGCCGTGAGAGTCGTCAACGGCGGTGACGAGATCGGCGGCCAAGGCTCCATCGTTTGAGTTCGGTATCTGGTGCTCCTGCTAACCTACTCGGTGGTCGGCGTGTAGGGTTCTCACTCAAACCCCTACCCCACCATCCCCCGCACCTCCCCCACCGTCCGCACGCGCGAGAACATCGGGAAAATGTTGTCCATCAGGTAGTCGTGCATCTCCTGGGGGCAGCCGCCGGTGGCGTCGCGGGCGGCGATCATGTGGTAGCCGAGCTCGCGGCCGTCGCGCAGTGAGCCCTCGATGCCGACCTGCGTGCGCACTCCGCACATGATCACGGTGTCGATGCCGTTGGTGCGCAGGAGGCTATCGAGGATCGTGTAGTGGAAGGCGCCCCAGCGGATCTTGCCGACGATGAAGTCCTGCGGTTCCGGGCGCAGCTCGTCGATGGTGTCCATGCGCTCCTCGGGCGGGACCTTGCTCACATCGGGTGCGCCGCCCGCGAGGCTATCGTCCGTGATCACGGCGGGCTGATCCTTGCCGTTGGCCTGGCGCACGTTCTGCACGTAGATGACGGGCATGCCGGCGGTGCGGGCGATCTCGATCAGCTCGGCGCAGCGGGGGATCAGCTGCTGCTCATCCAGGAACTGCTTCCGCCACGGGATGCCCAGCTGGCCCTTCTGCATGTCGAACACGACCAGCGCCGTGCACGCCGGGTCCAGCCGCTCGCCTGTCACCATGGTCACTTGCCTCCTCGTCGGATCGCGTCGGTGCGGTCCTCGGGCTCGTCGGATTCATCGGAACGCTGCATCGGAGGGTACGTGATCCGGTGACCCGTCACGGTCCGATGCGTCGGCGCAGGCCCCAGAAGCTAGTCTGCCGCCGCACCGTTGCTACGTAGGCATCGATCTGCTGGCTCACGTCAATCTCGAAGGCCTGTCCGCGTAACAGGCCGACGTCGCCGGAGGGATCGGTCTCCCACGCTTCGCGGATCGGCTCAGCACATTCGCGCTTGAGCGCATCAACCAGCTCGCTGAACGCCTCGTATACCCGCTGGTTCTCGACCTGCATCCATGCGAGATCGAAGGCGATCGTGTGTTGCAGTTCGTGGAACTGGTTC
>JBJHDC010000003.1:370-55362 GCA_050486345.1 Dehalococcoidia bacterium | reverse complement strand
CCACTGGATGGGACGCCGAACGACGAACTGGCAGGTGAGTCACCGGGGGACGTCTCGGGGATGAACAAGGCCGACATCATTGAGCCCCTCGCCAAGTCGTTCGATCCACCGTCGGACGACGCAGAGGCTGGATACCTCGCGGTCGAATTGAGGAGTGCCATGGTTTCTTCGTATGAGGTCGGGCCTGACGACGAACCGTCGACCCTTGTCGACCTGAGCGAGGCCAGCCGACCGAGAGAGACTGCGGCGCAGTCAGATGAGACCGACTACAGATTCCTGTCCTCGCACGCGCAGGCGGTGGCGAATGAGGACGAGTTCGACGAGCCGGAGATCTAGAGGACCGCGATGAACGCCCCCTCGCCTGGGTATCCCCGCACAGACGGCCTGGCCTTCGAGGGCCTGACTGCTGATGACCTCATGCATCGCTGGCGGACGGACGGCCAAGCAACCGAATGGCGACCTGACTGGGCAGCCTCAGAGCCGGTGGTGGCACGCGTGCCGCTCATGAGCCGGCTCACCTACCTCCTGTTCCCGCTTGGACTGCTCGCGATCGTTGCGTTGGTGGTCGGTATCCGTGGGGCGGTCGAGGTACGCGGCGACCTCGAATCCCTGCAGTGGCTCCGCCTCGCGATGCTGACGCTCGCCTCGGCGATCGTGGTCGGGCAGGGCTGGGCGCTGTTCGCGCGAACGGCGTCTGGCCAGCGGGTCTCCGCGCGGATCTCGGGACTGCATTGGCCATGGAAGGGTGAACGTGCGTCGCCACGACCGCCGCTCCTCGACGCGGTCCCGTTGGTGGTACTGCGTCAGGTTGCGACAGGTCGCCTGCAGGACACCGCCCCGTGGGAACGCCGGCGGCGGCACGCGCGCCGGTCAACCGCAGGCGCGACGTGGTGGGTGCTGGTCGCGCTCTCTCTGCTGCTGAGTGTCGGGATCGCGGTGCTGATGAGCGGGCTGATCGCACGTGAGCTCAGGGAGGGACGGGCTCTCGGTTCCTGGGCCCTACTGCCTGCCGCCGCGATGCTCATCGCGGTCCTCGGATTCGCCTTCGTCGTGCGCACCGCGATCCGAAGTGTGCGTGACCGTCGTCAGCGACGCCGTGCCAGACTCTTCCGGCGCATCGTTGGCTGGGTAGCTCGTGGTAGCCCTGCAGCAGGTACGGCCGGTGGAGCGGGTGGAGTCACCGGTGCCGGAACCGCGACGGGTGGTCTTGCGCCACTGACGACAGGGGCCGCGTCTGGGCTCGCGCGGATCCCCGGGCTTTCGCGTGTGATTCACGGTGGTGGAGCGCCGAGGGCCGTGAGCGGCGGGACGCTGCCACTTGCCGCTGTCGGTCTGGACCTCGCTGGCACGCAGGCCGCCGATGACGGAGCTGCGCCACAGGATGCCGGGGCCTGGACGGTCGATACCGCAGGTTCTGAGGGCCATCACGGGCAGTGGGATGGCATGGTGCCGTACCTTGGCGCGCTGGTCGCCGCGTTCTTCCTTGGGCTGTTTCCATGGGGCGCCGGGGCGGATGCGGGCGGTGGCGGCGCCGTCTCCCCGCCGAGCGGGGACCTCGCACCGATCGGCATCACCACAACGACGCCAACTCCAGCGACTGAGACGCCCGTTGGCGAGACACCCGTGGTCCCCACTCCGACCATCGGAGGGTTCCTGGACCCGAGCTTCTCCCCCTCACCGACGCCAACCATCGGCGGATTCACCCAGCCATCAGGTTCGGGGGGCCAGCCCACGGGGCCCTCGAATGGCTTCGCGGATCCATCGAGTCCGCCAGCAGCGCCCACGCCCGCACCGGGCATCGCTCCTCCCTCGCCGCCCACGCCGGCGCCTACGCCGCCCGCAACCCCTAGTCCGTCACCCAGTCCCACACCGAGCCCGTCACCGACGCCGACCCCCGTCGTAACCCCGACGATTACGCCCACGGCCACACCGACGGCGACAGTCACCGCCACGCCAACACCCGCACCAACGCGAGAGCCGGAACCGCCGCGCGAACCTGACCCTCGCGATGACGAGGAGGATCCCCCGCGTGGGTCCGATCCGCGGCCACCGATACCTCAGTAATGTCCCAAGGCGCTTCGATGCTTGCTGTCGGCCCTCCGTAATGAGGAGCCCCATGAATAGCAACAGCGAACAACCAAAGGGCTACCTGAAGTAATCCTGCAACCGTTTGCATGCAGAAGTGAGATTGGCGAGTAGCCCGAGCGACCCGCAATCTTCATTGCTCCGTGACCGATCGATCACGCGACGCCTCTAGTTTCGATTGTGTTCACTCGAAACAGTTCAATGGAGGCGAGGATACGCGTGGTCACGTCCCGAATCGATCGATTACATCCGATGAAACGGTTGAGTCTACTAGGGCTCGCTGCGTTCCTCGCGCTAGCGCTGGTTGCCTGTGGCAGCTCGGATACTGCCGGGAGCGGAAATGGTGGGACTGCCACCGCTCCGCCCACCTCTGGGGGCGACAACGGGGCAGCGACGGACGATTCTGGGTCCGGTGGAACGCTTCGTATCGGAATGTCCGCCGGGAACGTGCCGATTCCGAACACCCCTCCCACCGAAGGTGGCGAGGGTGGTCGTTTCGTTGGGTATCAGGTGTACGACGCTCTCTTCAACTGGGACCTGAAGAACGCCGCTGATTCCGCGGCTGTTCCAGGGCCGGGCCTCGCTGAGTCATGGTCAATCAGCGACGATGAGCTCACCTGGACCCTGAACCTTCGCCAGGGTGTGAAGTTCCATGACGGTAGTGACTTCAACGCGGACGCCGTCGTGTTCCAGCTCGATCGTATACACAATCGTGATTTCGAGTATTACGATCCGATCAGTGCGTCCGCGAACAGCGCCACTGTGAATCTGATCGAAAGCTACGCCAAGATCGATGACTTCACAGTAGAGGTGACGACCTACGAAGTATGGTCGTTCATGCCCTATGAGTTCGTCAGACTCCATATCCCGAGCCCAACGATTGTCATGCAGTACGGCAACGATGAGTACGCTCAGCATGCATCCGGCACGGGGCCGTTCCGCATCACCCGGTATGTCGATGGCCAGGTGATGGAGCTGGAGGCGAACGAGGAGTACTGGGGAGGGCGCCCGAAGCTCGATCGACTCATCCTCTATCCCATGCCGGAACCAGCCACGCGCCTGGCAGCACTCCAGAGTGGTCAGATTGACTGGGCAGAAGTACCGCCGCCGGATTCGTACGCTCAGCTTGAGGCGCAGGGCTTCAACATCCTGCTTAACCCTTACCCGCATGTCATCACCTACCAGCTCAACACGTACAAGGAGCCGTTCGATGACATCCGTGTCAGGCAGGCGCTGAACTACGCGATGGATCGCGAAGGCTTGTGCGATGCGCTGTTGAGCGGACTCTGTATTCCCGCTGCTCAGTACGTGCCGCCGGGACATCAGTGGTTCGATCCAGAGTTCGAAGGTTATCGGTACGACCCGGATCTTGCGCGTGAGCTTCTCGCAGACGCCGGGTACCCGGATGGGTTCACGATGACCATCGCGTACCCGCCTGGCGGTTCCGGGAACATGTGGCCTGGTCCGATGAACGAGAAGATGCAGCAGGATCTGGCAGCAATCGGGGTGGAAGTACGACTCCAGGCCTACGAGTGGAACAACATCATTACGGCTTATCGAGCTGGTTTTGGTGACCCCGCGTGGTCTGATTACGACGCGATCCACATCTCGCTCGGTTCTACGGGGCCAACGACGTTCGGTCTGCAGTTCTACACCACGGGAGCGATCCCGCCGGGAGGATGCTGCAACGCTTCCGGTTACAGCAGTCCCGAGTTTGATGACCTATTCGTGCAGGCGCGTTCGACTTTCGACCTGGAGGAGCAGTTCGCGTTGCTGAGGCAAGCGCAGTCGACGATGACGAATGATGCCCCATTCATCATTACCGCACATGACCTCAATTTCCGCGTCCTCGCACCGAATGTTCGTGGATTCGTAATGGCGCAGTCATGGTCACAGGATCTCACCGAGGTGTGGGTGGCTGACGACTAGTGCGCGGTTGGGGAGCAGGGCATTGCCCTGCTCCCCTCAATGCAACGAGGAAGATTGCCGCTGAACGGGCAGGAAGAAGGAGATTTCAGTGCTGAGCGAAGCAGAGATTGATCGACAGGTTCGGGTGTTGCTCGAGATCGCCGGGTTAGACCTGAGCGAAGAAGAGATCGAGATGTACAAGCGGATCTACCCGAAGATGCGGGAAGGAGCTGACTCCCTCTATCTCCCTGAGACTCGCTACGAAGAGCCTGCACTCATCTTCTCAGCCGAGGTGTAGAGACGTTCCGGTCGACATGGTCGGACGCAGGCAAGGACTAGAGGAGACAGCAATGAGTGATCTTCCACTCACAATCCAGGAGGCATCTGCGGCACTTCGCAACGGTGACCTCACCAGCGTCGAGTTGACCCGCGAGTACCTTGGGCGGATCGGCGCGCTCAACGAAACGCTGGGTGCGTTCATCACTGTGACGGCGGAAACGGCGCTCGCTGAGGCAGCTGAGGCTGATTCACGGTTCGCGGCAGGCGTGGACCTCGGACCGCTTCAAGGCATCCCGTATTGCGTGAAGGACATCATTGCAACGAGAGATGCGCCAACCACGGCAAACAGCGTGGTGCTCGATCCCGCATGGGGAGAAGGTTACGACGCCCCGGTGGTTGCACGTCTGCGTGCTGCCGGTGCGGTGCTCCTGGGGAAGACAATTCTCAGCGAGTTCGCCTGCGGTTTGCCGGACGCGACGAAGCGGTTCCTGACTCCGAAGAATCCGTGGGACCTGGAGCGCAGCGCCGCGGGTTCCAGTTCCGGTACCGGGATCGCTGTGTCGGCGGGTCTCGCCCTCGCAGGATTGGGGACAGATACGGGTGGTTCAATCAGGGGCCCGGCGTCGATGAACGGGCACTCTGGGATCAAGGCGACGTTCGGACGGGTACCGAAATCGGGTTGTGTGGCGCTGGGATTCAGTCTCGACAACATCGGCCCGCACGCTCGCAGCGCATGGGACTGCGCGGCAATGCTTTCGGTGCTCGCCGGCTACGACGAGTCCGACCCGTTCGCGGCACAGGTTCCAGTCGATGACTACCTTGCAGCGCTCGATGGTGATGTCAGTGGCCTCCGGATTGGCGTGCCCATTGAGTATTTCTTCGAGAATCCCGGACCAGAGCCAGAGACGAAGGCAGCGGTACTCCGTGCACTCGATGTCCTTCGGGAGGCAGGGGCCGAGGTTGTTGAGGTCGCAATTCCACACGCGGCAGAGGCGAAGGAAGCGAACTCGATCACCTGGGCGTGTGACGCCTTCGCGATTCACCGCGAGGACCTGATCTCACGCTGGTCGGACTACGGGCAGTTCGCACGAGAGGCGATTACACGCGGAGCGCTATTCACAGGCAGTGACTATGTGCAGGCACAACGATTCCGTACGTATTTCCAGCGTGCCGTCGCGCAGGTGATGCGCACAGTTGATGTGCTGGTGACGCCGACCTCGCCGGGACCGGCCCCGCTGCGTGACGAGATCGACACGGGGACGCACATGCTCGGACCCGGCTTCACGGGGCAATGGAACATGACTGGTCAACCGGCGATGGCAATCCCCTGTGGCTTCAGTGCAGAGACACATCTTCCGCTGTCGATGCAGATCGTCGGGAAGCCGTTTGCTGAAGCCACCGTGTTCAAGGTCGCGGATGCATACCAGCGGCAGACCTCGTGGCACCTGGAGGTTTCGCCCATCGCGGCTGCCATTCCTGCCTGACTATGAACGCACTACCGGTGCCGGATCAGAATCGAGATACCAATGACCGATCTCCCACTGACTATCCAGGAAGCCGCTGCGGCGCTTCGGGGTGGCTCACTTACCAGCACGCAGATCACCGAAGAGATGCTTGCGAGAATCGAGGCGCTGAATCCACAGCTGGGTGCGTTTCTCGCAGTCACTGAGGACTCTGCGCTCGCCGAGGCGGCAGCGGCGGATGCCCAGTTCGCCGCGGGTATCGACCTTGGCCCGATGCAAGGGATTCCCTACTGCACGAAGGACATCATCGCCACCAGAGATGCACCCACCACTGCCAACAGTCTGGCATTCGATCAGGAATGGGGCACTGGTTGGGACGCGCCGGTGGTAGCTCGGATGCGCGAGGCTGGCGCCGTGCACCTGGGGAAGACGGTCCTCAGCGAGTTCGCCTGTGGCCTGCCCGATGTCGAGAAGGGGTGGCCGATGCCCCGCAACCCGTGGGATCCCGAGCGCAGCCCTGCTGGTTCGAGCTCGGGCACTGGCATCGCCGTTTCCGCGGGAATGGCATATTGCGGCTTCGGTACCGACACCGGTGGTTCGATTCGCGCGCCCGGGGCCGCAAACGGGCATACGTCGCTCAAGGCCACGTTCGGTCGCGTCCCCAAGTCCGGTTGCGTTCCGCTCGGGTACAGCCTTGACCACATCGGACCCCACGCGAGGAGCGCCTGGGACTGCGCCGCCATGCTCAGCGTCATTGCGGGATACGACGAGACGGATCCGTTCGCCGCGGATGTCCCCACTGAGGCGTACCTGGATTCGATCGATACCGGCGTGGAGGGCCTCCGTATTGGCCTGCCGATGAATTTCTGGTTCGAGTCAGCGACGGACGAGGTGAAAGAAGCGGTGATGACGGCGGTTGGCCACCTGCGCGATGCGGGAGCGACCGTCAAGGAGATCTTCATTCCGCACGCAGAGAAGGCGCAGATTGCCGGGTTGATCACCATGCACTGCGAGTCGCTTGCGTACCATCTCGGAGACCTGCAGACGCGGCGGGATGACTACGGGCTATTCGCCCGCACGACCCTGACGCGGGGGGCGTTCTACACCGGCAGCGACTACGTTCAGGCCCAGCGCTTCCGCACCTACTGGCGGAAGGAGATGGCCCGAGCGATGGTCGACCTGGATGTGCTGGTCACCCCCACCGCTCCGGCACCGGCTGGCCTGATTGCGGACATGTCGCCGGACATGTTGGTGTTGAGTCCAATCTTCACGTTCCCGTTCAACGTCACCGGACAGCCGGCACTTACGGTGCCGTGCGGGTTTAGCAACGAGACGCACATGCCCCTCGCGATGCAGATTGCCGGGAAGCCGTTTGCGGAGTCCACGGTGCTTCGCACTGCTCATGCCTACCAGCTGACAACGACCTGGCACCTGGAAGTGCCGCCGGTCAGCCTGGAGGTGGCAGCATGACAGAGCTCCCACGCACAATCTCCGACGCAGCCGCAGCACTCAGGCGTGGTGATACGACGAGTGTCGCACTGACATCGGCGATGCTTGCCCAGGCAGACACCGTCGACCCCGCCCTTGGGGTGTATCTCCACCGTGGAGATGAGGCGGCACTCGCCGCGGCCCGCCGTGCGGATGCCGAACTCGCCGAGGGGTACGACCGTGGACCGCTGCACGGGATCCCCCTGGGCATCAAGGACATCATCGCAACGAAGGACGCGCCGACGACCGCTCAGTCGTTGGTACTGGACCCGTCCTGGGGTGAGAACGTTGATGCGCCCGTGACTCAGCGCCTCCGCGAGGCAGGCGCTGTGCTCACTGGCAAGACGACGACCATGGAATTCGCCTGCGGGAACCCGGATCCGGAGAAGCCATTCCCCGTCCCGAAGAACCCGTGGAACGTTGAGCGCTGGACCGGCGGTTCTAGCTCTGGAACCGCTTCAGGTGTTGCGACGGGGCTCTTCTATGGAGGGCTCGGGACAGATACCGGAGGCTCGATCCGCATCCCGTCTGCCTACTGTGGCATAACCGGCATCAAGCCCACGTTCGGATTGGTTCCCAAGTCCGGGTGCACGCCAGTCGGGTACAGCCTGGATCACATCGGCCCGATGGCGCGCAGCGCTCGCGACTGCGCCCTCATGCTGGAGGTCCTTGCGGGCCACGATTCCTCCGACCTGACTTCTGCGGAGGTAGAGATTCCCGCCTATACGGATGCCCTCACCGGGTCACTCGAAGGCCTGCGGATCGGCGTGGATCGCATCCACCACCTGCACCACCCGAACAATGACCCGGCGCTGGCGGAGGTCTTCGAGGCCGCGCTCGTCGTGCTTGAAGAGGCGGGTGCGACCCTGGTGGAGGTGGAGCTGCCCGAGTTCGAGGCTGCACTGGCCGGGATGAACCTGACGAGCCGTGTCGAAGCGTTGTCCTACCACATGCTCGACATGCGCCACCGCCGGGAGCTCTTCGGGAAATACACTGCTCACATGCTGGAGCTCGGTGGTGCGGTGATGGGGTTTGAATACGTTCAGGCGCAGCGCGCACGGACCGTGATCCGCCGCAAGGTGAGTGAGCTCTTCTCGAACCTCGATGCAGTCGTCTCGCCGACCTCCGGTGCCGGAGCGCTTCCGCTCGAGGGCCTCACGTCGGAGTCCTCGTTTTTCGCGCCCAACTTCACGCGCTACTGGAACCTGATCGGGTACCCCGCGTTGGCAGCGCCGATGGGATTCACTGGCGACGGGCTGCCCCTGTCGCTCCAGGTAGCCGCCGCTCCGTTCCAGGACGCAATGGCGCTTCGAATCGGTGATGCCTACCAGCAGCTCACGGAATGGCACCTCCGGGTGCCGTCGCTCGCAACGGAGGTGCTCGTGTGACCGATCTGCCACTCACCATCACAGATGCGGCGGCCGCGATCCGCGCGGGCACACTCACGAGCGTTGAGCTCGTGGAAACGATGCTTGAGCGAGCCGACCATCTGGATCCGATCCTCGGCGTGTACCTCACCCGGATGGACCTTCCCGCACTCGCTGCGGCCCGGGTTGCGGACCAGGAGTTGGCTGCGGGCATCGATCGCGGACCACTGCATGGCATCCCGCTGGGGGTGAAGGACATCATCGCCACGAAGGATGCCCCCACCACCGCGCAGAGCGAGGTGCTCGATCCCTGGTGGGGTTCGGGCGCTGATGCACCAGTGGTTGCTCGCCTGCGGGAGGCTGGCGCGGTCATCATCGGGAAGACCTCCACGATGGAGTTCGCGATCGGTATGCCGGATGCGAGCAAGCCATTCCCGGTCCCGCGAAATCCGTGGAACACCGATCGCTGGCCGGGTGGATCGAGCTCGGGTACGGGTTCCGGGATTGCCGCAGGGCTGTTCCTTGGCGGCCTGGGGACCGACACCGGCGGTTCGGTGCGCATCCCGGCCGCGTATTGCGGCGTCTCGGGGATGAAGCAGACGTTCGGCCTCGTGCCGAAGTCGGGGTGCGTCGCGCTGGGGTACAGCCGAGACCACATCGGGCCGCTAGCCCGTTCAGCGCGGGACTGCGCCATCATGCTCGGCGTGATGGCGGGGCACGATCCCGCAGACCTCACGTCGGTTGAAGTGGACGTACCGGACTATGTCGCCGCGCTCGATGGCTCGCTCGCGGGCCTGGTCATCGGTGTAGAGCGTGAACACCACTTCGGCCACCCTGCTGAAGATCCAGCCGTCCGCGACGTCTTCGAGGCAGCAGTCGCTGAGTTGGAGGCTGCGGGCGCGCGCGTGGTTGAGGTGTCGATCCCGCACTACCAGGAGATCCAGGCCGCGAGCCAGGTTGCTGCGCGTGCCGAATCCTTCGCGTATCACCGCCTCGACCTCCGAGGCCGGCGCGAACTCTACGGGATCCACACGAAGGACATCCTGATTGGCGGCGCCCTGTGTACCGGTTGGGAGTACGTCCAGACGCAGCGCCTACGCTCCATGGCCAAGCGTGAGGTGGCGCAAGTGATGTCCGAGGTGGACGTGCTCCTCACGCCCGCTTCGGGGAATGGAGCGCCTCCGGTGGAGGGCCTGAATGCCGAGTCGTTCTTCAAGCTTCCCAGCTACACGAGCTTCTGGAACAACGTCGGTCTTCCGGCGCTCTGCGTTCCGATGGGGTTCTCGAGCGATGGCCTGCCTCTGTCGCTTCAGATCGTAGGCAAGCCCTTCGCTGACTCGACGCTGTTTCTTGTCGGGGACGCATACCAGCAGATGACGGACTGGCACCTGCAGTTGCCACCCGTGTTCGCTACTACCGAGGCAGTCGCAAACTAGCTCGGGCTCGCAGCTCGAACCGACGGCAAACAGATAGCGGTCCCCGGAGTACCGGGGGCCGCTATCTGTTTGTTTCATTCATCGCCACACGCGCCCGCGGTAATGGCACTCGATCATCATCCGTCAGGACGAAACCAATCGGGTGGGGCGTGCTCCTGCCGGGGTTGAACGGGTGCGTGACCAGCGTGACAACGTGAAGCGCGCCGTCGCCGCCGGAGGAGTTGGGCAGCGACGGCGCGCATCCTGTGTGAGGTTGATGTCCTAGACTAGCGCTCCTACTGGTTCCCCGACGGGTGTCCCCACGGAGGTGTATGTCTCCCAGTCGACCGACTGCTGGAACGCGTATGCCGCTTGCAGCAACAGCGCATCCTCGAAGTGCCGACCGACCAGCTGCAGGCTGGCGGGGAGTCCGCCCACCTTTCCGCAGGGAACCGCCAACGCCGGATGTCCGGTGTAGTTCGTCGGCATGGTGTTGTATGCGCCGGGCATCAGGATCCAGTTCCTGCCCAGGTTCTCGTCAATGAACTGCCGAGGATCCGTTGGTACGGGTTCCACCGCTGGAGCAACTGACCTGGTGGTTGGCAGTGCCAGCACATCCACCTCAGCCAGGGCTCGGTCGAACGCCGCAACGAACCCAGCCCTGGCGTTCTGCGCCTTTGCATAGGCCCCGCCGTGGTACGTGCGGCGAACCAGCTCCCCAGCGATGAGGTTGAGCTTGCTGCGTGCCGGCAGGAGATCCGTGTGATCGTGCCACAGGCGACTCACCGCGGTGATGGTGGATTGCGGATAGTAGCCCTTGTATCCAGCTCCATAGAAACCCGCATCGAACAGTGCCAGCGGCCCCTCCAGGGTCAGGGTCTGGTAGGCAGCGGTGACCTGCGCGTGCTCTGGGACGGAAACGGTGGTCACCTCCGCGCCCGCCCGCTCCAGGACACGTATCGCTTCCATGGTGGTGTCTGCCACCTGCGGATCGATCGGCTCCGCGAAGCCCTCGTCCAGGACGCCGATACGCAGCCCCTTCACGCCACCGTCGAGGCCGCTCATGGCATCGAGCGTCTCCGGGACTTCGCGTCGCTGACGAGGATCGAGCGGATCGTACCCGGCCACTGCCTGCAGAGCCGCGGCGACGTCCTCGACCCGGCGCGCCATCGGGCCGATGTGGTCGACCGTCATCTCAGCACCGAAGCCTGCTCCAAAGTGAGAGATGAGGCTGAACGTAGGCTTGAGGCCCACAACGCCGCAGTAGGCTGCCGGGATGCGAACGGAACCGCCCTGGTCTCCACCGAATGAGATATCGACCTCCCCGGCAGCGAGTGCTGCGCCGGACCCGGACGAGGAGCCGCCCGGGGTATGGGCAGGGTTGTGCGGGTTGGCGGGCATCCCGTAGTCGCCCACGAAGCCGTTCATCATGTGCTTCCCGACGACCTTGCCCCCGGCCGCGAGGACCCGAGTGACCACAGTGGCATCGACGTCCGGGATGAATCCTTCGAGGGCCTGTGAGGTGAAAGCCTGCGGGATGCCGGCGACGCTGATGTGGTCCTTGAAGGACACGGTCTTACCAGCGAGCAGTCCGGTATCACCGCCGCCAATCGCACACTTCCACAGCCACGCCTTGTACGTGTCTTCACTGAGGCTTGGTCTATACCCGGGGCCGCGCTCCGGGTATAGCATCGGCGGTGGTGATTCCTCGGTCCGTGACTGCACAAACTGATCCACGAGACGGAGGACATCGAGGAGGTACGGGCGGTACTGCTCGGCCTCCTCCTCTCCTACGTTCGCGCCGATCGATGCTGCGATCTCCGAGATCTCTTGTGGGGTAGGCATCAAGTACATGGTGAAACTCCTTGAGGTGTCTGCGGATTGCTGATGACGCGTGGGGCTACGCCGGCACGGCGACTCGACTGCCGACGCCGACGATGCTGTCCCAGTCGACCGCGTGCTGATACGCGGCGGCGACCTGCAACAGCAGCGGATCCTCGAAGTAGCGTCCAACGAGTTGCATGCTGACCGGGAGGTTCCCTGACTTCCCGGCCGGCACCGCCAGCGCGGGGTGGCCCGTGAAGTTGTAGGGCATCGTGTTCGTCGCGCCCGCCCGCTTCATCATGTTGAAGTTCTCTTCGAGGGCTTCCAGCCGGGTTGCGGGTGGCTGGTAACGGAACGGCTTGTGGAGTGTCGTGGGCATCACCAGGACATCGACATCCGCAAGGGCAGCATCGAACGCGCGTACAAAGCCAGCGCGGACGTTCTGTGCCTTTGCGTACACCTGGCCGTAGTACGTCTTGCGAGAGAACTCCGCGGCGATCATGCCCGACTTGGTGCGCGGCGCCAGCAGATCCGCCTGGTGAGCCCACAGCTTGTTCACTGCGGTGATCCACGCTGCTGGGTAGTACGTCTTGGTGAAGGCTCCGAAGAACCCGGTCTCCATGATGGCGCGGCTCCCCTCCGGCATCATCGCTTGTTGTACGACGCCTACGGTGGAGTGCTCCGGGACCGAGACCCGGCTCACCAGCGCACCGGCCGAAGCGAGTTTGTCGACGGCGCTCATCACGATGTCGCTGACGTCAGACTCAGCGCCCTCAAATCCTTCGTCGAGCACACCGATGCGGATGCCCTGGACGCCGCGGTCGAGCAGTGACATGACCTCGAGTGAATCGGGGACGTCTCGGCCCTGGCGCGGGTCGTAGCCGTCGTACCCGGCCGTTGCCTGCAACGCCGCCGCGCAGTCCTCGACGGTGCGCGTCATCGGTCCGGTGTAGTCGATACTTTGATCGGTGCCGAACCCAACGCCGAAGTGCGAGATGAGACCGAAGGTTGGTTTCAAGCCGACGTTACCGGACCAGGCAGCAGGAATGCGGATCGACCCGCCCTGGTCACCACCGAACGAGATGTCGACTTCACCAGCGGTCACGGCTGCGGCCGACCCGGCGGATGAGCCCCCCGTCACGTACTCGTGGTCGTGGGGGTTGAGCGTGCGCCCGTAGTCTCCGATGCCACCGCCAGCGCCGAACCCACCGGCGAGGCCGTTCATGACGTTCTTGCCCACAACGGTGCCACCTGCCGCGAGCACGCGCGTCACGATCGTGGCATCGAAATCAGGGACGAAGCCTTCGAGTGCAAACGCGCCGATGCTCATCGGCATGCCGGCTACCGCGACGTGGTCCTTGTATGACACCGTCTTTCCGGCCAGTAGTCCGCTCGCTTCGCCTTCGATGCGGCACTTCCAGGTCCACGCGTTGAGTGGATCCTCGTCCGCGCTGGGGCGATACCCGGGGGCGCGCGACGGCGAGAGCATGGGTGGTCGGGTCTCCTCCAGCCGCGACTGCACGAAGTCATCCATCATCTTTAGCTGGGCGGCGACGTTTTCCTGGTACGCCGCAGCCTCATCAGCGGAGAGCGTGATGCCAAGTTGCGCCGCAACGGCTACCACTTCGTCAACGTCAGGAATCTTGAACACAGTCTGTCCTTCCCTGTGGCGAATGTCCGAGACGGCGCGCGTCCGGACACCCTCGACCGTTGAGCCGTGGATTCGGCTCGGACGTGGTCGTGCGCTTCAGGGCGTATCGCTCGCAGGAGTTGGCCTGGTTCAGGCCAATAACGGCGCCCGGCGGAACCGATGTCCGCTCATCGATCGTGACGATAGGGGTTGCGGATGACGGCAACGTTTCCGTTCCATCACTCCGCCCTTGCCAGGCGGGTCGTGGTCTCCGGAGCGTGCGTTCAACGGGACGTTGGGCTGAACTTCGTACATGAGTGCCGCTCGCTGCGGACACCTCGATGGCTCGACAAACGAATCGAGAGGCATCGGGACTTCCCCCGATGCCTCTCGATGATCGCGGTTTGCGGCGGTTATCAGGTGTTGGTGGCTATGCCCAGAGTTCCGCGCTGGCAAGGCGCGCGCCTTGAGCGAGGCTCTCCAGCTTCGCCCACTGGATCTCCGGGTGGACGCGCTCCACACCAATTCCCTGGGCGAAGCCGCAGTCGGTACCGCCAATGACGTTCTCGCGTCCGACCACGTTCGCATAGCGGATCAGCCGGTCCGCGACGAGTCGAGGATGCTCTACGCTCAGGGTGTGGTGCGTGACCACGCCGGGGATGAGGATCTTCCCCTCCGGAAGCTTCACGTCCTCCCACACGCGCCAGTCATGCTCGTGGCGCACATTGGCTGCTTCGATCGAATACGCCTGCGCCTTCACGGCCAGCACCAGGTCGATCATGTCCTCGAAGGGAGCGTCAGCAGTGTGCGGCGCGTGCCAGCTGCCGTAGCAGAGGTGGTAGCGGACGCGATCTTCCGGGATATCCCGCAGCGCGTGATTCAACGCTTCAATGCGGAGCCATGCCCACTTGTCGAACCGTTCGCGTCCGCCCTCCTGCATCATGTGGTCGTACACGTTCGCCAGCACCGCGTCGTCGATCTGCACGATCAGACCGGCGTTCGTGATCGCCAGGTACTCTTCCCGCAGCGCCTCTGCGAGAGCGTAGACGTACTCTTCCTCGGTCCCGTAGTACTCGTTGAACGCATTAAAGGCGGCGCTGGCAGGAGCGACCACCGCGAGGAACGCCTCTTCGACCTGTGGCGCAGCCTCCACGGCGCGTTTCATGTTCTCGATGTCGCGGGCGAGGCGGTCGTGGCCGATGTAGGTGATCGGCTCCACGCACACGTCAACGCTCATCGCCTGACGGGGCATCCTCGAGGTACCCCCACCCCAGGGAGAGTCTGCGAAGAAGCCCGGGTACCGCTCCACATCGCGGCCGAGGTAGTTGATTGGCAGAGGGCGGCCCGCCTGGGGCTGGAAGCCGGTTACCCGTTCATTGATGTAGGTGCCCCAGCTCGACTTCGAGAACTCCCCGTCGTCCACGATGTCCACGCCGGCCTCGGCCTGCTGCCGTACAACCTCGGACACCGCCGCGGAGAGATCCGTTTCGTAGGCGCTCTCGTCGATCGTCTCTCCGTCGCCCCGCTTCACTGCGTAGTCCAGCAACAGGTCAGGCCGGATCAGGCTCCCGGCATGCGTGGTCAGGATCCGCTCGTCGCTTCGCTTCATCTGAATCGTTCCCTCGTTCCTGCATCGTCCCGGGTCGCTGTTTCGGTGCGCTGTCACCTGGGGCTGCGCATCGTGCGAACGTACCGTGCGTCTCTCGGTCGGCTCGGACAGCCGCCGAGGATCGCGCGGTTACACGATGACACTGGTTATCAGCAGGTACGCGGTCCTGGCAAGTGCTCGGCGGGTTTGGCAACCGTCGCGAACGCAGGACGTGAGACAGAACGTATATCTCCTGGATTGAAAGACGAAAGCCAGCGGTCACATCGCCGTCGTCATGAGCGGTTACGTTTGTTCCTCACGAACGGATCAGAACTCCGCAAGCGAGGATTCATGGCTGTCGGCGCGCTTCCTGCTCGACAGATCGGTGAGGTCTTCGCGCTGCGTGGCTTCGGTGCGCTCTGGTCGAGCGCCGTACTCCAGGCCGGCGCGCAGTGGATGGAGCGTGTCGCTGCCGGGTGGTTCATTTTTGAGATGACGAACTCGGCATTCCTAACGTCCGCTGCAGTGTCGGTGCAGATGGGCCCGGGGCTGTTCGTCGGTCCGATCGCCGGTGCCATATCGGACCGCTCGCCTCGACCTGGAGTGCTGTCCATCACGGCGGGCCTGCGGGCGTTCATCACGATCCTCCTGGCGGCGTTCGTCGTGCTGGGTGGGACATCACTCATCGTGGTGTTCGCACTGCTGGCTGGCACCGGCGTGGCTCAGTCACTCCACTTTGCGTCCCTGCACACGCTGGCGGGCGATCTGGGTGGTGTCCGGCATCGAGCGCGAGCGATCAGCCTGATCTCCACCGGCCAACGCGGAATTGCGGCCGTGGGTGCGTTGGGCGGAGGCGTGTTGATCAGCACGCTGGGAGCATCAGCGGCCCTCGCAACTGCAGGGGTGGCGTGCCTGTTCGCCGCGGTGCTCTACCGCCGCGTCGAAGAGCCTCGCACGCTTCCACGGAGAGCCAGTGCGTCCTTGCTGTCGGATACAGTGGGCGGCCTGATCACGGTGGGCAGAGTGCCCATGGTGTCGGTCTTGCTCGGTCTCATGGTGATCGTCGAGATCTTTGGCTACTCATTCTTCGCGCTCCTCCCCGCGATCGCGGATCGGGTCGTCGATGTCGGGCCGTCTGGACTCGGAGGGCTGAACGCGGCGACGGCGGTGGGAGCAGTGCTCGGGCTCCTGTTCCTCGCCGCCTACGCGGATCGGATGAGGCTCGGACTGACCTTTCTTGTCATCTTCGGAACGTTCGGGGCGCTGATGATCGTGATCGGCTCTGCGCCCTGGTACGTGGTGTCGCTCACGGCTGCTGCCGCCATCGGCTGCTGCACGGCGCTGATCGATGCGATCGAATGGATCTTGCTACAACAAGCCGTCGACGAGCACCTGCGCGGCCGCGTGCTGGGGGCATGGAATCTTGCCATCGGATTCGGCTGGATCGTCGGCCCGCTGACCCTCGGTGCGATCGCAGATGCCACGACCGTCGGGTTCGCCTTCGGGCTAGCGGGCGGGATTCTCATCCTGACCTGCGCGGTCAGCCTGCTGGTCGCGTCGCAGCTCAGGCGAGCGTGACGCCGCACCGCTTCGACGCCGCCTCAGTCGCCTCACTCCACCGCTGTACCGTCGACGAGTCCGAGCGCTCGCTGTGATCGAGGGCGCGCCGTCCCAGTGTCACAATCTGCGCGCCGTCGGTGTCTCCATGGATGACAGCGAAACACCGACAGGAGGTGACATGATGAGTGACACTCGCGTACCCGGGGCTGAGATCACGGGCATCTACGGTGCGCTCGTGAAACGCTTCAGCAAGAAGATGCTCGGCCGGGTGCCAGAGCCCCTCAGCGTCTACTGGCACAATCGGCCCGTGCTCAAGGGCTACTTCGCCATCGGTGGGAAGGCGCGCAAGTGGAATGCATGCGATCCGAGCCTGAAGTCGTTCGCGCACATGGCGGTCGCGTCCCTGGTCGGCTGCACGTGGTGCCTTGACTTCGGATACTTCCAGGCGCACAACGAGCACCTGGATCTGGCGAAAGCGCGCGAGGTGTCCCGCTGGCGCGATTCGGACGTGTTCACGCATCTGGAGCGTGATGTGATGGCGTATGCAGAGGCGATGACCCACACGCCGCCCACCGTGACTGACGAGATGTCAGCGCGCCTCCTCGAGCAGCTCGGAGCACCGGCGCTCGTCGAACTGACGGCATTCATCTCGCTGGCCAACTTCTATGCGCGGAGTAACGTGGCGTTCGGGATCGAATCGGAGGGATTCGCGGCTGCGTGCGGACTACAACCGCTCGCAGCACCGGCGGCTGGATCAGGGGCAGCTGGATCGCGGGCGGTCGTGACAGCATGACCGAGGACCCATTCGTCACCCATCGCAGCCTGCTCTTCACCGTGGCCTACGAGATGCTCGGTTCTGCGGCGGACGCCGAAGACGTGGTGCAGGAGACCTGGCTGCGATGGGACGCGGTCGACCAGACCCAGGTTCGTGATCCGCGTGCCTACCTGGTCCGCATCACCACCCGCCAGTCGCTCAACCTGCTGCGAACGCTCGCGAGGCGACGCGAGGAGTACGTGGGCGAGTGGCTCCCCGAGCCGTTGCTGACCAGTCCTGACGTGGCGGAGGACATCGAGCTCGCGGAGAGTGTCTCCATTGCGATGCTCACGGTGCTCGAGACCCTGGACCCGATCCAGCGGGCAGTCTTCGTGCTGCGCGAGGTCTTCGATGTGCCGTACGGCGAAATTGCCGAGGCGGTGGGGAGGACACCTGCAGCGGTCCGCCAGATCGCACACCGCTCCCGTGAGCATGTCGCGGCCCGACGGCCACGGATGCAGGTGGACCCGGTGGTGCAGGAGCAGGTGCTCGAGAAATTTGTCGCGGCAGCACGCACCGGAGAGATCGGTGCGCTGATGGAGGTACTCGCTCCGGACGTGGTGATGATTGGCGACGGCGGCGGTGTGGCTGCGGCAGCCCGCCAGCCGTTCGAGGGTGCGGAACGAGTCGCCACGGTGCTGAGCAACTTCGCCCGCCTCGCGACCGGCTTCCGCGTGACCTCGCTGCGGATCAACGGCGCACCAGCGTTACTGCTGGACGTTCCCGGTGAGGTCCTCACCCTCATCACGGTGACGGTCGCAGACGGGCGGCTCACCCGGATCTACGCGATGCGGAACCCGGGCAAACTCAACCGGATCGCCGATGAGACGGTCCTGACGCGCGGATAGGACGCCGCGAGTTCATCCACGAGCACGCGGGCGTCGACGAGATCTCGCCAGCTCGCGCCCTGATTCAGGCTGCTCGGAGGTAGGCGAGCACGGCGAGGACGCGCCGGTTGTCGTCGCCGACGGTGTCCAGTCCAAGCTTGTTGAAGATGCTGCGGACATGCGATTCCACGGTCCTGGTGGTGAGCACCAGGCGTTGCGCGATCGCCTGATTGGAGCGGCCCTCCGCCATCAGCTCCAGGACCTCGCGTTCCCGTTCACTGAGGAGCGCCAGCGGATCGTGGCTTCGTCGACGCCCGACGAGCATCGCGATGATCTCGGGATCGACCACGGATTGCCCTGCGGCGACGCGATGTACGGCGTCGACGAGGTCGCCCGGGTCGGTCACGCGTTCCTTGAGGAGGTAGCCCATTCCACCGCCGGCCTCCAGCAGGTCCACGATGTGTCGCGTCTCCATGTACTGAGACAGCACCAGCACACCGGTCTCCGGATACAGGCTCCGAATGGTCCGGGCGGCATCGAGCCCTTCGAGCGTGTGTGAGGGTGGCATGCGAATGTCAACGATCACGGCATCCGGGCGGTCGATTGCGATGGCATCGAGGAGCGACGCGGCATCGCCGGCCAGCGCTGTGACCTCGCAGCCTGCATCCGTGAGCAGGCGCGCGACGCCCTCGCGGAAGAGCACGGCATCATCGGCTAGTGCGATTCGCATGGGAGCTCGATTCGTATACATGTCCCGCGATCGGGGACGCTGGACACCTGGACCGTGCCACCAAGGGCTGCGACCCGGTCGCTGAGACCACGCAGCCCGGTTCCGTCGGGATCGGCACCGCCTACGCCATCGTCAGCGACCGAGAGCCGGAGCGAGTGCTGGTCCTGCTCCACGGTCACAATCACCTGCGTGGCGTGAGCGTGCTTGATCACGTTGGTCAGCGCCTCGGCTGCGACGAAGTAGGCCGTGGACTCGGCTCGTGGGTCATCTCGGCGGGCGCCTGTCGCCTCGATGACCACCGGCAGAGGAGCGCGCTCCGCTAGCGACTCTAGAGCGGGAACCAGCCCGCGCGAACCGAGGATCTCCGGATAGATGCCACGTGCGAGATCGCGCAGCTCCGTGATTGCTGTGCGGAGCTGCTGTCCTGCTTCGTCGAGCGCTGTGACGGTGTGCTCGTGGTCCCTCCGCGTCGCCTCTTCGCGTGCTCGACCCAGCGTGAGCGCGAGCTCCAGGAGGCGCTGCTGGGCGCCGTCGTGCAGGTCCCGTTCCACCCGCCGCCGCTCAGCGTCCTGCGCGGTGACGAGGCGCTGGTGCGAAGCGCGCAACTCGCCTGCCAGCTGCGCATGATCGAGGATCAGCCACGCCGCGGAGGCGATGTCCCGCAGCAGTGCGTCCCCGGCTGCGCTCAGCGTTTCGCCTCGGGGGAACGTCACCGTGATCGCACCCAGCACCCGGCCATGGCGATGCACGGGATACAGTCGTGCACCGGTATCCAGCTCCGCGGGATGGTCCTCTGGCTGCGGCAGCGCCATCGAGGTCACCGCGGGCTCCGTATCATCGGGCCACATCGCACCGAGCCGCAGCTCTGATCCGAGTCTCACCCACACCTCGCTGGAGCTCGCTGATGCAGCCTGCACGACGGTGCGAGCGATCTCCATCAGCGCGCCGGCATCAGCCGAGGAGCCGGTGGAGCCGACGATGACCGAGCGTAATCCCTCGTACGGGGTCAGGCGTTCACCGTAGACGATGCGGCTCGCCACTCGGTCGAGTCGAATGCGGAGGGGCGCGAAGGCGACTGCCGCGAGTGCTGTGGCGAGTACCGACAACCAGACGCGCCCACCCGAGCTGACACCCGCGGCACTGCCAAGCCCGGCCACCACGACCAGGTAGAGGACGCCGATGCCAGCCGCCAGGGTTCCGTAGATGATGCTGCGGTGCAGCACGACGTCGATGTCATAGAGCCGGTACTGGCGAATCGCGATTCCGATGGCCACCGGGAAGGCGATCAGCGGCAACAGTCGAAGGGCCTCGAGCACTGTGGGACGAGCGCCTGCCGCCTGGAGCACCTCCGCCGCCACCCAGGTTACGAACACCAGGACAACGGCAACGGCGAACCACTTCAACTGGTGCCGCTCGATGGGCCCGGCGCGCCGGTACCGGATCGCTGGGACCGCGAGGGCACCGAGGACGCCTACGACGAAGAGGAGGTTCCCGGCAGCCTCAAGGCCCTCGAAGAATGACGCGGAGCCCTCGATCGCTGCGGGATTCAGCAGCATAGGTGTGTTTGGGAGCGGCCCTGAGCGCAGTGCCACTGAGAGGGCGACCAGGGCCGCGCCGACGACAAGCGCCACGGTGACGGGGAGCCACCGGCGTGACGGCAGCCGGCCAGTGGGGAAGTAGAGCGGCACCAGGAAGACCGCGAGGATGCCGGGCGCCCACGTCCAGTCCCATGCCCAGGCGGCCCACGCCCCGCCGGGCCAGCCCGGATTCTCCAGCAGCGCGGCGATGCGGTAGACGCCGGTCAGTCCGTGCAGCTGCCAGAGCAGCGCGACCGCCAGCAAGAGCCAGCCGATGGCGTTCGACGATCGTTGGGTGGCGAGCAGGACGCCGACGGCTGTGAACGCGAGCCATCCGGGGAAGAGCACCGGGTTCGCCAGATCCATCTCAGGTGGCACCGGCGTCGAGCGGGTGAGCCACGACAGCCACAGTCCAGCGACAGCGATGGCAACCGTAGTCGCGCCCAGCACCCCCGCGAGCATCGCGGATCGGTTCACGTTTGGTTCGCCTCAGCATCTCAGCATCGTGAGCGAGATCGACCGCATACACGGTCATGTCGCGGAAGTGTCCCACAAAGCACAGGGGCGCGATTCAGGGATAGCACTGAACCCGAAGTCTGGTGGGAGCCCGGATGGTACGCCGAGGGCGCGCGCCTACCGTCTCGGTAATCAGTGCTGCGCTAGAGAGATGAAAGGGGTCAATCATGAGCGAGATTCGATGGACACGACTGCTACCGCTTGCCGGCGTCGGAGCCGTAGTGCTCTGGGTCGTGGGTGTGCTAACGATCGATTCGATGCGCCCCGAAGCGGCAACTCCCACAGCGAACGAGATCCTCGCCTACTACCAGGATGAGTCTGCTCTAGGCCTCGCAATCTTCGCGTTCATGCTCGGATCGCTACTCTTCCTGGTCTTCGTCGTCGCGCTCTGGAACCGGCTGCACGAGGTCCACGGGAGCCTCGGTGGCCTGACGCCAATCGTGCTCGCCGCGGGTGTCGTCACCGCAATCGGACAACTCGTCATGTACGGCACGGATCTTGAAGCGCACCTGGATGCGGATGTGATCTCCGCATCGACCGCAGAGGCGTACTACTACCTGGGAGACTACTGGTTCACCGGCTCCATGCTGACGGCAGCCCTGTTCGTGGCAGCCACGGGCCTCGTGGTGCTCCGCGGCCGCGTGATTCCACGTTGGCTCGGGTGGGTCAGCCTCGTCATCGCTGTTCCGCTCCTGCTCCCCCCGGTTGGCTGGATCGTCATGTTCCTCGCGTTCCCGATCTGGGTGGTCGTCGTCGCGCTGCTCCTCACGCGTTCCGGTGGTCGCGTCGACGAGGCAACGACGGCGGACGTGCCATGGGAAGAGATGGCGGCGACAGGCAGGTAGCCAGCCAGCACGGACGAACCAGCAACTCAGGGCAATCAGGCTCGATCGTCGGCCGCCGTTAGTGGGCGGCCACGGCGAGCCATTGCCTGTGGGGTGGCGGGCGTGCTGGCATGCTCCAGGTGCCAGGCTCGACCTCGCGGCTCGGACTGCGCGGTGCGCGGAGAATGTGGTACCTGTATTGGCGCGAGACGCCCCCGGCATGCAGCGGGTGGCGAGGGACATCGCGTCGGCGACGGGAGAATATGGTGCAGGACGCAGGACCGTGGCAACAGTACTCGATCCTGCCAGATGACGGGACCGTCGGAACGCTGGTTGGTCGGGTGTGGCGACCTGAAGATGGTTCGACGCCCGGAGGCCCGAGTGTGGTTGCAATCCGTGATGGTGGTGTCTTCGACATCACCAGCGCGGCGCCCACCTCCTCGGCGCTGCTGAACGCGACCGACCCGCCTGGGCTGGTCGCTGCGACGCCCGGTGAGCAGCTCGGAACCCTCGAGGAGATCGTCGCGAACACCGTGGCCGACGAGCGCGATCCGCAGCTGCCATGGCTGCTCGCGCCGGTCGACCTGCAGGCTGTGAAGGCGGCGGGCGTGACCTTCGCGGTGAGCCTGCTAGAGCGGCTCATCGAGGAGCAGGCGAAGGGCGACCCCTCGCGCGCCGAGGAGGTCCGCGAGCAGCTGAGCGCGACCATCGGCGCGGACATCGCGAGTATGCGGCCCGGCTCGCCGGAGGCTGAGCAGCTCAAGCAGGAGCTCGTGCGGCAGGATCTCTGGTCGCCCTACCTCGAGGTCGGCATCGGCCCGCATGCCGAGATCTTCACCAAGGCGCCGCCCATGGCCTCGGTGGGCTACGGGGCGGACATCGGGATTCGCAGCGACTCAGACTGGAACAACCCGGAGCCCGAGGTCGTGCTCGCCGTGAACGCGCGCGGAGTGATCGTCGGGGCAACGCTCGGCAACGACGTCAACCTGCGCGATATGGAAGGTCGGTCGGCGCTGCTTCTTGGCAAGGCGAAGGACAACAACGCTTCGTCCGCCATCGGACCATTCATCCGTCTCTTCGACGCGACCTACTCGCTGGATGACGTCCGAACCGCCGAGGTGCAGCTGGAGGTGATCGGCCCGGACGGTTTCACGCTGTCGGGTCGTAGCGACCTCAGCCAGATCAGCCGTGACCCGGAGGAGCTGGTACGGCAGGCCATGGGTGAGCACCACCAGTACCCGGACGGTATGGTGCTCTACACCGGCACGCTGTTCGCGCCAACGCAGCCGCGCACGCCGGGTGGCACGGGCTTCACGCACGTCGAGGGTGACTACGTCGTAATCGGCTCTCCCCGCCTTGGCACCCTCATCAACCGCGTCGACCGCTGCGATGCCATCGAGCTGTGGACGTTCGGCGCGGGCGCGCTGATGCAGAACCTCGCCGCGAGGAGCCTACTGTAGCGGCAGCTGTATGCCGGATCCCTCCTCCCGTTCATCCTGATCTTGTCGAAGGCCGCGCCCTGCGGGCGCGCGGGAGCAGGGATCCGTTGGGCCACCTGACGATGCGCACGCAGCGCCCAACATTCACCACGCCGCCACGCTGCCATCGTCATCGAAGTAGTGCTCGCCACCGAGCTCCTCGGTGTACTGCGTCATCTTCGCAATCTCGCGTTCGTCCACCTCGACGCCGAGGCCGGGCTTCGTGGAGAGTTCGAAGTAGCCGTCCTTGAGTTGCCAGTCGAGATGCACCGCGCCCTCGAGCTGCTGCGGGCCGACGCTCTCCTGGATGAGGAAGTTGGGCACGGCCGCGTCCACGTGCATGCTCGCCGCCAGCGCCACCGGGCCGATCGCGCAGTGCGGCATGATGTGCATGTAGTAGACCTCCGCCATGTTCGCGATGCGCTTGAGCTCGCTGATGCCGCCGGTGTGGGAGACATCGGGCTGGATGTAGGCGCACGCCTGGATCTCGAAGAGTCGGCGGAATTCCCAGCGGGTGAGCAGACGCTCGCCGGTCGCGATTGGGAAAGGCACGGCCTGGCTGATCATCTTCAGCGCGTCCACGTTCTCCTGCGGCACTGGCTCCTCGACGAACATCGGGCGCATCCCCTTCAGTTCGTGGCAGACCTCGATGGCCAGCGCTGGCGTCATGCGGCCGTGGAAGTCGAAGCAAATCTCGACCTCGGGGCCGAGCCACTCCCGCATCAGGTAGGCGGAGCGCACCAGCTGGTCGATCTGCGCCGGTGGCTCGTGCGCTCGCCACTTCAGGTGGCGTGCCGGGCCTGCCTTGAAGGCCTGATAACCGCCCGTCCGCTGTAGGAAGTCGAGGCGCTCCCGTGAGGCCTCCTGGCCGGCCTCGCTCAGATCGTTCACGTTCCAGTGCGCGTAGACCCGCACGCGATCACGCACTGGTCCGCCGAGGAGCTGATAGACAGGTACACCGTGAACCTTCCCGGCGATGTCCCACAGTGCCTGGTCGAGCCCCGAAAGCGCGCTCATCAGCACCGGGCCACCGCGGAAGAACGCCGACTGGTAGATGTGCTGCCAGTGGTGTTCGATGCGCAGCGGGTCCTTGCCGACCAGATAGTCGGCGAGCTCCTCGACAGCGCCGTGGACGCTCTTCGGCTTGCCCTCCAGGGTGGTTTCGCCCCAGCCGACGGTGCCGTCGTCCGTGGTGACCTTCACCAGCCGCATCCGGGGACGCGGGAAATACTGCTCGATCTTCGCAATCTTCACGTCGCTACCTTTCAGCCAGCCCCTGTGCGAACCGGGCGGAGTATAGGCCAGTCCCTGGATGGCATGGCGCTCCGACAGCAGCAACCGCTACACCAGTGTGCCTCGGAGATGATTGCCGATGACGTGGGCCGAGGTTCTCACGGAGACCGTGAAGGCGAAGAACGGCCCGAAGTCAGCGACCGCGAGCATGCTGGTCATGTAGAGCCCGGGCACGCTTGTCTGAAAGCCCGGGTCCAGCATCGGGACGCCGTTGGCGCGCATCTCGATCTGGTCAGGGAGGTTCCCGGCGGCGAGCATCGGGACCCGCCGCACGTCAGGCGCGTAGCCGGTCGCGAGGATGACGTGGTCAACGGTGAGCGATTCGCCGTCATCGAGCATGACCTCGAGGGCGCCATCAGAGAGTTCACGACAGGCTGAGATGGTGCGCTCTGGATGGATGCGCACCGTATCGACTTCTACCCTGGACTGTAGCCAGGGTTCCACTTTCAGCCGCCCCTCGCCCCACATGCGACGACTGATCGCTTCTTGTTCGATTGCAGGGAGTTTCCGGTACCAAGCCGGGTTACCGATCATGCCGTCGACCAGCGGGGGCACCCAGTCCCAGTCGGCCTCCTCGTATCCCGGGCTGGGATGTCGGTGGCAGACATTGACCGAGGCGGCGCCCGCCTCGTGCAGCAGTGCGGCCCACTCGAACGCGCTCTGGCGACCACCCAGGATCAGGCAGCGCTTGCCCCGCTGCGTATCCAGATCCACGAGGTCCACCGTGTGTGAATAGCGGCCGGTGGGGAACAGGTCACGCACTTCGTCCGGGACGTGTGCGAAGTGACGGAACCCGATCGCGAGCACGACCGCGTCCGCCGTCACGGTGTCGCCGTCATCGAGGAGCGCGACGAAGCTGCCGTCCTCCTCGCGGTCCAGCCGTCCTACCAGGCGAGGATCCGCGGTCAGTGCTTTCTGCTCCTGGAACCACGCCGCGTACTGCAGGTAGAACCCCAGCGAGAGTGGTTCGACGTCCACTGGGGTCAGGCCAATGGTCTCGAGATATGCCTCGATGGTGGCTGCACCGATGGGATCGAGGTGCCAGTCGCATGCCGATCGCAGCAGCATGCCCTGCGGCATGTGGTCACGCCAGAAGGCCATGGGCACACCGTGCATGCGGTAGCTGATGCCCAGGTGGTCGAGGTACGCGGCGAGAGAGAGGCCGAACGGGCCAGCACCCACGATGAGAACGGGGGTCGTCGAAGGCATGGCAGCATTCCCGATGGTCCGGTCTTCGGGTGGAGATCGGGCGTAGCATGGCAGGAACCCGCACGCTTCGCTACCTGGAGTGCGAGCGATCTGAGCTCCCGATGGTCCCCGACCAGCCGTAGCCCCGATCTCGATTCGATTGCAACGTAATCGATGGCTGGAGTTCCGGGGAAGGCAGCGCTGTCACCATAATATTGGACATGATGTGCTGAACTAGGTTTCAGGACACGCGAAACCGAATGGCTCGGCGTGACATCTCGCGTCATCTTTCGGCGACGCGTGGGGGTTCCTGAACAGGAGATCATGTTGGATCAACGGGCCGGAATCTACGCGCGCGGCATCGCACTGGGCGGGATCGCCGTCGTACTGGCTGTCGCCGTACTCTTCCTCGCCCTCGCGGTGGCGACAGAGCTCGCGATCATCTTTCTGGGCGTAATCATCGGGATCGCACTCGCACCAGTGGCTGAGTTCGGGGAACGCTACCGGATTCCGAAGGTAGCCTCCGTGCTCCTCCTGTATGCGGCGGTGGCAGCGGTGCTCTTTGGCTTCTTCTGGTACGCAATCCCACAGGTAGCCAATGAGGTCATGGCGGAGCTCGATGAACTCGCCGAGATCCGCACCTGGTACGAGGAGATTGCCGCCGACACCTTCCTACCGCCGGCGGACGATCTGCTCGTGCGCGCCGAAGAGATGATCGAGGACGTCGTCGACAACCTCGCGGCCCAGGCCCTGGTTGTTGCCAACGTGATGTTCTACACGCTGGCCGTCCTCGTGGTCGCGCTCTTCTTCACGATTACCAAGAACGACGCGTACCGCTTCGTGATCTCGCTGTTTGCCCCGCACCAACGCGATGGAGCCGCAGCGTTCCTCGACCGCGTCGGTAGCAAGATGCGCCGGTTCACGGTGGGAACCATCGTGACGATGTTCGCAGTGGGCATCATGACCTATGTCGGGCTCACGATTATCGGTGTGCCGCTGGCGCCACTGCTCGCGGTGCTGGCGTTTCTCTTCGAACTACTACCGATCGTCGGACCGTGGCTCGCTTTCGCCCCCGCCTTCGTGGTCGCACTGACGCAGGGCATCGGCATGGCGATCGCGGTGGCAGTGCTCTACCTCGTGATTCAGCAGATCGAGAGCTACGTGCTTGTGCCGATGATCCACGGCCGCGGCACGAAGCTGCCCGGTCTCATGATCATCAGTGCAATCATGGTGGCGTACCCGCTGATGGGCATCCTCGGCGCGCTGATCGCACTGCCGATCGCGATGATCGTGCATACGGTCGCGACCGACCTTCTGGTGCCGTGGCGCAAGCAGCAGCTGGGTGAATTCCACCCCGCACAGATGGAGCTGCCGCTCGACGATCCACCGAGCCCCGCGCCCGAGGAACCTCAAGGCGAGCCGGTGTAGGGGCGCAACAACTGCTGGTGATACAGTCGTCCGACTCCTGAGACCATCACTACTGCTGGAGCGAGATGATGCGGGTCAACACAACGAAAGAGAAGCTCGCTCAGGGCGAGGTGGTGTTCGGCGGGATCATCTCTGGATTCGCGCCGGAGATCGTGGAACTGCTGGCACACATCGGCTTCGACTTCGTATTCCTCGACTGTGAACACGGTCCGATGAGTTACGACCAGGTCGAGCAGATGGTTCGTGCCGCTGAGGCAGCAGGTATCACTCCGCTCGCACGGATTCCGGATCACCAGGATTCGACGATCCTGCGCTACCTCGATCGTGGTGTGCAGGGAATCATCGTCCCGCACGTCAATACCGCGGCGGAGGCGGAGCGGATCACACAGGCAGCCCGTTACTTCCCACAGGGGCACCGAGGCGCAGCGGGCGGTCGTGCGCACGACTTCAACGTACACGCGCCCGCCGTCGAGACACGCCGCTGGCTCAATGAACATCTGCTGGTCATCCCCATGTGCGAGGAGCTCGAGGCCGTGGCTAACCTCGATGACCTGCTCGCGGTGCCCGGTGTAGACGCGATTCACTGCGCCGCGAGCGACCTGGGCCAGAGCATGGGGGACGCGCCCATTGCGGAGGTGCGCAGCGTCATGCGCGAGGTCATCGGACGCGTACGTGCGGCGGGTAAACACGCTGGTGCGGGCGGCAGCTCCCCGAGCGATCCTCGTGCTGTTGCCGAGTTGATCGATGCCGGCGCGAACTTCATCACGATCTCAGCGCTTGGGCTGCTCAGGCTCGGCGCCGAGCAATTCCTCTCCGAGGTCCGTGCTGCGCGAGCGACGTAGCGATACGCTGATGCGGCTTCAGCAACCCAGCCGTCCAATCATTATCGAATCGGAATGAGGCTCCATATGACACTCGAGCGAATCTACCCGGATGGCTTGCGTCGACCGCCGACCTACACGCCCGTCGTTCGAGCGACTGGCGGCACGACCGTGTATGTCTCAGGCCAGGTCTCGGTCGACGTGGATGGGAACATCGTTGGCGAGGGTGACTTTGCCGCTCAGGCGCGGCAGGTTTTCGCGAACCTCCGCGTGGCACTGGCGGCCGTTGGTGCCGACTTCACGAATGTCGTCAAGATGACGACGTACATCGTGAATTACGATGTGGCGCTCCGCGACACGCTGGGTGAGGCACGCACCGAGGCCATGGCTGATGCTCTCCCCGCCAGCACGCTAATCGGCGTCCAGGCGCTCGCCGTTCCCGAATACCTCATCGAGATCGAAGTGGTTGCCGTCGTCTAATACGCCATCGCTGCCGTGTGGCGGGGGATCGATATGAGCGCGCGGGGCATGCGGTGCTGAGATCGGAACAGCCACCGCCCCGAGTGATCGTGGGGGTGGCTGTCGGTCGAACGATCCCAAGTTAAGCTACATAACTCTACGTCCGGTAACCAGGTGCATGATGATCGAGACGACGAGCAGCACCAGGAAGACGAAGAAGAGAATCTGAGCGATCCCCATCGCAGCTCCGGCAATGCTGGTGAAACCGAGCGCTGCCGCGACCAGTGCAAGAACCAGGAAGAGCAGAATCCAACTGAGCATGATGTGCTCCCTTCGATGGGTGCCGCCTGGGGCACCGCAGGAACAACAGTAGTCAGATTCCGGTATCGGCCGAGCAACGTCAGCGGCAGTAGCCCTAACAGATCCGCATCGATAGATATGCCGGGTATATGGCGGCCTAGCTGTACTGAGGTGGCACATTGGTAACTCGGCCTACCGAGGGCAATCCACCGAGTGCGGCGTGGCCGCGGCGATGATTGCACTCGTGGAACAGGACGTGCTTGCCCGTTCAAGTGGTGGATGCACGCCTGGCCCACTCCTCGAGCAGCGTGCGGTTGACGCGTTCGACCTTGGCGCTGGTCTGCGGGCGGTAGGGGCAGGCGAAGCGGCGCTTCACGTCCCGCGCCACGCAGAGCTGGTTGAAGAGGTGGCTGCGGTACGCGGACCCGTTGTCGGTGAGCGCCCGCTGCACCGGTGCGCCGCGCTGGGCGAACCAGTCCAGCGCACGGGGCCAGAAGGCAAGGGCGGTCTCGGGTCGCTCGTCCCCGAGCACCTCGCTGTGGGCGAGGCGGGAGTGATTATCCACCGCGGAGTGGATGTAGGCGTTCCCGACCCGCTGCCTGCGTCCGGGCCTGCTCACGCCCGTGCAGACGCCAGCCGCCGCCCTCAGGGATGCGCCACAGCTTCTTGATGTCGACGTGGCCCAGGCCGACCTGGTGCTCTCGATCATCTCCGCGCGCCGATCGAGGTCCATGTCACCTCGCAACATGCCGAAGAGGTCGATCACCTCACCACCAGTGAGGTTCGGCCACAGCCGCACATCGTCCGGCACGTACGCGAGCCGGCGGTGTAACTGAACGGCATCGTCCCAGGGGTCCCCATCGAGCAGGCTCACCTCACCCGCATCGCGGCGCAACAGGCCGAGGAGGATGCGGATGGTAGTGGACTTACCGGCGCCATTCGGTCCGAGGAAACCGTGTACCTCGCCGGACTCCACGTTGAGGTCGAAGCCGTCCAGCGCACGGGTGGATCCGAATTCCTTCGCGAGCCCGGAAATGGAGATTACAGCCATAGGTCATTGCTCCCTTGCGCAGTTCGTCCAGTCTGTTAGGCGCTGGGCGTTCCCCTCTTCGCCATCCCCGTTTCTCCTGACCGTCCCGTAGGCGTGTCAGCACGCGGCGCGCTCGGGGGTGTGAGCGGGAGAGGACCTATGGTCCTGCTACCAGCGGGCGCGGAGGCGGAAATCGTAGGAACCACTGAGATCCTCGAAGGTGACCGCCAACCGCCAATCACCGGGGATCGACTCAAAGGTCTCGTGTCCCTCGTACTCCCCCTCGACCTCGGATTGCTCCGCTCGCACCTCGCCGAAAGGATCCACGAGCGTCCACGTCACGGATCCGCTGGCCGCCTCCAGTTCGACGAGCAGCTCGACGCGATCTGCTTGTTCGGGTACCGGGAGGGAGTGTTCGTAGGTCTCTGAGCTTCCAACAGCATTGCCGGTGGAGCGGACCTGGGTCTGGCTCTGTGTGCATCCGGCGAGCGCGAGCATGACAACGATGGTCATCGCCGCCACTAGCACCCCGCGCAACGCGCGGGGACATGGCAGAGGCACATTCATGGCACCATCTCCGCGTCCCACAACAGCGGCAGAGGTAGGCCGGACACACGGATTCGGTCCGTGTGGGTCGCTCGCGGCTGCCGCCCGCTCTGCCGTGCACCAGTCGCGAAACGGAGCGGTGCCGATGCGTGCTGGTGGTAACGCGGCGGTGACGCGACCGCACATCACACCCCGCCGAGGGTCGCGACGAGTACAGCCTTGATCGTGTGCAGGCGGTTCTCTGCCTGATCAAAGACGATGCTGCGTGCGGACTCGAAGACCTCGTCGGTCACCTCGAGGCCTGATTCGAGGCCCGTGTGTTCGATGATCTCGCGCCCGAGGACGGTGTTCTTATCGTGGAATGCAGGCAGCGGGTGCATGAACTTCACGCGCGGGTTCCCGGTCCGCTCCATGACGGAGGCATTGACCTGGTAGGGCGTCAGCAGGCGGACGCGCTCATCCCACACCTCCTTCGATTCGCCCATCGAGACCCAGACATCCGTGTGCACGAAGTCCACGCCGGGAAGTGCCTCTTCGAGGTCTTCGGTCAACATGATGCGCGCGCCGCTCTCCGCGGCTCGGTCCCGGGCAATCTGCTGCACATCCTCGGGGGGCCAGAGGTCGCGCGGCGCGCAGATACGCACGTCCGAGCCCATGATCGCGCCCATCACCAGGAGCGACCGGCCCATGTTGCTGCGGGCGTCGCCCATGTAGCAGTAGGCGATGTCGTCGTACGGCTTGCGGCTGGCCTCGTACATCGTGAGGAAGTCGGCCAGCATCTGGGTGGGATGCCAGTCGTCGGTGAGCCCGTTGTAGACGGGGACGCCCGCGTAGTGCGCGAGCTCCTCGACGGACGCGTGGGCCGCGCCGCGATACTCGATGGCGTCGTACATGCGACCGAGGACACGCGCGGTGTCCGCGATCGACTCCTTGTGCCCCATCTGGGAGCCGGAGGGGTCCATGTACGTGACGTGCGCGCCCATGTCATACGCCGCGACCTCGAACGCTGAGCGTGTGCGGGTGGAGGTCTTCTCGAAGATCAGCGCGATCTCCCGGCGTTGGAGGCGGGGCACCTCGGTGCCGGCGAGCTTCGCGATCTTGAGCGCCTCGGAGAGCGTGAGCAGGTACTCGAGCTCACGCTTCGTGAAGTCGATCTCCTTGAGGAAGTGGCGGTTGCGCAGATTGAACATGGGGGTCCTTTCGGGCGGGTGGTGGTCGGGCGGGTGCTGGTCGGGCGAGTGTCAGTAGGCGGCGTCGCGCTCGATGGGACAGGTGAGGCAGTGAGAGCCTCCACGCCCGCGTCCGAGTTCGGAGCCGGAGATCGTGATGACCTCGATGCCTGCTTTGCGCAGGCGCGTGTTCGTGTCGACGTTGCGGTCGTACGCGACAACGACCCCGGGCTCCAGGCAGACCACGTTGTTGCCGTCATCCCACTGTTCGCGCTCACTGCTAAACGGATCGGTTCCCGTGGAGATGACGCGGACCTCGGGCAGATCGAGCGCGTGCTTGAGAGCATCGATGACCCCGCCCTGGAACCGCTCGACGACCGGCAACTCGGGGTCATCGCCGGGTCGCACCGCCCAGACGCGCGCGCCGTCCACCACCTCCGGGAATACGGTGACGGCGTCGCGGTCGACCATGGTCATCACGGTATCGAGGTGCATGTACGAGCGGATCCGCGGGAGAAGCACCGCGAGCACGAGGCGCGCGGAGCCGGCCTGGAAGAGTGCGCGCGCCAGCTGGGTCACGGCCTGGGGCGAGGTTCGCTCACCCATGCCGACCATGACTGCCCCGTTGCCGATGGGCATCACGTCGCCGCCTTCGATGGTGGTTCGGCTCCAGTCCTGTTCCACGTCGCCCAGCCAGACCCGCACGCCCCCTTCCTCCACGAACATGGGGTGCCATCGATAGATGGCCTGCATGAAGATCGTCTCCGGGCGACGGGCCCGCTTGGTCATGGGATTGAGGGTGACGCCGTCGTAGATCCAGCAACTGGGATCACGCTGGAAGATGAAGTTCGGCAGCGGCGGCAGCAGCATGTCCGTGGGGCCGCTCGCTTCGTAGAGCAGCCCCTCACCATCCGGGATGTCGGACTTGATGATCCCGCCGATCAGGAAGTCGGCGACCTCGACCGGGGATACGGAGCGCCCCCACTCGCCCGCCGACCGCGCCAGGTAGATGCCGACATCGCGCTCGTCCAGCACCCGGTCGAGGACCCAGTCTCGAGCCTCGGGAATACCCAGGACGTCCGTCAGCAGTTCCTCCGCGTAGAACACCTCGACGCCGCGGTCCCGCATGACCTCGCAGAAGGCATCGTGTTCCTCCTTCGCGCGCTTGACCCAGATGACATCGTCGAACAGCAGCTCCTCGGCGTTCGACGGTGTGAGGCGGAGGTGCTCCAGCCCCGGGCGGTGCACGATCACCTTCCGGAGTGTTCCGACCTCGGAATCGACGTGGAATGGCATGTGGTTCCTCCAGGGAGCCCTAAGCAGCCGCACTGCCGATGGCGATGAACACGGCGGTGATCACCAGCACGATGGCGACGAACGGCAGTGCGAAGCGGAGGTAGTGGTCGTAGCGGACCTTCGCCAGCACCAGGCCACCCATCACGACGGCCGCAGTGGGGGTGATGTAGTTGATCAGGCCAGACGCGGATTGGAACGCCGTCACCGCAATCGAGCGATCGACTGATGCGAAGTCGGCTAGTGGCGCCAGGATCGGCATCACCAGGGCGGCATGCCCGGAGGAGGATGGCACCAGGAACGCGAGGGGTAGGTTTACGAGGAGTGCCAGTACGCCGAATGTTCCCGCTGAGGTTCCCGACACCGCGTCTTCCCCCCAGTTGAGGATGGTGTCGGTGATGCCAGTGTTCTTCATGATCACGGTGATCCCGCGCGCAAAGACGATGATGAGTGCCGCGCCGATGAACTCACCAGCACCCCGGACGATGGTGTCGACCGTGCCCGCCTCCCCGAGGCCCGCGATGATGCCGATGGCGACCGCTGCGACGATGAAGAGCATCGACGCCTCGGTGAAGTAGAAGTCTGCAAACGTCCAGAACGGCCAGGATCCGTCAAAGACGTTCAGCATCACGTCATCCCAGGGGATGAAGCCGTAGATCATCACCGCAAACGCCATGAAGAAGATCGCGAGGATCGCCTTGTGCCGACCAGTGAGGGCTGGCACGTCCGTAACGAGTCCACGCGCTTCCCGTGCGTCCTCCGCCGAGATGCCGACAATGGACTTCGATGGGTCCGCCTTCACGCGTCGGGCGTACCAGAGCACGTAGCCGATCGCGACGGCCACGAGCACGATCCAGAGCAGGACACGCAGCACGATCCCATCACCCACGCCGATCCCGGCGGCATCAGATGCGACGCCGGTGGCGAAGGGGTTCACGGTGGAGGCGAGGACACCGGTGCCCGCCCCGAAGAAGATGACCCCGACCGCAACGATGCGGTCATAGCCGAGCGCCAACGCCAGCGGCACCAATAGCGGGAAGAAGCCCAGCGTCTCCTCCCACATCCCGTAGGTGGTGCCACCGAGCGCGAAGATGAGCATGAGCACGATGATCATCAACGGACCGCTGCCGCTGAAACGCATCGACAGCCGGCCGATACCGGTCTGAATTGCCCCTGACCTCATCGCGACGGTGATGAACGCGCCGACCGCGAGGACGAAGAGGAAGATCTGCGCAGCGCCGTAGAGGAACCCCTCCTCCCACTGGCCCACCTGGCCGTCCGCGCCCTCAACGCCGTAGAGCCCGAGCGGCGGTGCGTTCCAGAGCCGGGAGAACTGCGCCATGAATGACTTGTCGACACAGCTCTCGCCATCGGCTGCGTTGTCGCATGAGGGCAGTTCCTGGTAGCTCCCGGGAATCGGGCCACCGGTCTCGGGGTCGATCTCGTATACCCCGGACGGGATGAAGAATGAGGCGACCCAAACGACGACCAGGATCACGGCCAGCACAGTGAAGGCGGTCGGGAACCATACCTGCCTAGGGGTGGGATTCTGAATGGTCGGGGCTTCGTCCGGTGGTGTGTCTGGTGGGGTGGTCATCGATCAGTCTCCACATTCTCGGAGCCCCCAGGGGCTCCGTACACGACTGGTTCACCATCCGCCAGCACCTGTGTGCCGGAGGTTCCATCCAACAAGCCCGAGAGTTGCTCGAGGCTTCCGATTGCTGCCCGTCCGCCGGTTCGTGCCACGAAGCGGCAGACGGCCTCGACCTTGGGTCCCATCGATCCGGGCGGATACTCGCCAGAACGCAGCCCTGCCGGCGTCGCGCGCACAATGGCGCGCTGCCGGGGCGTCCCGAAGTCCGCGTACACGGCGTCAACGTCGGTCGCGAGCACCAGCACATCGACGTCCAACTCAGCGGCGAGTAGCGCCGCGGTGTAGTCCTTGTCGATCACGGCCTCGACGCCCCGGTGGCCATCGGCATCCTCGATGACGGGGACGCCGCCACCGCCGGCGCAGACCACGAGGAATCCCGCGTCCACGAGCGAGCGGATCGCGCCGAGTTGCACGATGCGCTGCGGCTCCGGCGAAGGGACGACGCGGCGCCAGTGCTCCCCGTCCTGCCGCACGGTCCATCCACGCTGTTCCGCGAGTGCGTGCGCTGCGGCTTCGGTGTAGACGGGGCCGATGAACTTGGTCGGTGCCTTGAAAGCGGGGTCACGGTCATCGACAACCACTCGCGTGATCACGGCCACGGTGTCCTGGTGGTCAATGAAGTTGTCGAGCTGCATCTCCAGGACATAGCCGATCTGTCCCACGGTTTCGGAACCGAGCACGTCGAGCGGGTAGGGCTCGGTCTCGGTGTAGGCATCGTTCATCAGCGCGAGGAGCCCCACCTGGGGCCCGTTCCCGTGGGTAACGATGAGCCGGTGGTGCATCGATGCTTGTGCAAGCACCTGCGCTGCCTCGCGCGCCGCCCGTCCCTGCGTGGCGGCCTCAAGCGGTTCTCCACGGCGGAGGAGCGCATTGCCTCCGAGGGCGACAACGGCAGTCGGTACTGGTGGCATCCCGGCCTCTTCTGATCGAATGTCCACTGGTTTGCTGAGGATTCAGCACTTCCCATCGACCATGGCGACCAGCGTGAAGGTGCGCTAGTGGTTTCGCAACGTGCGTTACGTCCCACCCGGGAGGGGCCTTGGTCCCCGTGTTTCGCGATGGCCGCGGCCCCGAGACCGCCGGGTGGCGCTGCGGGTAAGCAAGTCCCATGAATCGCGGAGTCGTGAGCACGCGCGGCTCAGCGGGTGCGATGAGTGAGGTCGAAGCACCCAGCGACTGCGCACCGCGAGCACCCATGTGCTCGCCTGCGTCCCGGTGGAGATGAGGCGTCTCCCTGCTCATCATCGGAGTCCCGCTGCTCACCCGTTGGTTTGGGATTCCTGACCGCTTGGCCTACACCGTCGCGGGCCATGGCCTGGTCGCCTGGTGGCTGCTACCGGAGTCATGGCTTTCGGCGCTGCTCCCCGGACTCCCTGACTCCGAGATGGGCATCGAGATGTTCTTCCTCTCGGGGATCATGATCGTGGTCGGCGCCGTCTGGGCGGTGATGTACAACTCGGATCTGCTACTCACCGGGCTCATCGCGACCCTCGGACGGGTGAAGAGTCTGCCGCCATTGCTCCGCACGGCGCTGTCGTACCCGATGCGGAATCGCTTCCGAACGGGCATGACCCTCGCGATGTTCTCGCTCGTGGTGTTCACGCTGGTTGTCATGTCGTTCATCCTCACTGCTATCGGTTCCGTGTTCGACGATACCGAGCGCCTCTCTGGTGGCTTTGACATCCGCACGACCGTGAGTGCTTCCAACCCCATCCGCGACCTTGAAGCTGCGATCGCAGACTCACCAGAACTCAGCACGCTGGGGTTCGGCGCCGTTGGCAGCATCGCGCCGGCAGCGGTTGAGGCACGAGCCGGTGGGACAGACCAGCCCTTCGTCGACTTCATCCTGCAGGGCGCGGACACCGGGTTCACAGAATCTGTCACCTACGGCTTCTCCATGCGTGCGCCTGAGTACGGGTCGGCTGACGAGGTCTGGCAGGCGCTACGGGGTGAGCCCAGGACGGTCGTCGTGGGCGCCATGCTGGTCCCCGCGCGCACATCGTTCTCGGTGGGGGGCTTTGAGCCACCGTTCCTCTTCGAGGGCTTCGTGCTCGAGGACGAGGTACTCCCTGAGGTGACCCTGGAGGTCGGGGATCCGATCACAGGCGAGATCAGTGAGTTGCGGGTCATCGGCGTGTTCGAGTCCTTCGCCTTCTACGCAGGTGCTGTTATGACCTCCTCAGAGACGCTCTGGGCTCTACGAACTGAGCCATGACCTCCGCTCATGCACATGATCACGCTCGTCGAGGGTGCGAATGCCGATCAGGCCGCCAGTGCGCTCCGGCTAGCGTTCGTCGAACACGGTCTGCAGGTCACAGTGCTCGAGGAGGAGATTCGAGATATCGCCGCGGCGAACGTGATGCTGGACAGCCTGCTCACCGGCTTTGTTGCCCTCGTGTTGGTCGTCGGCATCGCGGCGCTGGGTGTGATCGCCGCACGGTCGGTGGTTGAGCGGCGCCAGGAGATCGGCGTGATGCGCGCGCTCGGATTCCAGCGCGAGATGGTGCAGGCCTCGTTCATGATCGAGTCATCATTCGTGGCGCTGCTCGGGATTCTGCTGGGCACGCTCCTCGGCAGCAGTCTCTCGCTCTATGTCGTCGATGCCATTGCAGAGGAGTTCGAAGGGGTCACCTACTAGGTGCCGTGGGCGACCATCCTGATCATCATTGGTGTGGCATACGGGGCGTCACTACTCACGACATTCCTCCCGGCCTACCAGGCATCGCGCGTGCGCCCGGCCGAGGCGTTGCACCAGGAGTGAGGTGTCGGGACAGGACAATCGGTCGAACTGGCGGTCTTCCAAAACAGAGGGTCGCGGGCTGAACCCCGTTCCCGCTCCATGACACACGAGCACCCTTGAGAGTTCCTGTAGGTCCGCGACACTCTGGCCTCGGAACCTGCACGGCACTTGCCGGACGCGGCTTCGAACTCGGGCGACACTGGCTACGGTAGGTCCGCGATACCTCCATATTGCATCTCGACAGCGCTTCGCCGCGGTCGAGGTGGGGGTGTGCCGCTACGTCGTTGGGCGGCCGACGGGGATGCTAAGGCGAAGCCGTCTCGTTCCGACGCTCCTCCTATCAGCAGGATCCGTCGGCGAGCATCAGGTTTGGACGTACCCTCGGTCTGCTGGTGGTGGGTGCATCCCCTCCGCGACGCTTCGCGGAGGGGGCACTACGTCCTGAGACTTTCTCTACCCCGCGTGCCGATCGTGTTGGCTCCCAGAAGGGCGGGGTGTGTAAGCCGCGCCGTTCCGCGCATATCGCCGGCTCACCCGACGATCGGGTGTGGTTCGATCAGGAGCCGGGTATGCGCGGTCAGCATTGGCTTCACATCTCTCGATACGTTCCTCTTCGCTGTCCCGCTCCGCTATGCGAGAAGCAGATGCTCGGTTACCGCCAGAGTCGCTCGCTGGCGATGCGCGCGCCTTCGGCCATCGCCTGTAGCTTGGCCCAGACGACCTCTTCGTGTCCGACTCGAGAGCCGATGCCGCAGTCGGTGCCCGTCTGCACGTTCTCGCGCCCCACGACGCTGGCGTACTGCTCGAGGCGCTCCGCGATCAGCTCCGGGTGCTCCACCAGGTCCGTGGCGTGGCTGAGGACGCCGGGCATGAGGATCGTGTCCGGCTCCAGCCGGACGTCCTTCCACACGTCCCACTCGTGTGAGTGGCGCACGTTGGCCGCCTCGAAGGAAATCATCTGCGCCTTCGCGCGGGCCATGATGTCGGCAAAGTGCTTGAGCTCAAGGTCCGTGGTGTGCGGACGGTGCCCGCTCCCCCAGCAGAAGTGGAGGCGGACGTTCTCGCGGGGCACGTCGCGCAAGCCGTGGTTGATGGCCTCGATCGCGCGCTCTAGGTACTTCCGCGTCTCTTCCACGGTCCAGTCGGGGTAGAACTCGTAGCTCGTGGCGAGCTGCGGTTCGTCCACCTGGACGATGAGACCGGCGTCGGCGATCGCCTTCCACTCTTCGCCCAGCGCCTCGGCGGTGGCGAAGAGGACGTCATCATCGTTTGGGTAGTGCTCGTTGAGCGCGCGCGCGCCGACGCTCAGCGGGCCGATCGAGGCGATGTAGCCCTCGGCGTCGGTGCCCTCCAGTGCCGTCTTGAGGTTGGCGATGTCCGCCTGGATCGCGTCGTGGCCGGTGTACGTGATCGGCCCGACGGCGACCTTCTGGTTCTTCGCCTGGTCGGCGGCGGCAGCCGCACCCGTTCGCACACCGTCAACGAGGAACCCGGGACGAATCGGCCCACCCGACCCCGAGTACCACAGGTGCGTCTGGTACGTCCCAGGGAAGTCGTTGCGCTCGCGAGCACCAGTACCGGGGGTCTGAGAGGGGTCGACACCCTCGACGGGGCGCGTCTCGAAGCCGGCGATGCGGGAGTTGATGTATCCGCCGTAGCTTCCTGCCTTCACGTACTCACCGTCGTTGACGACATCGATCCCGTACTCGATCTGACGGTCCACGATGTGCTTCACCGCTTCGGGCAGGCGGCGGTGGTACTCGGCCTGGTCGGCCGAACTCGTGTTGCGTCCGCCGTCGATCAGCTCATTGAGCGAATCGGGACGGGGCAGGTTGCCCGCGTGCGAGACGAGGATGCGATCCGTACTGTGCCTCATGAAAGAACCTCCGCGCTGTGAAACTCGGTGCCAGGGGAGCGAGCCAGACCGTGAGCGTGTTCACGTCAGCCGCTCCTCGCGCCAATACGGTAGCGGGTTCTGGCATTCGCGTGTGCACCAGGAGATGCGGTGAACGACGGGAACGGCAGCGCAGCGAACCGAGCGTACGCGACATCAGCACTGCTCGTGTCAGCTGAGGTCGCATCCCCCATCGTGTCTGGCGACAACGCTGCCACCGTCCCGGGCAGCCGGCTCGCCGAATGAAGCATCCCCTCCACCACGGGTGCGACAGACGACCAGAGATTCATCGAAGAGGCCCCCGCGCGCCATCTCTCGCGTGCACATACGCGAGCCAGCAACGGGGACATTACGGTACGCCCCCGTCCACGAGGGATTTCGGCCTCCAAACCACCACACCTGAGCTTGCCGATGCGTCAGCACAGGCCTCGTGTGACAATGCACTGCCTCTGCAGTCCGCACACGTCTGGGAATGGACCCCGCGGTGGTGAATACGCAGCCGTCGATCGACCTGGAAGTCGCTCAGCGACGGATCGTCCGCGTGCTCGCGTCGGCGCAGATTCTTGGTGGGGTCGGTGTGGCCTCCGGGATCGCCATGGGGGCGTTGCTGATCGCGGAAGTGGGGAGCGAGTCGCTGAGCGGGCTCGGGGCCGCTTCCACTGTGATCGGCGCCGCGCTGATCGCGGTACCCGTGTCCCGTGTCATGGACGTCCACGGCCGCCGTCGAGGGCTGCTGCTCGCGTACGCGGTCGGCATCATCGGCGCGATGTTGATCATCACTGGTGCTGTGCTGCGCCTGCTGCCGGTGGTGCTCGCCGGCCTCCTGCTCTCCGGCGGCGGTACGGCCGCGGGGTTGCAATCTCGCTACGCGGCGGCAGACCTCGCCACTGCCGCGCGCCGAGGCCGCTCACTGGCGATGGTCGTATGGGCAACCACCATCGGGTCTGTGCTCGGGCCTAACCTGATCCAGCCGATGGGTGATCTCGCGGAGGCGGCGGGCGTGACCCGGTTCGCCGGACCCTACGTGCTCATGGCCGTCACCTTCGCTGTCGCCGCCGCGATGATCGCTGTGCTGCTGCGACCGGATCCCTTGCTCGCCGCCCGCGCCGAGGTGGCCAGAATCGCCGGTGTGACGGGACCATCCCCCAGGCCACCCCGGAAGTCGGTGCGCGCCGTCCTCTCGGGCATCGCATCCGTACCCCGCGCGCGCCTCGGGCTGTTCGCGATGGCGGTGGGGCATGCCGTGATGGTCGGAGTGATGTCGATGACCCCTGTCCACCTGCACCACGGCGACGCCACGTTGCAGATCATCGGGCTCGTCATCAGCGGGCACAGCGCGGGGATGTACATCGCCTCGCCGCTGGTTGGCATTCTCGCGGACCGGTACGGACGACACCCGGTGATCCTCGCCGGATGTCTGCTGCTGCTGGCATCGTTCCTGATCGCCGGCACGGCGACCGGCCACGAGTCGACGCAGCTCGGAATCGGGCTCTTCCTGTTAGGCCTGGGCTGGTCCTGCACGCTGATCGCCGGATCCACCCTGCTCACTGAGGCGGTACCGATCGAGGATCGCCCGCAGGTCCAGGGGGCGGCTGACCTGGTGATGGGGACCGCAGGCGCCAGTGCCGGTGTGCTCTCGGGGGTGGTGATCGGCCTCGGTTCCTACGCGCTGCTGAACCTGTTCGCCGCGCTCGTGACGGTTCCCTTGATCGCCCTCGCTGTGCGCGACGCGATCCGGCGGGCGTCACCGGTCGCGACGCAGCTCGAATAGCGCTCTGCTCGAAGGAGAGGCTTCGCGGCGGCTCCTCGCCGCGAACACGGTCGTTTCCTCGTGCCGCCGGACGCATGGAGCATGTCTGTAAGAAAACCGGCAGACGTTCGTCTCTCCTGTAGCGGGATACCGCGTATTCACGAGGAGAGAGCCATGTTCCACCGTACATTCACGATCGTCGCAAGTGTGTTGCTGGCGTCGTTCGCAGTCGTTCTGACCACTCAGGCGCAGGAACCGAGACAGGGCCCCGAACGGGGGAGTCACCTTGATGCGGTGGAGGATCACGTCATCCTTGCGGCCGCGAATGACCTGCTGGCAGATTTCGAGGTCGAGTGGCTTCGGAACGACCCGGAACTCGCTCGCGAAGCCGAGGCGCTGGCCAATGCGGTGCAGCGAGTCCGGGAACGGCGAACACCTGACCAGCGCGACATCGAGCGCGTCCGCTCGCACTTTGACCGCCTGGGCGACCTGGCGGCAGAACGCCCGGCGCCGTTCGAGGGGTTCGGGATTCGGGTAGAGGATGCCCTGGGGACACCTCGCTGCCACGAGTCAGGATCAAGCGCCTGTGCGGGCGACGGGTGGCTCACGACGCGTTCGCAGAACTTCGTGAACATCAAGGGTGATGTGATCTGGCGGGGCTCGCGTGAGGCGCCGGCCGGCCGCCAGATGACGGCCTCGTTCGTCGCACCGCGGGATCGGACGAATGTCGCGATTCACTTCTCCGCGGAAGCGTACGTCGAAGACGACCTGGCGGGGGCGAACCGCCGCATGTTCCTGCAGGCGGTGGTCGATGGGAAGCCGGTCGACCCGGGCGACGTCGTATTCGCGGTCACCGAGTACGCCGGCGTGCGGTCGTTCGTGTTCTCAACCGAGGTGTCGCGGGGCATCCACACCGTGGAGATGCGCTGGCGGATGGATGAGCGCGCGACGGGCTACATGCGCAACGCCTCTCTTCTGGTACAGATGGGCCACGCCGCACCATCGTTGAACGGCGCCCTGAACGTGCAGACCCCAGCAAGCGGGCTGAACGTGGAGACCACGAGCACGAGCTGGACAGATATCCCATCGATGTGGGGCTTCATCTACGTCGGGCAGGGGCAGGATCTGACGGCAACGATGAGCGCGGAGACGTACGTCACCAACGGCAAGCGCATCTACCTCCGAGCGTTGGTGGACGGTCAACCGCTGTCGCCCGGCGACATGGTGTTCGCCAAGGGTGGTTCACCCCAGTCGCGATCGGCGACGTTCGGGGCAAACGACCTTGCGACCGGGTGGCACTTCGTCAAGTTCCAGTGGATGACCGAGTCCGGCGGCACGGCGGGGCTAGGTGATCGCACCATCGCGCTCTCCGCCGTACCTCGGGCAGCGAATCCGTTCACGGCGGCAGCCTCGGGCCCCAGTGTTTCCACGACGACGAACGGGTTGGAGCCGATGCCCAACATGAAGGCACAGTTCACGATTCCGGAGACGGGCAACGGCGAGGTTGCGGTGCGACTGAGCGCGGAGGTGGGCACGATCAGCGGTTCGCCGGTGTTCGCGGTGCTGGCCGTCGACGGATGGCTGTACACGGATGACCTGGTGGAGCTCACCGATGGCTCGATGGGCGCGCAGGTGAAGACGTTCACGTTCGACGCGAAGGGACTCACGCCCGGCACGCATGAGGCAGAGATCTGGTGGGGATCGTCGGGCGCCGGCGATGCCTACGTGGGCGACCGGACGCTCACCGTGCTGAGCGAGACCGCGTTCACGCCTGACCTGGCGGAGGCGCCACAGTTCGGTGGCGGCCACGTTAACTGGGAGGGCGACTACATCCCGCACATCGAGCCGATGATCGGCACGCGCAACGTCCTGGCGATCCTGTGGGACCCGGGCCTCTGCGGTGACCGCGACAGCATCATTGCGGGCCGCGCGCCAACCCCTGACCCCGACTGCAAGACGCAGGCGGACCTGCCGAAGGGGAAGGTGGAGGCCGCGATGTTCGGCCACGGCAGCGCGGGAGGTGGATTCACGACGTTCCAGCCGAACAACGTACAGTCGTACTTCAGCGCGAACTCTGGTGGACGATTCACGATCTCGAAGGGCCCGGGACCGGGCGTCACCGGCTGGTATGACGCGCAGTTCGGCTCCGGCCTCTATTACGACCACCCCGGCGGCTGCACATACGGTTTCGACAATGGTGGCGATCTGCTGATTGCCGAAGCCGTATCGCTCGCCGGACAGGACGTGGACTTCAGCGTGTTCGACGCGAACGGCGACGGCCGAGTGGACCCCCAGGAGCTCGCAATCGTGGTCGTGATTCCACGCAAGAACGGCAACGGCAGCTCGATGGCGACCCTGTACGGAGCTACGTGCACCGACGACAACCCGAACTACTCGACGCCGATGGTGCGCGACGGAGTGGAGCTCCCACGGTACGTGGCGAAGGTGTACACGAGCCTCGATGAGTCGATCGAGAAGCACCAGTTCACAACGATCGCGCACGAACTGATGCACGTGTGGATGCTGGCGGACGACCAGTACATGCCGAACATCGACTGGGCGACCGAACAGGACGACATGGGGCTACTCGCGGACAACCGTCGTACGACGACGCACCTGGACCCGTGGCACAAGCTCATGCTCGGCTGGGTGACCCCGGTGATCGTCGACGAGGATCAGATCCTCAACGTGCAACCGACGCCAAAGGGCGACACGGTCTACATCCTGCCGCGCTACGACAACCCGCACGGGGAGGAGTTCTACATCCTTGAGTACCGGAAGGAAGGGATGGGCTCGCCGTACTTCGACGAGGACATCTCGGACAGCGGAATTGCAGTGTGGCACATCGTGACGGACCCGGAGCAGATCGTGCACAGCCCGATCGGTGTGTCACAGAGCGTGTGGAACACGCTAAACGTCGACCCCGGCAGACCGGGTTCGGTAGGCCAGATGGGTCGCAAGGGTATCCGGCTGATCAAGCCGTTCGATGACCTCGTTGATGGGACGGCGGTGTTCAACAACACGTCGAATCGGCTGTGGGACGTCGGCGACTACGATCTCGAATCGCACGGGTGCTTCCAGATCATCCCCATCGGTGAGTCGTTCCAGAACAAGCTGGCATGGGCGGACTGCTCGGCGAGCGGGTATAGCCTTGAATTCCTGACGTGGGCGATCGAGTCGATGCAGGTGCGAGTGACAGTCGACTGACCGGCGCTGCGACCGGAGACCGAGTGCGGAGGGAGCCGGGCACAAGCCCGGCTCCCATTCGTCACCCGAGTTGCCCCGCATGTGGCTGGACTGAAGCGTGATGCTTATCCGCTAGGCTGTCCTACCCCCGGCTGTCTCGACCTCGCTCATCGCAACGACGCCCGAGGACTGCAACGAGCGCACCTCTGCTTCCGACAGACCGAGTTCGGACTGCAACACCTCGGCGGTGTGTTGGCCGAGCAGCGGCGCGGGCTCGATCGGCACCTCGCTGCGCGAGAGCCGAGGCGGCCATCCGAGCAGGCGGACTGGCCCCTCGGTAGGATGCTCGACCTCATGCACGAAGCCGCGGGCCGCCAGGTGCGGATCCTCGAACAGATCGCGCGTATCCAGCACCGCGCCCGCAGGCAGGCCCTCCGCAAGGGCCTGCATCGCCTCGTACTTCGTGTGCTCCCTCGTCCACGCCTCGATCTCAGCGTACAACTCAGGCCCATGCGCGATGCGCTCCTCGCGGGTGGCGAATCGCGGATCCTCAGGCAGGTCGGGGCGCCCGATCAGCGTGCACAGTGTCCGCCACATCCGCTCGGTGACGACCATGATGTACACGTAGTCGTTCGGCCCAAATGGCTTGCAGGGGTAGAGATCCGTGGGCGGATCCCCCCGGTTGCCCATGCGCGGCGCGACCCCACGCCCTGAATCGCCGCGCACCGCAATCGACGTGCGCATGTAATAGGTGAGCGCCTCCTGCATCGAAATCTCGATCTCCTGGCCCTCCCCGGTGCGCAGCTTCTGCACGTAGGCAGCCGTGATCGCCAGCGCCAGCTGCACCCCGGTCCCCGCGTCGCCCACAGTGAAACCCGGTCGCGTCGGCGGCGTGTCCTCGTACCCGGTGACAGAGAACGACCCGCCCGCTGCCTGCGCGACCATGTCCATGCACTTGTAGTTGGCATACGGCCCTGTGGTGCCGAAGCCCTTGAGCCGCGCGTAGATCAACTGAGGGTGCACCGCTCGCAGCGCGTCGTAGCCAAGGTCGAGCTTTTCGATCACCCCGGGTCCGTAGTTCTCTACGAAGACATCGAAGCGCGGCAGCATCCGCAGCAGCAGCTCCCGCCCCTCTGGCTGCTCCAGGTCCAGCGCAATGCCACGCTTGTTCGAGTTCCATGTCAGGAAGTACGGACGGTGGTCCTCCCCGCGCTCGATCCCGCGGCCCGGATCGCCGACGCGCGGGCGTTCGACCTTCACCACGTCCGCCCCGAGCCAGGCCAGCGCCTGCGTGCACGAGGTCCCCGCCTCGTACTGCGTCATGTCGAGCACGCGCATCCCATCGAGCGCCGCCATCGTTGCCTCCTCGGAATCCAGCCCCTCGGCTACCGGTGGTACCTCGAACGGTATTACATACGTCGATCCCCTGGGGCCATGGTTCCCACCGCGCTGGTGCGAAGGTTTGGTCCACTATCCGGAGGTGACCTGCGGCGCTGCGCCGCACTCGACAGATGCGCCGGTCCAGCATCGCGAGCATCGAGAAATCGCTCTGCCGCGCCCAGGCGCGCTGTCCCAGCGAAGCGGTTGCACCATGCGGTGGCTGCGACGAGCATGCCGGGTGCATCGCGGTCGAGGCCCACGGCGCGGCGGCCGATACTCTGCCGGCGTGGTCCGAGAGCGAGGGGGCTGTCGTCGTGGCCTCCGGACGCCTCAGCAGGGCCGCAGCGCCCTTCACCATCCCCGATTTCCGACGCATCTGGCTCGGCGCGGTTTGCTATTCGTTCGGCCAGTGGACCGAGCGGATTGCAATCGGGTGGTTCGTCTTTGATCTGACCGACTCGGCGTTCATGACCGCGGTGGCCATCGCCGCACAGTCGGCGCCGAACGTGGTGTTTGGGCCGATCGCCGGGGCGGTTTCGGATCGCTACCCGCGCCCGCGTGTGCTGGCTGCCAGTGCCGTGGTCAAGGCCATCGCCATCACCGGCGTGGCGAGTCTGGTCGCGGTCGACGGCGTTCCCTTATGGATGATCCTGGTGCTCGTCGCGGTCAGCGGGACCGGCATGACCTTCAGCGTCGCGCCGCTGTATACGCTCTCCGGCGACCTCGTTGGCGCGGCGCGACGTCCGAACGCGATTGCGCTGGTCTCCACCGGACAGCGCGCCGTGGCCGCGATCGGCGCGCTCAGCGGTGGGGTCATCGTCGGCATGGCCGGGGCTGCGTGGGGCTTCGTATTCGCCGCCGCCGCATTCATGCTCGCTGCGCTCGTCTACCGCTCCGCTCGTGAGCCAGCGGAGCGGGTGCATGTCTCGCAGGCCTCGTTCTTTTCCGAAACGTTCGAGGGCTTGCGGCTGGTGCTGCGCGTACCAACGGTGGCCGTGCTGATCGCGCTGATGGTGGTGGTCGAGGTCTTCGGGTTCTCGTACGTCGCGCTCCTCCCCGCGCTCTCCGATCGAGTGCTTGGAGTCGGAGCAGTCGGGCTCGGGGGGCTATCCGGTGCGGCCGGGGTGGGCTCGGTCGTGGGAGTGCTCTTCCTGGCGGCGTACGGCGACCGACTGCGCCACGGCCTGCTCTTCCTTGGTGTCTTCGCAGCGTTCGGGGCACTGCTGATTGCACTCGCCTCATCTCAGACGTACGTGGTGTCACTCGGCATCGCCGCCGGGATCGGGATGTGCGCGGCGCTGGTGGACGCTCTGGAGTGGATCATGCTGCAGGCGAGTGTCGATGACCGCCTGCGCGGCCGTGCCCTGGGCGCGTGGAACATGGCGATCGGATTCGGCTGGATCGGACCGCTGATCCTCGGAGCGGTGGGTGACGCCGCCAGCATCCCGACCGCCTACAGCATCGCTGGCGCGATTCTGCTTGGCGGAGCGGCGCTCTCAGCGATCGCATTCCCGCGCCTGCGCGCGGCCTGACGGCCTGAATCGGCAACGGAAGACACGCTGGCGCGCATCACATCGATCCGAAGCTGGCGACCGTTATTCGCTCTCCTGGTGCAGAGCCGTCAGGTACTCAGTGAGGGTCAATCCGGATCGCCGCAGCCATTCCGCGTGGGCCTCTCCGATGTAGCGGAGGTGCCAGGGCTCGTAGTGGTATCCCGTAGTCGCCTCGGCACCGGCCGGGTAGCTCTCGACGAATCCGAAACGCCAGGCATTCTGCGCGATCCATTGCCCCTCTGGCGTTTCGGCGAACGCCGTGGTCAGCCCCCAGTTCACCGCTGCGCTGGTGAGATCAACCGTGGTGCCCAGCTGGTGTTCGCTGTGTCCGGGCCGCGCACTACGACGTTGCGCTTCAGCCTCGCCCATCACGCTCACCCAGTGCTGGAAGGTCGACCGCTGCTCCGCGTAGGAGCGGTAGGCGGAACGGACCACGACCCGGTGTCCGGCGCTCTGCGCTGCGTCCAGCATCCTCGCCAGCGCCTCGCCAGATTCCATCGTGAGATAGATCGGCGAGGCGAGGCTGAGGTGGGCCGGCAGCGCGACGAGGTCCCGCGGCACAAAGGTGGGATCGAGCCCGTGCTCCGGGGTCACGAGGGTCAGGAGATGCGAAGCGGGTGTGACCGGTGGTGCGGAAGCGCACCTCACCATGAGCGGAACAACCGAAAGTTGCTGTGGGAAATGCACATTGACGAACGCAGGTGCGCCCGCGATGTAGGTCACCAGTATCCCTCGGTCGCTCACGGTCAGCGAGACCGCAGCGCACCCTCGTTTACCCAGATCGTCGACGAGTGTCGTGACGGCGATCGGGTGATGCAGCGTGATGAGCACCACGCCACCGGACCTGGGTAGAGCCCCACTGAACGACGGCGCACCTGGTTCCTGCGCTTCAGATTGCAGGGTGCTGGAGAGGAGGAGACATACACAGAGCACGATGCCGGAACACGCTCGAGCCACTGAGGCGCCTCCCGTTCGGCGTCTGTACGAAAGTCAGCATGCGTCGCGTTGCGCTGCCGCGGACCACGACAGGTGTATCCGCTGCTCGGGGAGTCGCGTGCGGCTGCCATGCATCCGTTTCAGGTCCCTGCACCGATTATGGGGGCCCTGTGGCCGAGTGAGCGAATCGGCTGCCTATCAAGGCCCCTCCTGCCACCGGATCAGCACCCATGGTTGTCGGGCGCGAGGTGGTGGGCGTAACGCAGAACATCCGCCGGCCGGACGAGGGCAGCCGGCACGTGTAGAGGCTCGGTCTCCGCACCATGCTCGGAGGGTCCTGTTTGTCGCATTCTCCCTATGCCGACCACTTCAGCGACGAGCAGTTCGTACGCACACGCCGGGGGCAGCTCGCCGCTGACCCGCGCCAATCGATCCTCCCGGCTCAACGCAGGTAATACGAGGGATCACGTCGGTAGACCGACCGGAAGTCGGAGGCTACCGCTCGACCGATGCGTCCGACTCTTGCGCCCAGGCGCCGAAGGAGCTATCGAAGTTGCGAACCCGCCCGTAGCCGAGGAGCCGCAGGGCCAGAAGGGCGTGCGACGCACGCCCGCCACCCTGTCAGTAGGTGACGATCTCTCGCTCAGGCGTGATGCCCTTCGCCGCGAGCACCTCGCGCATCTCCTCTTCCGGTCGGAACATTCCCGTCGCGGGGTCGGCGAGCTCGCTCCATTCGAGGTGGATCGCACCCGGGATGTGCCCGACGCGGTCCTCCGGGTTGTTCATCGCGCGGGCACCAGTGAACTCGTCCTCAGAGCGCGTGTCCCAGAACACCACGTCGTCGCTGTCGAGACGGTCGATGGCCTGGGGGAGCGTGCAGGCGACCTCCTCGCGCTGCGGTCCGAGCTGGTAGCCCACCGGGGTCCGCGTCACCGCGGCGGTTTCGAGGGGGCGGCCCTCGCTCGCCCACTTGGTGAGCCCGCCATGCAGGTAGCGCGTCTGCTCGTGGCCGAAGCGGGTGAAGGCCCACCAGAGCCGTGCCGCGCTCGGACCGCCGGCGTCGTAGCAGATGACGGTATCCGTCGGGCGGATGCCGAGCGCTCCGACGACCTCTGCGAACTCCGCGGGGGAGCCGGTCTCCAGGGAGCCGGCGGCCTTGAAGACGGGATTCGCTAGGTTGAGTGCACCCGGGATATGGCCTTCCGCATACTCCTCGGGCCGCCGGGCATCGAGCAGTACGAGGTCGGCGTCATCGAGATGTTCGGCGAGCCACTCGGTCGTTTCGAGTAGCTCGGGGTGTGGATATCCGCTGGTCTGTGGCATCGAAACCTTCTTTCAGCGCGGAATGGGGCAATGATACCCGCCATGAGAAGGCAGTGACCGCCACCTCCCGCAGCCAGACAGTGCCTGCGTCATCGTTACTCGCTCCGACCTCTTCGCACCCTACGGTGCAACTCGGCTCAGCGCCTACGTAGATCAACCGGTCAGCGCGGGTGGGAGTCGGCGGCTCACCCACGCTGTCGCCGACTCATACGCGGCGGCGAGCTCGAGTACGGAAAGATCATCCTTGGGTGCGCCGACGAGTTGCAGGCCGATCGGGCGGCCGTCCTCGGAGAATCCGGCGGGCACGCTGATCGCCGGGAGACCGGCGAGCGAGGCGGGGACGACCACCTCCATCCACCGGTGGTATGTATCCATCGGCCGCCCCGCCACCTCGTGGGGCCAGTCCAGTTCGGCGGGGAACGGCAGCAGCTGCGCGGACGGGAGGGCGAAGTAGTCGTATCGCTGGAACAGCGCGCGAACGGCCATGTACCAGGCGCTGCGATCGAGGGCGGCCTGGTGGAAGTCGAGCCCACTGAGCGCCATCCCGCGCTCCACCTCCCAGATGATCTCCGGCTTGAGCAGAGCCCGGCGGCCGGCATCGGCGTAGTGCTCCTGATACCGCCCGGCCTGGAGCAACGATCGGAGCGTGGTCCAGGCGCTCCACATCCCCTCGAGGGGGACTTCGAGTAGGACCTCCTCAACGACACAGCCGAGGTCCTCGATCGCTCCGAGCGCGGAGCGACAGAGTGCCATCACCTCCGGCTCAATCGGGAGATAGCCGTCGAGGTCACCGAGCCACGCGATGCGTCGCCCGCGGACGTTCGTGGCGAGCGGGCGCTCGAAGATATCGGACGGCTGGGTGTTGGAGAGCGGGGCGCGGTCGTCATACCCGGCGAGAGTGGAGAGCAGCATCGCGAGGTCTGCGACGCTGCGCGCCATGGGGCCCTCTGTACTGAGCTGCTGGTAGAAGACGTCTGCCGCGGGCCCTGCTGGTACGCGGCCCCACGAGGGGCGGAAGCCGAGGACGTTGTTGTAGCCGGCGGGGTTGCGGAGCGATCCCATCGCGTCGCTGCCGTCGGCGACGGGCAGCATGCGCAGCGCCAGCGCCACCGCGGCGCCGCCACTGCTCCCGCCGGCGGTCCGCTCCGGCGCGTGGGCGTTTCGCGTCACTCCGAAGACATCGTTATACGTGTGCGACCCCAGCCCGAACTCCGGCGTGTTGGTCTTACCAATCAGCACCGAGCCTGCCCGACGAAGTCGCTCGACGAGGATCGAGTCTTCGGCGGGGACATGGTCCGCGAAGAGTCGCGAGCCCATGGTGGTCCTGATGCCCGCCGTGCTGGTCAGGTCCTTGGGGGCCTGCGGGAACCCGTGCATCCACCCTCGATACTCCCCACGATCGAGATCGCGGTCGCGCTCGGCAGCCTCTGCCAGCAGCTCCGTGCGATCGCGCAGCGAGACGATGGCGTTATGGGTGCCGTTGTGTAGTGCGATCTGATCGAGGAACGCCTCCATGACCTCGATGCACGAGACCTGCCGCTCGCGAATCGCACGAGAGAGTTCGAGCGCGTCCCAGGTGACGATCTCACTGGCGATTCCCGCATCGCTCGTCATCGGAGCCTCCCAACTGCGCGTGGCCTCGATGCGTGACGTGACCACCAACCGATGCCGTCAGTCCTAGCCGATCGCTACCTATTCTGTGCCTGCGCCCAACGTAGCGCTCATGGCCAGGTCATATCGCTCCGCGCAGGCCCGCACAACGATGTCGATGTCTTCGGGGAGCAGGTAGCGCTCCGTCACCAGGCGGTCCACAGCGGCATGCACCTGCGCGAGGTAGTCCTCCCGTGAGGCGTACCGTTCTTCGATCGAGGGGCGAGGGTCGCCGGCTGCCTCGCGGTTCGCGCGGGTGGGCGCGAAGAAGTGCGATGAGCCGAGCATGGGGATGATCTGCTCCGGCGCGCCGGTCTCCGGGTCGCGTGGATTCCAGCCGAGGTGCGTAGCGACGGGGACGCTCAGGTCGGGTAGGCGGATCCCGGCGACCTCGTTGCCGGTGTCATCGATGTCCGACACTGGCGCGGCATAGGTTGCTCCCTCCACGACCGGGTAGCGGCCGATACCATGGTCGGCGTCGGGGCCGAGGTCGATGGTGCGCAGCACCCACAGGCGCTCCGGATCCGGCGTCGCGAAGCCGGGGAGTGGGAGCCGATCCAGCACTCTCACACGATCAACGGCCGTGCCGTCGTCGATCCTCGGGTGGCGGCTGGGGGGCGGCTCCACGCCATCCATCACCCAGGAGTCGAGGTGCTGGAGCGCGGCGCGCAGCAGCGGGCGGTAGTCGACCACATTCGAGCCGTACCGCCCGCGCACACCCTCGACTCCATCACGATGCTGCGGCAGCAGGCCTGCGCTGTGCTGCGTGCCTGCGAAGTGGTAGATGCGTGTCTCCGGGGCCGGTTCCAGGTCACGCTGGCCCGCCGGGTCCACGTGAACCAGAGCGCCATCGCCGCGCCAGTACTCGGCGGAGCTGTTCGTGTAGATCATGCGTGGCATGGCACCCAGCGCTCGCGTTCGATCCAGCAAACCGGCGGTCTGGCCGGTCAGCGGGTCGGTGAGCGGCTCGTCTGCGAAGGGGAAGATCTGCCCGAACCCGGGCTCGGATTGCTGCGATGGCTGTGCGAAACGATGGTTGAACTCACCTCGGCGCCCGCCGGCCACGTGGACGAGCATCCCGTCGAACGCCACCTGGCCCGCTTCGTCGAGGTTCAGCCCGAGGTAGATGAAGTGACGGAGCAGGCGGGCCGTCTGCGAGAACCCCCACGCGTAGGCTCGATCGAACCCCGCCTCGCACGGGTTGAGCTCGGAAGGCGTCCGCAGGAAGGATGCGATCTCGCGCACGGCCAGCAGGCCGGTGCCGACGACCCACGCCTCGGTTGCGGTGTAGACGACACGGTAGATCTTGCCCGGCTGGAACCCCTCCTCGAAGTAGATGTGTCGGTCACTGGGCACTACGCCGTCGGCGGTCTCGCAGGCGAAGCGCCACGCAGCGCGCGGGACCTCGGATTCGGGTCCGTCCTCCCAGGCACGCACCAGCAGGCGCGCGGACGGATCGTCCGGGTCCGCAACGGGATACGGCCGGTGGGTGCGGTTCGCCAGCAGGCGCGTGTGCTCGACGGCGCTCGGACGGATCTCCACGACCGCCTGCCCCCGCACCGACTGACCGTCTACCTGAGCGAGCGGAGCGTCGATGGCGAGCAGCCCATCGTCGCGGTGGACATCCCATTGCCAGCCGATGGAGACGACCGAGTAGCCGTGGTGGAAGAGAAACCCGTCACCGGGCGGCAGCTCGCGCGGCGAAGGCTGCTCCTGCCGGTTGAACGTGGGGATCACGCGGTGCCGTCCGCGGTTGGTCACATCGACGATCAGGCTGCCGTTTCCGCGCGCCGGTTCCTGCGGCGTCACGATCACGAAGTCCGACCGGAACCGCACGCGACCGCTCGCATCTACGGGCGCGAGTTCGAGGTCCACGATCGGGCGGTTGGCCTCATGGTTCGGATCGACCGCAAACGTGACCGTCCCATCGATCCGCTGATAGGCACCGGTCGCCCCGAACTCCTCGCCGCCCGCGTAGGGTTCACGCCGCGTGATCTCGATCTCGATGGCAGGCACAGGCATCTCCTCGCAGGTAGCGGCGGAAGCATACCCGATGCGTGCGCCCGAGGAGCGCGGTGGGTGCTACGGGGCAATCAGTGCGCAGTGACCTCGGATCTGACGTGCGGCAGCTTCATCAGGGCGAGGATCAGGGTGGCTGCGAAGGTGGTGGCCGCCGCGTAGAGGAAGACGCTCTGCGTGCCGAAGTGGTCCGCGAACATGCCGGCCACGATGGGGGACACAGCCCCCAGGATGCTGGCGCCGTAGATGATCGAGACGATCGTAGAGTGCGCCTCGCTACCGGCCGCAGTGATGGCGGCTGAGATGAAGATGGCGTGGAGCGAGTAGAGGAAGGCACCGAGCACCGCGATGATCAGGACCAGCTGCACCATGCCGTCCGCGAACGCCAGCGCGGCGATGGTGAAGCCGAGGGTCACCATCGCCGGCACGAGCACTCGCTGGTGGCCGATACGATCGGAGAGATAGCCCATCACCGGCTGCGAACCGATGCCGGCCACCTGCGCCATCGAAAGCAGCACGGCAACGGTCACCACCCCGTAGCCGAGGTCCTCGCGCAGGTACACCGGCAGGAAGATCATCACCGCGCTCTGTCCCATGCTGCGGAGCGCCGTGATCACCACCAGCAGAGCCAGCGCCCGGTGACGAATGAGCGCGGCGAGGCCCCGGAGGTAGGTCTGGAGCGAGCTGGCGGCGTTGTCGGTCAGCCCAACGTTGCCCATCACGCGCCAGATGATGACCGCGCTCAGTAGAGCCGGGATCAGGCTCAGTTGCAGGATGCCCTGCCAGGTGAGGACCAGGAGCAAGCCGGAGGCGACCAGCGGGCCGAGTACCTCGCCCACGCTGCCGCCCATCCCGTGCAGGGAGACCGCGAATGCCCGCTTGTCCGGGAATCGTCGTGAGAGCGCACCAATGGCCGGCGAGTGGTAGACGCTAGGACCAAGGCCAGCGAGGAAGAACGCGACCAGGAGTACCTCGTAGGAGTTCGAGGCCCCAATCAACCAGTAGGAGAGCCCCAGCAGGCCCAGAGACCAGGCGAGGATGAGGCCGGTTCGGCTGCTGAATCGGTCCCCCAGGTACCCGGACCCGATCGTCATCGACCAGCCGGAGACCTGTCGCATCGTCGCCAGTGTCCCCAGCTGCGTGCCGGACAGGCCGTACGCGATCCTGATCTCGGGGAGCAGGATCGATTGCATCGCGGACAGGTAGAGATGTTTGACGGCGTGCCCGGAGACGACCGCCGCAGCCAGCTTGTTGCGGCCTTCGTGATCGACCGCGCTATCAGTCAGTGCGTCGGAAGAGGCGGCCGCAGCGGGGAGGGATTCTTGTGTCATCGCTGAATCGCCCTCAACGCGCTGTCCTCCCCTTCGAACTTGCCACCAGCAGTCCGTCGTGCGGCCGCGCCATGTTAGCGGCTAGGAGGGATAAGCGGCGTTCCGACGAGGGTGCTCACCGCCGCGCGGCCGGACGCGGCGGCGACGCTCACTCGATATATAGGTATATATCGGGCGCGACGCAGTGAGTCCCCCCGACTCCGTTCCTATCCGCTGCCACCGGCTGGCTGGCACGCATCGAGGATGGCGCGGATGGGCTCGAGGCCGGGGCCTGATGGCACGAGCCGCACAACGATCGTGTCCGCGCCAGCGGCGAGACGCTGGACCGCCTCCATCGCGCCGGAGGCCGGGCCGTAGTAGCCGAGCCCCCGCAGCATCTGCTCGGGGAACGCCTCGATGACCTGTTCACGGGTGGCGCCACGGTCGAGCAATTGATCGATCTCCGCGAGGTCGGCGCCGAATCCCATGCGCTCGAACGCGGCGCGGAACGGCCGGGCCGGTGGGGCGCCCGGCCAACCGATGACGTACGGGAGCAACGCACCCGCCAGCGCCTTCCGCGCAGCATCGGCGTCGTCGTCGACTGACACCCGCACCGAGGCCGCTCCCGTGATAGGTCACCGGCTTGCCGTCCAGGAAGTCACGCAGGGTGACCAGATAGGCCCGCACGAGGGCGAGC
>JBJHDC010000003.1:0-360 GCA_050486345.1 Dehalococcoidia bacterium | reverse complement strand
GATTCTGCGATCCCCCACGTGCGGCGGAAGGACGCTCGATCGATGCTACCGGAGCCGATGCCGAGCACGAAGCGACCGGCGGTCAGGCGGCTGAGGGCAGCGGCGCTGGTCGCGATGTCAGCCGGGGTGCGCTGTCCGACCGGCACGATACCGATCGCGGTGCCGATTCCACCGTCCCGCGCCCCCCGCGACGCGGCCCATCGCAACGCGCATGCCTGGAACGGATCCCCGCCACCGCCGGTCCACATTCGGCCGTAGCCGAGGCGCGCGGCTTCCGCTGCGACCTCCGCATCCGTGTCGTACGTGTCCTCGCGCGGCTCCAGGCCCACATCCACGGCCATGACGTGCTCCTCCCGGCTC
>JBJHDC010000002.1:888-56572 GCA_050486345.1 Dehalococcoidia bacterium | reverse complement strand
GCCCGTACCAGTCGCTACACCACTCGTGGACGTTGTCGCCCATGTGGTAGAGGCCGTACCCATTCGGGGGTGTCGTGCCGACTGGATGCGGGGCCTGCCCACCAGCGGCTCCCAGCGCGTGCACACCATCGGCCCAGGGCTCATCTCCCCATGGGAAACGCACGTCTGGCACACCACCGCGAGCAGCGAACTCCCGCTCAGCCTCCGTGGGCAGGCGACAGCGGCGTCCGAGGAGGTCGCTCAACCACTCGCAGTACGCTACTGCATCGAACCAGGAGACCCCGGCTGCCGGCTGGAGGGGCGCCGAGAAGGCCGGGTCTTCGCGGAAGGGGGTGTCTTCGTGACCGGTGGCGCGCAGGAACTCATCGTACTCGGCGTTGGTGACCGGCGTGATCGCCACGGCGAACGGATGCACGTGGACCCGACGCACGGGCAACTCATCGGTGCGCCCGTCCGATCCCATCGTGAAGGTGCCGCCCGCCAGCTCTACGAGCGCGATGGCACGAGCGCCCTTGCTGACGAGACGCGCGATGCGAGGGTCCGCTGCTTCCACCACCATGCGCCGGATGCTAACACCCACACCCGCCAAACCTCGATCTGCAGGCGCGTAATGAGATTGTGCGAAATTGCACCAATGCTCATGAGCGGTATGATTGAATCTGCGGCGCTCACCGATCCCCCAGCGCGCCTCACACGCACGACCGGCTCTCCACAGGGAGCAGATCAGGGGCGCTCACTTGCCGATCGAGATTCCCGAAGTCGTCATCGATCGCCTGCCGCTCTACTACCGGCTTCTTGCTCGCATGGAGCAAGAAGGCCGAGCCGTGGTCTCCTCGCAGGAACTGGGCGAAGAGCTCAGCGTCACCCCGGCGCAGATCCGCAAAGACCTCTCCTACTTCGGGCGCTTCGGGAAGCAGGGCCGTGGATACTCCGTCCCGCGCCTGACGGAGGAACTCCGCAGCATCCTGGGACTGGACACTCGCTGGCGCGTGATTGTGGTGGGCATCGGTCGCCTCGGGCGCGCCATCGCCTCGTACCCCGGTTTCAGCGGCCAGGGGTTCGATATCGCGGCGCTCTATGACGCGAGCCCGGAGCTGGTGGGCACCGAACTCGAGGGGCAGGTGGTGCGCCACTCTGACCACCTGGAGGATGACCTGCGCGAATCGCCTGCTGACATCGCCATTGTTGCGGTGCCTGGTGAGTACGCCCAGCGGGTGGTGGATCGTCTGGTGGCGGGCGGGGTGCGCGCCATCCTCAACTACACTCCTAACCGGGTGCACGCGCCGGATCACGTTGAGATCCGCCACATCAACCCGGTGCTCTTCCTTCAGAGCATGACCTACCACCTGAAGCTCACCGCCCCGAGCCAGTAGGCGCGGGGACTGACTGCCGGCTACCGCGTCAGTTCACCCATCAGCGATTCTTCCTCAGTCGGCAGCGAGCGCTCGATGACCTCGATGTAGTCGAGGGCCGCTGCAGCGCCTTTCGCGACGCACTGGAGCGGGTCCTCCGCCACGTGCACCGGCACGCCACACTCCTCGCGCAGGAGGATGTCCAGTCCGGGCAGCTGCGCCGTGCCCCCCGTGAGCACGATGCCACGATCGATCACGTCTGAGGCCAGCTCCGGCGGCGTCTGTTCCAGGACGCGGCGCACGGTCTGCACGATGGTGCCGAGGTGCTCCGAAATCGCCTGGGCCACCTCGGACGAGCGCACGGTGATCGTGCGCGGCAGGCCGGTGATCAGGTCGCGACCGCGGACCCCGGCCTGGCGGTCGTCCTCCATCGGTCCGGCCGCGCCGATGGCGATTTTCACATCCTCGGCGGTGCGTTCACCCACGATGAGGTTGTGGCGGCGGCGGATGTACTGTGCGATGGCGTCGTCCAGGCGGTCGCCGCCGACGCGGACGGACTCACTGGCTACGATGCCGAAGAGCGAGATGACCGCCGCTTCTGTCCGTCCGCCGCCAATGTCCACCACCATGTGTCCCCGAGGGCTGCCCACGGGAATCTCCGCACCAATGGCAGCAGCCAGCGGTTCCGGAATCAGGTGCGCCGGGCGGCGTGCGCCGGCGGCCTCCGCCGCATCGCGGACCGCGCGCTGCTCTACCCGCGTCACCCCAACGGGGACACAGATCATGACTTCGGGTCGCACGATGTTGAAGCGGCCGATCACGCGCGCGATGAAGTAGCGCAGCATCGCCTCGGTGATGAGGTAGTCCGCGATGACTCCGTCACGCATCGGGCGGATGACCTGGATGCTGCCCGGGTGCCGGCCGATCATCGCGTGGGCGTCGTCACCGACGGCCACGACGGTATTGTCGCGCTCGGCAATCGCCACGACCGCTGGCTCATCGAGCACCACGCCGCGCCCGTGCTCCACTACGAGCACGTTCGCAGTTCCCAGGTCGATGCCGATGCGTTTACTGAGCATGCTTCAATTCTTCCCCCTCCCCCGCTCGCGGGGGTGGTTTGGGGGGGGGGCTCTGCTGGAGAGCGTTCCAGATAGCCTGCGTCACCGATTGCATCTCCTGGAGCACTTCCCGATTCGAGAACCGGAGGACCCGGTAGCCTCGTGCCTCGATCCAACGGGTCCGCGCCGTATCGTACGCGGTTCGCGATGCGTGCTGGTTGCCGTCCACCTCGATTACGAGCGAGGCATCGAGGCGGATGAAATCAACGATGAACCGACCAAGGGGGCGCTGCCTCCGAAATCGATAGCCACCGATCTTGTGGTCCCGGAGCTGGACCCAGAGTCGCCGTTCCGCATCTGTGGAATTCCTTCGGAGTTCGCGGGCCTGGGATGTCGTTGAGTCCACGCGCCGTCCTGCTCCCTCGGAGCCCCCACCCTAGCCCTCCCCCGCGAGCGGGGGAGGGGATCAGATTCCCTCTGCTCCCGATCCCTACGCCCCCACCCGCCGCACCTCCGCGCCCAGAGCGGTCAGGCGGCCATCGAGGTCTGTGTAGCCGCGGTCGAGGTGGCCGATGTCGTGCACGGTGCTCTCACCCTGCGCTGCCAGCGCGGCCACGACCACTGCTGCGCCGGCACGGATGTCCAGCGCGCGGACAGAGGCACCCGAGAGCATCACGCCGCCTTCGATGATCACCGAATCGGCTGCCGTGATGATGCGCGCGCCCATCTTGCGTAGCTCGTTCACGTACAAGGTGCGGTTGTCGTACACGCGCTCGTGCACGAGGGAGATGCCCGCAGCCTGCGTCATCGCGGCGGCCATGGGCGGATGGAGATCGGTGGCGAAACCGGGGTAGGGGACCGCCTGTACGTGCACCGCCTTGAGCGGCCCGGCGGCACGGGCGTGGATGCCCTCACCAGCATCGCAGGAGACCTCCATCCCCAGTTCGCGCAGCTTCGCGATGAGGCTGTCGAGATGGGTCGGCTCCGCGTTGGTGACGTGCACGTCGCCGCCCGTAGCGGTTGCAGCGAGGAGGTATGTACCGGCCTCCAGGCGGTCCGGAATCACTTCCAGCTCCGCGCCGTGCAGGCGTTCCACGCCGTCGATCTCCATCGTTGGTGTGCCATGGCCGGTGATGCGGGCGCCCATTGCGTTGAGCATCTCCGCCGCCATTGCTACTTCTGGCTCAGGGGCGGCGTTGACGATCGTGCTGTGACCGCGCGCGAGGACGGCCGCGAACATCACGTTCACGGTGCCCAGCACGCTGGGGTAATCGAAGAAGATGCGCGCGCCGTGCAGCGTGGACGCGGTTGCGTGCCACTGGCCTCCCTCGCGCGTCACGTGCGCACCCAGGGCGCGGAAGCCGGCGAAGTGGACATCGAGTGGGCGCGAGCCGATTACGTCACCACCCGGGGGCGCACAGGCGGCCTCGCCTGCGCGCGCTAGCAGCGGCCCCATCACAAGGAATGAGGCGCGCAGCTTCGCCACCAAGTCTGCCGGCGGCGCGGTGGTCGTGAAGGACGGCGTGCGCATGCGCACGGTGTCGCCATCGATGGAGACTTCGGAGCCGACCGACTGGCAGAGCGCCGCCATCTCCCCGATGTCCGCGATGCGCGGGACGTTGCGGAGTGTCACCTGCTCGTCGGTGAGCAGGCCGGCGGCGACGGCGTACAGAGCGGCGTTCTTGGATCCCGAAACGGCGACCTCCCCGTGGAGCGGCCGCCCGCCATCGATCACGTAGCGCTCGTGTACATCGCTCATGCGCCTCTCAGGATACGGTGCGGCCCGCAGCGATGCGAGGTCACAGCGCAGATTCTGCCGCTATCCTGACCGAACGGAGGTGAATGCATGAGTCTGAAGCTGGTCCTGATGCCACCCGATCCTCGCCCCGGATGGCCTGAAGCCCTGCGCGAGGCACTCCCCGGGTGGGAGATCGCGATCTACGAACGTTCCGAGGACATCGAAGACGCCGATGCCGCCTTCGGCACGGTACCGCCCGAGGTCTTCCCGCACGCGAAGCAGCTGCGCTGGATTCAGGCTGCTCGCGCCGGCCTCGGACGGGCGTGGTTCTATGACGACCTGGTGAACAGCGACGTGCGTGTCACCGGGATGCACGGTTCTTACAACGAGCATCTGGCCGGTCACATCATGGGATTCGTGCTCGCCTTCGCGCGCCGCTTTGATCACTACCTGCCGCTGCAGGCGCAGGCCACGTGGGCGCGCGAGCGCCAGCCGATGCTCGACCTCGGCTCCATGTCCGCGCTGGTTGTTGGTGTCGGCGGATCCGGGCGGGAGGCAGGCCGCCTCTGCGCCGCCTTCGGGATGCGCGTGATTGGCGTGGATCCTCGCACGACTGACACGCCTGAGGGCTTCACAGCCGTCTACCCGTCCGAGGCCATTGACGAGCACATTAGCGACGTGGACTTCGTGCTCATCACGGCGCCGGAGACTCCCGAGACGACTGACATGTTCAACGCGGAGCGGCTGGCGAAGATGAAGCAGGGCGCCTACCTGATCAACATCAGCCGTGGCGTGCTCGTGGTGACGGACGACCTGGTGGAGGCGCTTCGCTCCGGGCACCTCGCCGGGGCTGGCCTCGATGTGGTGGACCCGGAGCCGCTGCCGGACGGCCACCCGCTGTGGACGATGCCGGGGGTACTGATCACGCCGCACACGGCGATCTACGGCGCCAGTTACCAGCAGCGCTGGCTCGATCTGCTGATCGACAACTGCCGCCGCTTCGAAGCCGGTGAGCCTCTGATCAACGAAGTGAACAAGCAGGAGTGGTTCTAGCGAGCGCCAGTCTCTTGCGCTTTCGGAGACCGAAGGGCCGAATTCACCGGTAGTCGGGCAGTTCGAGCTACGGCCGGCTCGACGGCACGCCCGTCGCACCACCCGCGCGGCGGCGGGAGACGCGGAGGCGCACGAGGGAGCGCTGGAGGGCCAGCTGGGCGCGCATGACATCGAGGCCGCTCTCGGGGCGGTCGACGCCGCTCAGGCGTGCCTCAGCGCGCCTGCGGGCCGCCTCCGCACGCTCGATATCAATATCCTCAGCGCTTTCGGCGGCGTCAGCAAGGACGCTGATCTCATTGTGGACGACCTGGATGAATCCGCCGTGAATGGCGAGCGGAATGGCTCCGCCGCTTTCGGTGTGCACCACCATTTCACCCATGGTGAGGCTGGACATGAGCGCGGCGTGGTTTGGCAGGATCGTGATCTGACCATCAGCCGCCGGCACGACGAGCTTGGTGACGTCGTCCCGCTCAAGCGCGGTTCGCTGTGCCGTGACGATGGTCAGCTTCATCCTGCTTCACTTCCTTGCGAGTGTGGTGGCGATCAGCCTGCGCCGATCGCCCCGGGTCACTCGTCGCGTACTGCTACTCTTCGGCAGCCAGCCGCTCTGCCTTCTCCACGGCCATCTCCACGGTGCCGACCATGTAGAAGGCCTGCTCCGGGAGCTCGTCGTGACGGCCTTCCAGGATCTCCTTGAAGCCGCGCACCGTCTCCGCCACGGGCACGTACTGGCCCGGCGTGCCGGTGAACTGCTCCGCCACGAACATCGGCTGGGAGAGGAAGCGCTGGATACGGCGCGCGCGCGCCACGGTGCGCTTGTCGTCGTCCGAGAGTTCCTCAATGCCGAGGATGGCGATGATGTCCTGCAGGTCCTTGTAGCGCTGGAGCGTCTGCACCACGCCACGCGCGACATCGTAGTGCTCCTGACCCACCACCAGCGGGTCCAGGATGCGGCTGTTGGAGGTCAGCGGGTTGATGGCGGGGAACAGCCCCTGTTCCACCAGCGCGCGGTCCAGCGTGACGGTGGCGTCCAGGTGGCCGAACGTGGTGGCCACACCGGGGTCGGTGTAGTCGTCCGCCGGCACGTAAATCGCCTGGAAGGAGGTAATCGACCCCTTCTTCGTGGAGGTAATCCGCTCCTCCAGCGCACCCACCTCGGTGGCCAGCGTCGGCTGGTACCCCACGGCGGAGGGCATACGACCGAGGAGTGCGGACACTTCCATACCGGCCAGGGTGTAGCGGTAGATGTTATCGATGAAGAGCAGCACGTCACGGCCCTCTTCGTCGCGGAAGTACTCGGCCATCGTCAGGCCGGTCAGGGCGACGCGGAGACGGGTGCCGGGCGGCTCGTTCATCTGCCCGTAGACCAGCGCGGTCTTGTCGAGCACGCCGTTCTCTTCCATCTCATGCCAGAGGTCGTTGCCCTCGCGGGAACGCTCGCCCACGCCGGCGAAGACGGAGAGACCACCGTGCTCCGCGGCCAGGTTTCGAATGAGCTCGGTGTTGGTCACGGTCTTGCCGGTACCGGCGCCGCCGAAGAGACCGACCTTACCACCACGAGGGAGCGGCGCGATGAGGTCGATGACCTTGACGCCGGTCTCCAGCACCTGCGCGCTGGACTCCTGGTCCGCGTACGGCGGTGCGGAGCGGTGAATCGGCATGCGCGGGACATCCGCGGGGATCTCTTCGCCGGGGTCGAGCGCCTCGCCGACCACGTTGAAGATTCGCCCCAGCGTCTTTGGGCCCACCGGGACCGAGATCGCCGCGCCGGTGTCTTCCACCTTCGCCCCGCGCGCGAGGCCGTCCGTGGTGTCCAGCGCCAGGCAGCGCACCCAGTTGTTGCCCAGGTGCAGCTGCACCTCAGCAATCAGCGTGGTGCCGCTGAGATCGATGTTTACGGCGTTAAAGAGGGCCGGCAGCTCACCCGTGGGGAACTCCACGTCCACCACTGTGCCGATGACCTGTCGTACCGTTCCGGTTGCCATAGCAGCCTCCCGATGAGTGGGATGAACCTTCGTCGCTGTCCCGTACGTGCCGGTTGCGCCGGCTAGCCTTCGAGCGCCGCGACACCACCAACGATGTCGAGCAGCTCACCTGTAATCGAGTCCTGACGCGCCTTGTTGTAGGCCAGCGTCAGTGAATCCACCATTTCGTTCGCCGCGTCCGTCGCCTGCCGCATGGCCACCATGCGTGCCGATTGCTCGGAGGCGCGGGCCTCCAGAATTGCCTCGAACACCTGCATCTCCACGTACCGTGGAAGCAGCGTCTCCAGTAGCGCCTCCGGCGAGGGCTCGAAGATGAAGTCGATCGGCCGGGCATCCTCGCCCGTCGGCGGGACGATGGGCAGAATCTGCCGAGTCGTGGGTCGCTGTACCGCGGCGTTCACGAAGCGCTGGAAGCCGATGTGCACTTCATCAACTTCACCACTGATGAAGTCCTCCAGGATGATGCGGGAGATCGGCCGCACATCCTCGAAGGTGGGGAAGTCGCCCAGTTCCACGAATTCCGCTGCCAGGTCAAAGCCGGCCCGCCGGAAGAAGTCGCGGCCCTTACGTCCCACCGGGATCACGGACACGCGGTCTACGTTCGGCTGGTGCTCCAGCAGCAGGTTCGCGCCGGCGCGGTTCATGTTGCCGTTCAGACCACCCGCCAGGCCGCGGTCCGCGGTGAGGTGCAGGTAGCGGAAGTGACTGACTTCGCGCTGCTCCAGCAGCGGGTGGGCAACGGTTCCCTGGTCGCTTGAGGTGTACGCGGCGAGCTGCGACAGCACCTGGCGCATCTGATCTGCATACGGGCGCGCCCGCACCGCGCTGTCCTGCGCGCGGCGCATCTTCGATCCGGCCACCAGCTCCATCGCCCGCGTGACTTTCGCGGTGCTACGGACTGACCGAATCCGGTCGCGGATTACCCGTACGTCGCCACCGGCCATCGCTACACGTCTTCCTTACCTGCGCCCCTCCAAGTGGTCATGCCACCGGAGATGCTCGGTACGATCGTCGTTCCCGTTGGGATGCTCTCGCAGCCCCTACTTCAGGCCCTAGTAGGCCACCGATGCCTTGAAGTCCTCGATCGCCTGCTTCAGGGCGTTCTCGTCGTCTTCAACCAGGTCACCGCTGTCGGTGATGCGCTTCAGCAGGTCCGCGTTCCCGGCGCCCATGTACTCGTGGTACGCCTGCTCGAAGTCGAGCACCTTCTCCACAGGCACGTCGTCCAGGTAGCCGTTCACACCGGCGTACAGGATCGATACCTGCTGACCGAGGGTCAGCGGCTGGTACTGCGGCTGCTTCAGCAACTCCGTGAGGCGCGCGCCTCGCAGCAGCTGACGCCGGGTAGATGCGTCCAGGTCTTCCGTACCGAACTGCGCGAAGGCCTGCAGCTCGCGGTACTGGGAGAGGTCGATGCGGAGCGTACCGGCGACGCGCTTCATCGCGCGCGTCTGGGCGGTGCCGCCCACGCGGGAGACGGAGATACCGGGGTTCGTGGCCGGTCGAATACCGGCGTTGAACAGGTCCAGCTCCAGGAAGATCTGGCCGTCCGTGATGGAGATTACGTTAGTCGGAATGTACGCGGAGACGTCGCCGGCCTGCGTCTCGATGATTGGCAGCGCGGTCACGGAACCGCCACCCAGCTCCTCGGTCACGCGCGCGGCGCGCTCCAGCAGGCGAGAGTGGAGGTAGAAGACGTCGCCCGGGTACGCCTCACGTCCCGGCGGGCGGCGAAGCAGCAGAGACACCTCTCGGTACGCCCAGGCGTGCTTGGAGAGGTCGTCGTACACGATGAGCACGTCGCGGCCCTTGGCCATGAAGTACTCGGACATGGCGGCGCCAGCGTACGGAGCCAGGTACTGCTGTGCGGCCGATTCGGACGCCGCCGCGCTGACCACGATGGTGTGTCCCATCGCGTCGTTCTCTTCGAGGATGGCGGCGAGCTGCGCGACCTTTGCTTCCTTCTGGCCAACAGCAACGTAGATGCAAATCACGTCGCTGTTCTTCTGGTTGATGATCGCGTCGATGGCAATCGCGCTCTTGCCGATGGAGCGGTCACCAATGATGAGCTCACGCTGGCCGCGGCCGATCGGGATCATCGCGTCGATGGCCTTGATGCCGGTCTGGAGCGGCTGGTTCACCGTGACGCGGTTCACCACGTCTGGTGCGATACGTTCCACGGGGTAGCGCTCAGCAGCGTTGATCGGGCCCTTTTCGTCCAGCGGGTCGCCCAGGGCGTTCACCACACGGCCGATGAGCGCCTCACCCACGGGGACCGAGGCGACCTCGCCGGTGGTACGGACCTCGTCGCCTTCCTTCACACGGGTGTAGTCACCCATGACGATGGCGCCGACGGTCTCTTCCTCGAGGTTCAGCGCGAGGCCGCGGATGGGCCGGCCGAACTCGTCAGTGACGCTGAACTCCACGAGTTCCGATGCGAGGCACTGACCCAGGCCGTGGATCCGTGCGATCCCGTCACCGGCTTCGATGACGGTGCCGACGTTCGTTTCCGTCGTCATCGCGTCGAAGTTTTCGATCTGCTCCTTCAGGATGGAAGCGATCTCTTCAGCTCGTACGGCCATCGCACTACCTCGATGTGTCCTGCCGCGTGATGCGGCGCTCAGATTCTTTCAGTGGCGCCGCCCGCAGACGGCGCTCATTCAGTATGCACGCGTCAGTGACGCGCTAGGCGATTGACGCCTGTTCCAACCGCGACCGGAGGTCCCGGAGCCGGCTGCGAGCGGACCCGTCCATCAGACGATCGCCCACGCGAATCACCAGGCCGCCCAGCAGCTCCGGATCCACGCGCTCTTCCAGCACCACTTCCTGACCGGTCTCCTCACTGAGGCGCTGCAGCAGCGCCGCGCGCCGTGCATCGTCCAGCTCCACCGCTGAGGTGACCGTCGCGCGAACGACGCCACGCTCCACATCCACCATCTCGCGGAAGAAGGCTGCGATCGACGGCCCAAGCGACAGACGAGACTTCCGGCGCAACAGCCGGAAGAGGTTCACCTGCTTCGTGGTCGCTGCTGGATAGACGCGGCGCACGATTGCCTGGAATTGCTCGTCGGTCATGCCGTCGCCCTGCAAGGCATCCACGTAGGACGTGCGGTCCGTGAGGCCTTCCAGCGCATCGATGGCTTCCAGCCAGCTATCCAGGTCACCATCCGCTCGCGCGATCTCGAGGATCGCGGTTGCGTAGCGACGTCCGGCGATTTCACGCTGTGCAGCCACTTAGTTGCGACCGTCCTGACCGAAGTCACTGTTGACCAGGACGTCGTCGATGAGCTGTTGGTGCGCCGCACGGTCCAGTGACTGGCCCACCACCCGCTCTGCCGCGAGCACGGTCAGATCGGCGAATTCCGCACGCAGCGTCTGGACCGCCTGCAGCCGTTCGCGCTCGATTTCCTCGCGCGCACGCGCCACGATCTGGTCTGCTTCTCGGCGCGCCTGCTCTTCCATATCGGTCCGCAGGCGGGTCGATGTTTCCTGAGCGCGGGCGATCAGCTCGCGCCCTTCGGCACGGGCCTCTTCCAGCACTCGCCGCGACTCTTCCTGACTCTCGGCAGCGGCCTGCTGTGCCTGCTCGGAGGCCTGCAGTCCCTGCTCGATACGCGTCCGGCGCTCATCCAGCATCCGCAGGAACGGCTTCCACAGCAGCACCCGCAGGATGATCAGAATGAGCAGGAAGTTGACCAGCTGGGACACGAGTCCCGGCAGGTTCAATCCCAGCGCGGCGATGCCCTCCACGTCGTCGGCAGCCGAAGCCACAGCCGGTACGGCTGCTACCGACGCACCCAGGGCCAGCGCCGCCAGGCGCCGCGAGTGCGCGGCACACCAGCGAGGCAACTGAGTGAGCATCATCACTGGCTCGCTCCTCAATGAACTGACGGGATCCGGCGGCGCGAACCGCCTGGGACGGGGGCGCATTGCTGCACACATCCGCGCCGGGCGATCCGACACCACCGCGTCATTCGTAATACTCCCCGTCAGCCTGTCCTAGAAGACGAAGCCGATGAGGATGGCAACGACCAGCGCGTAGATGCCGATGGCCTCGGCGAACGCGATGGCCAGGATCATGTTGGTCTGAATCGGACCGGCCGCTTCCGGGTTGCGGCCCAGCGCGTCCATAGCCTTACCGCCCAGCCAACCGATGCCGAGTGCCGGGGCGAGACCGCCGAGACCCATCGCGAGCGCGGCCGCGAGGAATCGCGTGCTGGACTCGGTGAACTCGTTGTCTGCGACTTCCTGCGCGCCGGCCACGCCGGTCAGCATCAGGAACAGCGCACCCATAATGGCCGTGGCGGCCATTGAGCGACGTGCAATCTTCATATCTCTCAACCTCCCTGGGCTGCCCCGGTCCACCCGGGGGGCTCACGAACGACTCGATCCCAACAATCCCAACAAGCAGCAGCAGTCTAGTGACCGCCGCCATGCTCCTCTGCGTGATGGCCCTCTTCGTGGTGTGACGTGATGGCTGTCATCGCGAACACCAGCGTGAGGACCGCGAATACGAAGGCCTGAATGGCGCCCACGAAGAGCTCCAGGCCGTAGAACGGAATAATCAGAACAAACGGTGTGAGGAACGTCATCATCAGCATCAGCACGCTGCCCGCGAAGATGTTGCCGAAGAGACGGAAGGTGAACGAGATAATGCGGGAGAGCTCAGAGACGAACTCCAGCAAGCCCACGAAGATATCGATCACACCCAGTGGCCCTCTGCGGATCGCACCGAAGGCAAAGAATTTGCCCAGATAGGCCAACCCGAGGGTTTGCAGGCCCCAGAACTCCACGAAGACGAACGAGAAGAGCGCGATGGCCAGTGGCGCGTTCACATCAGTGAAGGTTGGGCGGAGCGCGCCACGGACACCACCGCTGAAGGAGCCATCCGTGGAGACCTCGTACGTACCGGGCTCCATGCCCAGGCTCGCGGCGGTTTCCTCCGGAAGCAGCGGGAGCTCGCCACCGCCTACATCGCGCGTATCAGGTCGGAACGGCACATAGGCGAGGCTGCCGAGAATCGGCACATCAATCTGCTGCATGACGGACTGCTGATAGCCATAGTCCGGCTGCGCGGTGCCGATGGTCTTCACACCCGGGAGCAGCGCCATCCAGTTGGAAACGATGATGTAGAAGAAGATGGTCGCCACCAGCGGGAAGAAGCGGCGTGTGTTCCGCTCGCCCGCCACGGAGGCGCAGATGTTGAAGAATCCGCTCAGGATCGCCTCAACGAACCCGGCGAATCCGCGCGGCACCAGGCCGATTTTCGGCCCAACAATCAGGGCGATAATCAGCAGGAAGATGATCGCAAACCAGCTTGCGAACACGGTGTTCGTAACCGTGTACCCGCCGATGTCGAAGAGTTCGTCCGGCGGGACGGTGATGTACGGGGGTGCTCCGCCAACGAAGACGAAGCCGACAAGTGTCAGCAGAAGCAATCCGCCGCCAATAAGGCCAAGCTTCATTCGTGCTTCTCCCCGCCCGTCCGCTTCATCAGCTCCCGCAGCCGCCGGTAGGCGTCATAGAAGCCGATGAACATGCCGAGCACCAGCAGCACCAGCGTCAACACCGGAGCGGTGTCGAACCGGCCATCCAGGTAATGTCCCAGGACTGCGGATCCGGCTATCCAGAACCCAAGCGAAAACCCGATGCCGACCAACCCCAGTGCTGGAGAGTTCAGCATGGCCGGACCCGTACGCTCGGATCTGGGCCGTGAAGGAAACTATCACCCCTCGATCGGTGGATCAACTCACTTGTGCCGAAATGCACGAATCCATCACGAACACGGGCCGAAATGAGATCCCCGAGCCGAGGGTGAGTGGTGATGGCCGTACCTACGGCCGGTCCGAGGAACCGAGGTCGTCCAGGTCCAGGCCAGAGACAAACTCGCGGAACGCGGAGAGCTTTTCCAGCTCCTCCGGCGTCGGCGGGGCGGGGCCCGCCTCGACGGCGCCGTTGCCCTCCACTGGCTCGCCATCCTCGTCCAGCACGATGCCAGCGCGATCCATGACGTCGTCCACCACGTAGATCGGCACGCCCGCGCGAACGGCCACCGCGATGGCGTCCGAGGGACGCGAGTCGATTTCGATGTTCTTGCCGTCCTGATCGACCTGGATGGTGGCGAAGAACGTGTCGTCCTTGAGGTCGGAGACAGTAACCGCCTTCACGGATCCCCCGAGCTCATCGATGAGGGAGAGCATGAGGTCGTGGGTCTGCGGGCGCGGCACGGAGACATCCTGAAGACGGAACGCGATCGCGTCCGCGACGTCCGCGCCAATCCAGATGGTGAGGTAGCGGTCGGCTTCCTTTTCGCGCAGCACCACCACGCGCCGGAAATGCCGGAGGCCGACACGAATCGAATCGATGATGAGTTCACGCACCGTGACGACCCCCGCTCACCTCATGCCTCAGCAGGCGTCCGGCTGTGTCGTTGCTCATCGAGTGTAGGAACGCCGTGCGAATCGAGTCAACGCGTGTGCTCGTCCGCCGCTCCCTGTGTCCCCTCTGCATCGTCGGTTCCCTCCGCGTCCTGCTCGGGTCCATCGCTGTCCAGCATCCCCGCGTCGCCGAAGAGCGCCTGGCGGATCGCCGGGTCGAGTTCCGGGCCGCGCTCAACATACGCCTTCGCGCGCCGGCGCAGGGTGCGCCGCTCCATCAGGATGCGCCGCCCGCACGTGCCGCACTGCAACCCCACGTCCGCGCCAATACGCACGACTTCCCAGTCGAACCCACCACACGGATGTACCCGCCGCATGCGGATCACATCACCCATACGCAGGTCGAGGAAGTCCAACCGTACCTCCGTGCGCGCCTCGCTCACCGCTGGCCTACCGCCCGCGCGCAGCGTTGATCGCGTCACGCAGTCCAATCGCAGCCTCACGCGAGGCATCAGCCCAGCGCCCCGCCTCGGACGGCGGGTAGAGCACAGCCCGCGAGGCGTTGACGAGAATCCCGCCGCCTGACGCATCGACAGCAGCGCTCACCGCTGCATCGATCTCCCCTTGCTGCGCCCCCACGCCCGGCATCAGGAACAACTCGTCCGGGCACACGTCACGGATGCGACGAGCATCGTCCGGGTAGGTCGCACCGACGACCAGGCCGATGTTCCCGTGCTCATTCCACTGATGCGCCAGTCGTGCGACCTCCAGGTACAGCGGTTCACCCCGCTCACCCACCGGCAGATCCTGCAGGTCGCGCGCGCCTTCGTTGGAGGTGCGGCAGAGGAGGAATGAGTGGCGGTCGACCCGCTTGAGGAATGGGTCAAGGCTGTCACGGCCGAGGTAGGGATTGAGCGTGACGGCATCCGCTCCCAGCACATCGAAGACCGCGCGCGCGTAGGCCTCCGCCGTGTGGCCGATGTCACCGCGCTTCGCGTCCAGCAGCACGGGGACCTCGTGTGGGATTACCTCGATCAGCTCTTTGAGCAGCGCCAGCCCGTCGCCCTGGTCGGGCTCAAAAAACGCGATGTTGGGCTTGAAGCAGCAGGCGATATCCGCGGTGGCCTCGACGACGCCGAAGAGAAACTCGCGCATCTGCGCGCCCTCCGGCAGCCGCGCCGGGTCGGGGTCGATGCCCACGCAGAGTAGCGACTGGTGGCGATCTGCCGCGGCCTCATAACGGGCGCGAAACGTGACGGCGGCTTCCACGGTCATGCGACGTCCACCCCTCCCACTCGGCGTTCCTCCTGCGGCAGCTCGACCAACATGCGACCCGCGATCGTGATCGGCGGCAGGGCCGCACCGGCCGCGCGCAGTCGCGCGGTGGTGAGTTCCAGCTCCTCCGTGCTACTGGTCGTATAGCAGGCTACCGGCTCGGGCGCTCCCGGCTCTGGCAGGCGTCCCGCCTGTTCCAACACCCAGACCACGCGGCGCGCGACCGGCTCTGCTGCGTCGATGACCTCGACGTCTGCTGGCACCAGCCGCGAAAGCGCCGGCCGAAGGAACGCGTAGTGCGTGCAACCGAGCGCTACCTCATCGATGCCCTCGGCGAGCGGCGTCTCAAGCGCCTCGCGCAGCATCGACTCCACTCGCTCCCCGTCTACCTCACCCGCCTCTACCAGGTCCGCGAGGCCGGGCATGGGGAGCGTGTACACGTCCGTATCGCGCCCATACGTCTCCGTCAGTCGCGCCAGGCGGCGACCACTGACCGTCCCGGTAGTGGCTAGAACCGCGACACGATGCGCCCGGCTGCGCTCCACGGCAGGCTTTAGCGGCGGTTCCATGCCGACGATGGGCACGTCGAACACCTCGCGCAGTCGGTCCAATGCGGCGGACGACGCGGTGTTGCAGGCAACCACCACCACGTCCGCGCCGGCATCGATGAGTCGCGATGCCAGCGCCATGGAGCGCGCGGCCACGTCCTCCGAGGAACGGGTACCGTACGGGAAGAAGGCCGTGTCGGCTACGTAGGTGATTCGTAGCGAGGGCGCCAGGGCATGCAGGGCAGCCGCCACAGAGAGACCACCAACGCCGGAATCGAAGATCCCCACGTGGGCGACGCCTCCTGCGTCAGTGGCGGCGGCAGTCGTTGCTGAGTTCAGCGGCTGGGCCATCCAGTGCGGCCTCCGTGCGCCCGCATCACAACGCGATCCCCGCCCGTGACGTGGTGCCCTAAGGCTACGTCCGGCCACGCGGAACCGGCAAGCACCACAGTGCGGAGTGCGCGCCGCGAGCCTAAGCCGGGGACCTCGTAGACTCCCCGCATGCAGGTTGACGTCACCTTCACCGCACCCACCGAGCCCCCGGGCGACCGTACTTGCCTGGTGATTGATGTGCTCCGCGCGACCTCTGTGATGGCGGTGCTACTCGCGCGCGGCGTGAAGCACATCTACCCTGCCGCCAGCATCGAGGCTGGCCACGAGCGCCTCGCGAGCCTTGTCTTCCAGTTCCCGCGCGATGAGATTGTGCTGTGCGGCGAGCGCGATGCGCTGCCGCCGCCGGGCTACGACTACGGCAATTCACCCGGTGAGTTCGAGCAGGTCGATGCGCTGCCGGAGCATGCCGTAGTTGCTACCACCAACGGGACGCCCGCCCTCCTTGCCTGCGAGGATGCGCCGCTGATCATGCCGGCTGCACCCCTGAACGCCTCCGCCGTGCTCTCGCACGCGATCACGGCGGGGCGGGACGTGCTCATCGTCTGCGCCGGGCTGCGCGGCGAATACGCGGAGGATGACACTACCGCGGCGGGCTACTTTGCAGAGCGGCTCATGGACGCCGGGTACGAACCGACCGAGAACGCGCGACGGGCGCTCGCCCTGTACGACGCGGCACGCGACGATTTTGCCGGAGCGTTGCGAGCGTCCGAGCATGGACAGCGCCTGGTGGAGCTCGGGTTCGGAAGCGACATTGACCTGTGCACCACGATCGACCGCCACCACGTAGCCGGGGCGCTGGTCATGGATGGCGACAAGGCGGTCATCGAGCCACTGCCGAGCGCGTAGCGCTCCGCTCAGCGCGTTTCGTCTTCACCGAGCCGCCGGACACGCTCAGCGTCACCGAGGGCGGCAGCGCGCCGGCGTTCGATACGCAGTTGGATCTCCGCGGTCTCGTCCATCGGTCCGGCTCCGTGCAGGCTCTCCCGAAGCTCGCGCGTCGCGGGCGTCGCGCGCTCCCACTCCGCCACACGACGCTCCATAGCGTTGACGTCCTCGTCGGCCGGGAAGTGGCGACCGTAGCGCGCACGATCGAAGGCCCGCCCCACGTCAGGGAATGGCGCCGCGAGCGCCTGCTGCGCCCGTTCGGAGAACTCGATCGGCGTCTCGCCGGCCATCACTGCGAATCCACGCTCATCCGCGCTGGCCAGGGTGCGACCGTACAGGCGATACACCGGGTGACGCGCCATCCACGCATCAGGATCGTCGTGGCGGAAATGCGGCAGGAGGTCGCGAAGCACCTGACCAAAGCTGGCGCCACCGCTCCCCCGGGAGCGCACCTCGGCGACTGCCGGATCGCTCGGACGGCGGCGGCTGACGATGAGGCGGGCGAGGTAGTAGAGCATGACCACGAACGCGAGGACTGCCATGGTCCGCATCAGGTTCGTCGCCCAGCCCGGGATGGTAATGCCGTCACCCTCGGCGGCAGTCGGGGGCTCAAGCGGCTCCTCGGGGCCGACGTCCTGGCCGATTCCAGGGAGCCCATCGGAGAAGAAGAGGCCTACCAGACGCTCAAGCGCCCAGTAGAGCGGGGTGATGATGATGAAGAGCACCACCTCGACCACCTGCAGGGCGATAGAGCCCACGTAGGCGAACGCTGCGCCCGCGTTGAGGAACGCGAGCAACGCGATCAGCATCGCCACGCCGACCAGCACACCGACCGTGCCTGAGACAGCCACCAACCACGGGGTGACCCCGCGTGCCTCGCCGTCGGCGGGAATGTAGGCACGCGCGTTGTTCGCCACGGCCAGCACCAGGACGCCGAGCACGAAGTGAGCAACCGCAAACGGCGGAATGCCCGGCACGCCCGCCATTGCGGCCGCAATCATCGTCACCATCGCTAAGGCGAGGCCGATGCTCACGGAGCGCAACACCCGGGGGAAGTCCACTTCCGCTCGCGCGGCGATCAGAAAGCGGATCCAGAGCAGCGTGACGCCGCCCACACTCATCGCCATCGCGCTCCCATGCAGGCCGTCCACCGATCCACTTGCTACCAGCTGATCGAAGTCCACCTGGGAGGCAGTGCGGGCCTGGTCCCCCTGGAAGAAGCTCCCAACGCCGGAGAGGTCCCAGAACCGCAGGTCTCCGCCGGCAGCCAGCCGGTAGACGATGTTCAGGGCGAGGATCGACCCTAACAGCAGTGCGACGGCGGCCATCGGCCCGTCCATGCCGGTCCGCGAGATGCCGCGTTCGAGCGCGAACGCACCCAACGCGGCCCCCAACAGGACGAGGAACGGTACGCCGCTGGCCCCGTCCGCCGCGTCCCGCACTAGCGGGAGCAATGCCTGCGCGCGCTCCGGGTTGGCGAGATCGCCCGCGTTGATTGCGCGCTCCAGGTTCCGCGCGACATCCGTCCAGAACGTGCCCACGCTCATCGAGATGACTACGCGCAGCACCATGAACCACACTACGACCTCGGTCGTGACGAAGAGCACATCGAGGGCGTACTGGCGGTAGCGGATCATATCGGGGCTTCCTCGGGCAGTTCGATCACGCCGGCCTCGACCGCCTCCGCCTCCAGCTCCACCAGCACCTCCCCAAGCTCCGTGATCGGGATGCGGTCGAGCGTGACGTCCCATTCGGCCATGGAGGTCTTGAGCACGTGCACCACGTGCCCCTCCGTGCGCAGCCGCTGAAGCGCAGCCGCCAAGGATTCCGGCAGCACCGCCGCGATCAACACCACCGTCGCGCCCACGGGGAGCGGATGACGGGGATCCGCGAGCTCACGCGCCATGGAGGACGTCGTGAACGCGGTGATCATCGCCAGCGCCTCCAGCACCCGATTGAGCTGGTCCGGTCGACTCCCCGCGCCGATCCGGATCGTTCGGTCGGCTTCCGGGAACGATCCATTCGCCACCAGCCCCAGCGCCGATCCATGCTCCACGGCCCACCGTGCGAGCGAGGCCGCCACTGAGATCCCGCGCTCCAGCAGCACCGGATCCGAGCCCTGCCAGGCCTGCTCGAAGGTGGGGATGTTCAGCGCGATGACGAGCGACTGCGATCGACTGGGCTCGTAGAGCCGCGACTGCAACCGGCCGGTGCGGGCGGTAGCGTTCCAGTCCACACGCTTCAGCGGGTCACCGGGCTGATAGTCGCGCACACCAACCACCCGCACCGGATCCTCGAAGATGCGACTGCCGCCGCGGAGGTCTCCAAAGGGCCGCGTACTATCCAGGCCCAGGTCTGGCAGCGCGTAGGTGTGCGGGTAAACCACAATGCCCTCGGGTCGCAGCGGCGCATCTTCATCTCGCTCGAAGAAGCCGAAGAGGTCACCCGAACGCAGGCGCGTGGGGCCGATGCGGAAGAACCCACGACGCACCGCGCGCAGGGTGATTGGCCACTCCAGGCGATCGTTGCTGCGCAGCGCCGTGGAGCGGGAGAGGATCTCCGTTCCGGCTGATGCCCCTGGCTGCGTGCGCAGGTCCGGGCGCGCCATGCCTCGAGGCAATGTCTCGCGCACCTCCACCCACGGCACCGGCACAATCTTCTCGTTCGCGATCGAGAGCACGATGTCCACGGTCTCGCCGGCGAAGAGCCGCCGCTCGCTGAGTGTGCGTCCGTAGGTGACGCGTTCGAGCGACATCCGCGCCCAGAACCGCGCCGCGCCGCCCGTGAGGAAGATCAGGCCGGCCAGCGCGATCACGGGCGCGGATCCAGCCGCAAACCCGATGATCCCCAGCAGCGGCGAGGCCAAGAGCCAAGACTCCCCGACTAGCCCTCGCATCGCGTTGCCGCCTTGCTCACGCGGGTGTCGAGGCCACGTCCGCGATCGGCACGGGGACCTCGCGCAGGATCTCGTCCAGCACATCGTCCGCGGTGCGGCCTCGCAGACGCGTGTTACTGGAGAGCAGCAGGCGATGTCCGAGCACGGCCGGCGCGAGCGTCTTGATATCGTCCGGTCGCACGTAATCCCGCCCGTTGATGGCCGCGTAGGCACGCGCCGCACGGAACAGCGCCAGCGAGGCGCGCGGGCTGGCGCCGAGCTCGAACGCCCCGTGTTCCCGGGTCGCTCGCACCACCGCGACCACGTATCCCGCAACGTCGTCTTCTACGTGGATAGCCGGCAGCTGGGCAGAGAGGTTCACCAGCTCTTCCGGGCTGATCACGGTTTCCAGCGCATCGATGGGCGACACGCGCTCGAAACGACGCAAGATCTCGCGTTCATCCTCGGCGGAGGGATAGCCCATCTTCAGGCGGAGCAGGAAGCGGTCGAGTTGCGCCTCTGGCAGCGGGAAGGTGCCTTCCAACTCCACCGGGTTCTGCGTGGCGAGTACGACGAACGGCGGAGGCAGCGGGCGCGTGTCGCCATCCACCGTGACGGTGCGTTCCTCCATTGCCTCCAGGAGCGAGGACTGCGTGCGCGGAGTCGCGCGGTTCACCTCGTCCGCCAGCACGACGTTGGCGACGATCGGGCCGGGGCGGTATTCGAACCGGCCCTGTTCCTGTGAGTAGTAGTTGATGCCGATGACATCTGAGGGCATCAGATCCGGCGTGAACTGGATGCGGCGGAAGGTGCCGCCGATGGACTTTGCCACCGCCCGCGCGAGCGTCGTCTTGCCGGTGCCGGGGACATCCTCCAGCAGTACGTGGCCGTTGGCCAGCAGCGCCACCAGCACCATGTTCACGGTCTGGTCCGCGCCGATAATTACCCGATCGACATTTTCGCGGATGCGCTGTGCCGCCGCCCGAATTGCCTCCGCCGCTTCAGCTCCGCTCTTGCCCTCTGATGCTCCCGGTTGCCGATCGTTCACGCAGCCCCCCGATTCGTCGCGCACCGCCCCGGCAGCGCGCCGTGTTCTGACGTGGGCGGACCATAGCAGACCACCGGATGTCGCATGCCCGGCGGTCAACCAGCTGTGCGCCTACACTGGTGCCCGTACACCGACCGGGATGGCGTTGTGGCTATCTGGCGGTGCTGGCACACACGATCATCGTACGAGGTTCACCCGTGTCCGAGTCGCCCGCCGAAATCGCCACTCAGCTCCTGAAGGCTCGCCGCGAGCTCCTCGAAGCCGTCGCGGAACTCTCCGAAACACGCGTGTTTCGGCCGACCGAACGCGAAGGCTGGACCGTGAAGCACGAGCTTGCCTACCTCGCAGCGGCTGACCGGGTGCTGCTATCAGTCATCGACGAGCTGCGGCAGGTGCCAGGCGACGAGCCACTCGTCCTCGCCACCCACCCCGCCGCGCTGCGCCGCCTGCACGGCGAGCACATGCACGTCACCCACGAGCTGCGGCTCACCCCGCTGCGGGAAGACCTCCAGGCACTGGGCGACGACACTGCGCGCGCGCTTGAGCAGCATGCCGCGCAACTCGATCGTCCCGTGGCGCTCGGCGGAGCTCCCGCGCCGGCCCTCGATCACGCGCGCGCCCACCTCGCCCGCGCCATCGAGGGTGTACAGCGAATCCGGGAGTCGCTCGGATAGGCGGCTGACGCGGGCGCCTCGGGCACGGTCATCCGGCAGCGATCAACGGTAGCTCCAGCTGGCGGTCGAACGGGGAATACCGCACCTCACGATGGTGCTCATGGTCGTCGTACCCTCGCGCGCGCCTGGCCTCGTCGACGCGCAGCGCCACGGCTTCGCTGTACTTGCGCACCGCGTACTTACGCTGCACGCCCTTCCCGTAGAGGCGTTCGTACCCGGCCAGTAACTCGGGATACTCCCGCTCCAGGAATCCGACGTAGTGATCGCGCACCTCGGGTCCCAGGTGCAGCAGTCCATGACCGATGAATTGCGCGCCGTGATCGGCGGCGGCGTGCATCGTGCGCTCGATCTGCTCGCGGTCCGCAGAGAGGCCCGGGAGCAGCGGGGCCATGAACACGCCGGCGTGCACGCCCGCATCCACCAGCCGCCGCAGGATGCGCAGACGTTGCCACGGCGGCGCCGTGCCCGGCTCCGCGCGACGCCACGTCTCCTCGTCCACCGTCGGCACGCTGACACAGATGGTCACGCCGGCACGCTCAGTCAGTTCCTGCAACACATCCAGGTCCCGCACGACCATCGGCCCCTTCGTCACCAGCGAGACCGGCGTGCGATAGCGCGCGAAGACCTCCAGGCAACGACGGGTGAGGCGGCGCTGGCCCTCGATCGGCTGGTAGGGGTCCGTGGCCGTCCCCACCGCCACCTCCTCACGCCGCCACCGAGGCCGCGCAAGCTCACGCGCCAGCACCTCGGCGACGTTCGTCTTCACGAGGATCACGCGCGAGAACTGCGTGCTGCCGTTGAGGTTGAGGAACTGGTGCGTCCCGCGCGCGTAGCAGTACTGACAGTCATGTGCGCAGCCTCGATACGGGTTCAGAGACCAGCCAAACGGCATCCCGCTCACGCGGTTGAGCGCGCCCTGGCAAGTGACTGCGCGAAACTCGACACCGTCCATATCGCACCTCGGCTCGCAGACTGTATGGTTTTGAGCATGGAACATACGTTCTTATGCATGCAACCGGTCAGTGGCACTGCGTGACGCGCCGTCACCTGCTACATGGGTACCTCACCAACCCGAGGCCGCGCCCCCGGCAGAACGCGTGAGGTCTACACTCATTTCATGACTCGAGCGCGTTTCGGATGGATCGTCACCGCGCTAATCCTGCCGGTCATACTGGTCGCCGCCTGCAACGGAGACGACTCCCCCGAGGCCACCGCAACAGCCACGCCGACCCTGACCGCAACGTCCACACCCGCACCCACGACATCTCCAACCGGTACTGCCACGCCGGAGCCAACCGCGACGCCATCGCTCGAACCGAACGGTGTCCTGCTCCTCGACCTGAGTGCGGGTGACACGCGTACCCTCTACACGGGTGAATCGTTCCCCTTCACCCTGGGCTTCGAGGACGACGGCGGGCTCTGGATCGCGGTCTCGGGTGAGAACCGCTCACTGCACTTCGCCGGGGACGGCACCCTCATCGAGGAGATCGAGGGCTATCACACAGGCGGGGAGCCCCAGTGCCACCCGATCGAGAGTGACGAGCCACGGGCGGAGATTGAAGGGGAGGAGTACCCGGTGCACTGCGGCGTGTTCTCGCCGGACGGACGCCGGATGCTCTACCACATTGATGTCCCGGAATCGGACTGGCCGCAGGGTGGGTACGCGGCGTGGCTGCTCGAGCTCGCCACGGGTGAGACGACGCTGCTCACCGATGAGCTCCGGCACTGCGGCGGCTGCGATGGCTTCGCAGGGCCTGCGTGGTCACCGACGAGCCGGTACGTGATGTTCGGCGAGACGGGCGGCGACCAGGTGTTCATCGCAGACGCGGAGACCGGCACCGCGCGGCGCATCCCCGCCGAGGGCTGGGGCACGCAGCGGGGGTACCAGCCACGCTGGTCGCCGGCCGCGGACGCACTCCTCGTGCCGGACTCGGAGGGCAACACCCTGCTCGAGTTCCCCGGCACCGGTGATGTCGTATCGATCGATCTCCCCTGGCCCGCCCGGTTCGATGCCACTGGCGCATTCGTCTACTCGCATGCGATTGCGGGCGAACCGCACAGATACGGCCCCACGACCAGCATCGCGGACGCCGCCACCGGTGAGGTCACAGCTATCTGGTACGGCCGTCCGCCCTACGTCTGGCCGGACGAGCGAGGCGTCACCGCAGTGAACGGTGAGCCGGCTGCACTTCTCGAGGGCTGTAACGAGCTCAAGGACGAGTGCGATCCAGCAGAGCCGTGCCCCGGCGGCACGGCGATCTATCACCCGGACCTCGATGAACCACACTGCCTGGAGGAGACATTCGGCGCAGAGTGGTCGCCGGACCGCACGCGAGTGGCGGCGGCGCGGCGGACGACTGCCGACGACATCCCCTACCCTCCGCCCTTCTCTGAGAGCTGGGAAATCATCCTCTACGACCTCGAATCCGGCGCCGAGCGCGTGCTCGTCAGCGACATTCGCCCCCCTAGGGGCGAAGCGCCTCAGATCCACTGGAACTCCGACGGCACGCGTATCCTCGTGCAGTGGCCGCGGGCCAGCGGAATCTAGATCTGGACGGGGCAGATCCCATGTAACTGCGTTCGCGTATTCTCTTGGTAGCCAGCGCGCACAGAGGCAACCGTACATGGAATTCGGCGCCCACCTCCCTCTGATCTCATTCGCGAGCGAACAACGGACACTCGCGGATCTCACCGCGTATGCGGAAACAGCCGAGCGCCTGGGCTTCACGCATCTGTGCGCGAACGATCACTTGATCTTCTCGAGGCCGTGGCTGGACGGCCCTACCGCGCTCGCTGCCGTGCTCACCTCAACCTCGCACATGCGCCTGATGACCACAGTCGCGCTGCCCGTCGTCCGCGGGCTCGCTGCGACTGCCAAGACCTTCGCCGCCATCGACCGCCTCGCCGAGGGGCGGCTCACGGTGGGCATCGGTCCCGGCTCTTCGGCTCGCGACCACCACCTGGTCGGACTCGACTTCGATGAACGCTGGAAGCGCCTCGATGACATGGTCCCCGCCCTGCGTGCGGCATGGACGGGCGAGCAATACGTGGGGCCGTACTATGACACCGGTGGGGAGCGCCTTGAGCCGTTGCCGGTGCAGCAGCCGCCTCCGATCTGGGTTGGTAGCTGGGGATCTGCCGCGGGGCTCAAGCGGGTCGCACGTCTTGCCGATGGCTGGCTTGCCTCCGGCTACAACACCACACCGGAAGCGTTCGGCCGGGCATGGCATGATCTGCGCGACACCCTCGATCACCAGGGCCGCAGCGCAGACTCCGTTCCTAACGGCATCGCCACCATGTGGACCTACGTGACTGACGACCAGACCGAGGCCGATCGCGTGCTCGCGGACATCCTGGCGCCAATGCTCAGCCGGCCCGTTGACCCGCTCCGCGCACAACTGATGGTCGGTACCCCGGAGCATTGCGCCAACATCGTGAACGCGTACGCCGCACACGGCGCGCAGCGTATCTTCCTGTGGCCGATCCGCGACGAGGCACAACAACTCGAGATCGTGCGCGAGCGGGTATGGCCCCTCGTCGAGACTGCGACCTCGTAGGTACCCGATTTCACCGCGGAGAGCCGATCCACTCGGCGTCTGCGCTATCCTTCGCTCGCATCACACAAGCACTCGCCGGAGGAGGCTGCATGCGCGCGGAGATCATCTCGATCGGGACCGAGATTCTGCTGGGCGAGATCGTGGACACGAACGCGGCTCACATCGCACGCGCGCTGCCGGAGTACGGCGTGGACCTGCTCCACGTCTCTCAGGTCGGCGACAACCCCGGCCGCCTCCGCGAGGTGATCGAGCGCGCGTGGCAGCGCTCCGACATCACCTTCACCACCGGCGGCCTCGGCCCTACCGAGGATGACCTCACCCGCGAACTGATCGCAGAGGTGCTCGGCGAAGAGCAGGAGGTGGACGAGGAGCAGGTGCAGATCCTGGAGAACTTCTTCGCCGGCCGCAGCGTGCCGATGCCGGAGCGCAACGTGAAGCAGGCGATGCGCATCCCCAGCAGCCGCTTCCTCGCCAACCCCCGGGGCACCGCACCCGGCTGGTGGGTGGAACGCGACGGGCACATCATCGTGGTGATGCCCGGCCCGCCCGCGGAGATGACCCGCATGTGGGACCACGAGGTCGCCCCGGAACTGGAGCGCCGCGCCGACTCGATCCTCGTCAGCCGCACCCTCAAGACCACCGGCATCGGCGAGGGCACCGTGGACGAGATGCTCTCGCCGCTGCTGAAGGGCACTAACCCTTCGATCGGCATCTACGCGCGGCAGGATGGCGTGCACGCCCGCATCGCCGCGAAGGCTGCGACGCGCGAGGAGGCATGGCGTCTGATCATCCCCGTGGAGGAGGAGGCCCGCGCGATCCTCGGCCCCGCCATCTGGGGTGTGGACGACGACACGCTGTCAGCGGCCGTCGGCAACATGCTGCGCGAGCAGGGCCTCACGCTCGCCCTCATGGAGAGCGCCACCGGCGGCGCCATCGCCAGCGCGCTCACGGATGTCGAGGGGGCATCCGATTACTTCAAGGGCTCACTAGTCACCTACGCGACCGAGGCGAAGATTGCCAACGGCGTCCCCGCTGAGATCCCCACTATCCACGGCGTGATCTCGCAGGAAACCGCGGAGGCGATGGCGCAGGCCGCCCGCGCCGCCCTGCGCGCCGATATCGGCATTGGCATCACGGGCATCGCTGGGAGCAACGAGGTCGAAGGCCAACCCCCCGGCACCATGCACATCGCGCTGGCTGACGCGGACGGTGTCGAATACGTCCACTCGCGGTACTACCAGGGACGCGAGGCAGCCAAGCGTCGGGCGGTGCTGCAGGCGCTCACCCTCCTGCGCCGCCACCTGATGGCGCGGGCGCAGGGACACGTGCGGTGAGGTACTCCGCCGCGCCGCGGATGGTCGTTGCGACCTCGATCGCTGCCCTCACAGCACTCTTCGCTGCGTGTGGCGGGGACGAAAGCCCCGCTAGCACGCCCGGCGGCGGCATCAACACCCGCACACCCGGCGCAACGGCCACGGCGACGCCGACCACCCCGGCCAGCACCGCCACTCCGCAAGGGACCTCGTCACCCGTCTCCACACCCGGCACCTCCGGCACACCGGAGTTCGAGGACGTCACGCCGGATGATGCTGCCATCGCCCTCGCCAGCCTCGCCGGGGAGCACGCGGGTCAGATCGCGTGGCTGATGGACAACCTCGAACCCCGCTGCAACGAGGACCGCGCGGCGCTGACGGAGCTGGCCGAGCGCACGTGGCGTCATCTCAACGAGACGGAACGGGTCGCCATCCCCGTCTCCGGCATCCTCTCCCGCATCCTCACGGAGCTTCCGCCCGGATCGACCACGCACAACTGCGAGCCGCTCTTCGCTGCGGTCATCGTGGAGATGCGGGGGCGGTAGGGGAACGCCGGCGTGCGTCGCGCCAGCAGATGCCCGTCGCGAGTAACCTCGGACGGTGGGCGAACAGTAACAACGGAAAACTCCAATCCGCGACCACCCGGCTGGTCCGCGCGACGAATCGGGCACCTCGAAGGGAAACGTCCATGACCGCAGTCGATGAACTGGCTCTCTTCCCTGCCTCGAGGCTGCTGGAGATGTTTCGTCGGAGCGAGGTCTCCCCGGTGGAATCAACGCGGGCTGTTCTCGATGCCATCGAACGCTACAACTCAGACGTCAACGCCTACTGCCTCGTGGACGCCGAGGGAGCGATGGCGGAGGCACGCCGTTCAGAGCAGCGGTACGTCAGCGGACAGGTGACCGGCCTGCTGGATGGCATCACCGTCGCCATCAAGGACGTCTTCCTCACCCAGGGCTGGCCCACACTTCGTGGGTCGACGCTCATCGATGCGGATCAACCGTGGACCGATGACGCACCAGCGGTTGCCTCGTTGCGTCGCCACGGAGCGATTCTCACGGGTAAGACGACGACGCCGGAGTTCGGCTGGAAGGGCGTCACGGATTCGCCGCTGACCGGCATTACGCGAAACCCATGGGACACGACGAAGACCTCGGGCGGCTCGAGCGGTGGGAGCGGTGCGGCGCTGCCACTGGGGATGGGGACACTTGCGATCGGCACGGACGGCGCCGGCTCCATCCGCATCCCATCCTCATTCTGCGGCATCGTCGGGCTCAAGCCGACGTACGGTCGTGTGCCTCACTGGCCTGCGAGCCCCTTCGACACGCTGGCGCACTCCGGCCCGATGACGCGAACGGTCCTCGACACTGCGCTGATGCTCACCGCCCTCAGTGAGCCCGATGCGCGCGACTGGACCGCGCTGCCGCACGTTCCACCAACCTACCTCGATGAGATCGGCGCGGGCGTGGCTGGCCTGCGCATCGCGTTCAGTCCCACGCTCGGATACGTCGACGTCGACCCTGAGGTCGCAGCCGCAGTGCGTACCGCCGTCGGGGTCTTCGAGGAGCTCGGCGCCTCCGTGGAGGAGACTGATCCCGGGTTTGGTGACCCGATCGAATACCTCACGCCGCTGTGGTACGCAGGCGCCGCTCGTCTCGCCGAAGCCTACTCGGCCGCCCAGCTGGAGCAGATGGACCCTGGCATCCAGCGAGTCATCGAGGCCGGGCGCCAGATCCCGGCAGTGGAGTATGTGGGGGCGATGCTCGCGCGACGCGAACTCGGCACGTTGATGAATGCCTTCCACGAGCGGTATGACCTGCTCGTCAGCCCCACGCTCCCCATCCCGGCGTTCGAGGCCGGGCGGAACGAGCCAGAAGGCGTGCCCGCAGAACGCTGGGAGCAGTGGACCCCGTTCTGTTACCCGTTCAATCTCACGCAGCAGCCAGCCATCACCGTCCCGTGTGGATTCACGAAGTCCGGCCTGCCGATCGGGCTCCAGATCATCGGCCCGAAATACCGCGACGACCTCGTGCTCCGTGCAGCTCACGCATACCAGGAAGCATGCCCGCTCACCGACCGGCGCCCGGCGCTGCTGGAGACCGACTCAGCCGAGTAGAGCGCACAGGCGCCCCCGTGGAACTTGAACTACTTCACTTCCACGATTCAGTGGGAAAGAAGAAGGCGGATCTCCGGCTATCACACTACCGGTCGCTATGCCCCAGGCTGCGCTCAGGATCGATGCGATCGCGGATGGCCTGCTTCAGCTCCGGGGGCTCGGCATGGCGGCCCGCCTCTTTGCGCGAGAACAGCAGCTCGCCGTCCAGGCGCACCTCGAAGATGCCGCCGCGGCCGGGACGGAGGGCGACCTCGGCGAGGTCGGTCGAGAAGGTGGTGAGGAGCTCCTGCGCCATCCACGTCGCGCGAGGCAGCCAGCCGCACTGTGTGCAGTAGGTGATCTCCACGCGCGCCAGAGATGCTGGCGGCTCTGCTGACCCTTCACTCATTACGTAACCTCCGAGGGGTGACACGTCGCTACCAATTCCAACGTGGGTAGTATGCGGCTTCCGTTCGTGCTGAGCCTGTCAAAGTGCGTTCTGAAAGACTCGCGCATTCCTCGGACGTAGCGTCTCCGGAACATGCTTCGACAAGCTCAGGACGAACGGACGAAGGAAGAACGTTGGCACGTTCGATAGCGGGCGTGGCTGAGACCGCCCCTACCTAATCCATCGCCAGGTGGCGGTAGAGTGTGGGGAGTCGGCGGGGGAGGGATTCGATGTCGTCCACCACCTCGTAGCCGATGTCGTCGCACATCTGCTTGAGGTAGTCGTGGCCCTCCTTGTCGACGGTGATGAGGAACGGCGTGATGCCCTTCCGCTTCGCCTCGTTCAGGGCCTGCTTCGTGTCGTGGACGGCGTATTCCTTCTCCGTGCGGTCGCGGCCGTAGCCGTGGTCCTGCGGGCGCCCGTCCGAGACGAGGATCAGGATCTTCACCTTCGCGTCGTACTCATCGAGCTTGTGCACGGTGTGGCGGATCGCCGGACCCATGCGCGTGGAGCGGATCGGCTCGATCTTGCCGATCCGCCGCTGGACCTTGTTGGAGAATGGCTCATCGAGGTCCTTGATGACGTGGAATTCCACGTTCTCTCGGCCGTAGCCGGAGAACCCGAAGATGCCGTAGGAGTCGCCGATTGCCTCCAGCGCCTCCACGATCAGGACCGATGATTCCTTCTCCAGGTCAATGATCCGCTTGGGCGGCTCGATCATCGCCTTTGCTCGCCGCGCGGCGAGCCACTGGAAGTACTTGCGCGGGTCGCCGTCAAAGTCATCGTCGTTGCTGTCGTACTTCTGGCGCTGCTTCTCGATCTCTTCGTCCGTGGACGCGGACATGTCGAGGAGGAACGCCACGGCGACGTCACGCTCGATCTTGTTGCGGCGGTTGTAGATGCGCGCCTGCGGGCCTGCCCCGGCGCGCTTGTCCACGTAGAACTCGATCGCGAGATCGAGATCCAGCTCGTCGCCATCCTCCAGCCGCTTCAGTTTGCGGAACGACTCTGGACGCATGAGTTCGAACTGGCGCCGGGTCTCCAGCACCAGACCGTGGTATTTGCGCAGGGTCTCATCGTAGAAATCGTTATCGGCTTCCTCGGAGAACCGCTCGCCAACACGCGCCCAGCGAGGGCGATAGTCGCCAGCGCGGAAGTCCCATTCGTCGTAGAGGAAGTAGTGGATCTCCGGCGGGAGCGAGTCGTCCTCTCCGGAGCCGCCACCCGAATCACTCTCCGGATCGCCGGCGCCGTCCTGATCGTCGTTCGGATCACCGGACGGTGTGCCCGCCTGCTGCTCCAGGTTCTCCAGGAACATGCCGAGGCTATCGGCCAGGTCGCCCTCGGCCCATTCGTTGATGCTGATCTCGACGGAGTTCTCCAGCAGCTCCATGAGCTGCTCCTTGGTGAGCGGTGCGTTCGCGCCTTCCGGAGATCCTTCCTGCTGGTTCTTGAGCTTGGCCAGCAACTGCACCAGCTCCGGCTTGAATTCCCCGCGGAAGTCAGGCTGGGGCGGGTTCTCGAACTCCATGTCTTCCATGTTCGGCATTGCGCCGGGCGTGTCACCGTCGCCGCTGCTCGGCATGCCGGGCTGGACGTTCATGAGCTGGTCATCGGCCGGTTCGAAGTCGAGCTTCCCATCGGGTGTGGCCTTGATGTTGGGGATTGCTGCGGCGATCTGGTAGATCGCGGCCGCAGCCTCCGCGGAGTCCTGCACGGTAGCGCCGGGCTGCTCCACCACGCGCAGCGCTGCGAGGCCCCGCGCCATCTCGTCGCGGTACGCCAGTGGCCAGCGGATGGCCTGCGGTCGCCCGAGGGAGGCGCGCAGGAGGTTCTCGACGAACGCGCGCCGCAGCGGCATCTCTTCCACCGCCGGACGGCGGTCGCCCTCGTACTCCTGCAGCTGCCGCAACCAGCGACGGATGCCGCCGTACTCGCGTGAGACGTACGCGTCCACGCGCGTGTCCTCCACGATGGTGAATGCACCCGCAATGAGCTGCCGATCGTCGAAGAGGTTGAAGAAGCGCTGGACCGCGGTAATGGCCTCCACGCGCGGGCGCTCATCCTCACCGGCCTCGGCCGCCTTCGCTGCGGCGCGCGCGCGGATGCGCTCAATCGCTCCCGCCTCGCGGTCCTCTACCGTGGAGGGTGTGTGCGCGCCATCGATCCCCCACTGATAGTCGAACGAGCCGAACTCGATACGGCCCGCCTGGTGGGTCGTGTAGACCTTGTAGACCTGGAAGTTGGCGTGCTGTTCCTCGAACGTATCGACGAACGAAGGCAGGTAGATCGCGGAACCTTCCGTAGTTGGTGTGGACTCGGTGACCCAGCCGATGCCGCGATCCACGAGCTCTTCAGCAGACTGGATCGAGACCTGCTCGCCGGTCAGCGCCTTCGCGTACATGCGCAGCATGCTGTTGATGGCACCCAGTTCCACGCGCGCCGAGAGCGCCTGCAGCATCTCTTCCGAGCGCGAGGATTCGAGGCGGAAGTACGCCTCGGCACCCTCCGGGTTGCGTTCGATGGTCATGAGCTCCGAGCCGATGGTCGCCCAGCGCTCCATTTGCTCCGGCGTCAGGCGGCTGGCCACGAACGGCGCCGTCTTCAGGTACTCCATCGCTGCCACCGGGCTGCCCTTGGCAAGCATGGAGGCGAAGCCGATGAGCTCAGCGTGGCTCTCGACTGGCATCTCCGCCAGCGCCTGCGCCGTGTCCGCGAAGAGGGGGAAACCCTGGCGGCCCACCTCGGCGGTGACCCCGGCAGCGAGATCCAGGAAGCGAGCCCGCTGGTCGCGGTGAATGGGCTCGATGAGTCGCGGTCCTCGCTCGAAGTAGAGGCGTGTGTCGGCCCAGGACGCACCGGTGACTGCACGCGCAAAGCGTAGGAACGGGTCGCGGTCGGCCTCGGAGAGTCCGGCGAACACCGGCCCGGCATTCTCGAGGCAGGCAGTGGCGAGTTCGTAGGAGCGCTCCGTGAGCTGGTCGATGACATCAACGAAGCGGCTGACCGCAGGCAGCGGCATGCTGCCGAGGAGTGACGGGCTCACCTGGTAGAACAGCACCGCCAGGGCGATGGACTTCCAGTTGCCACGACAGAGCCGCTCACCCTGTGCCGCCCACGCATCGAGCTCGTTCGCGCGCAGGTAGTGGAGCACCTCCGGCGTGGCCTTGAGGAATGCCGCTGCCATCAGCGACGACTGCTCCGATAGCCGCAGCGCAACCTCTGCCCAGTGCGGAGCGTGCTCGGCGCCCATCCGTCCGATGGCCTCCGGGCTGGCGCGGAAATACTCGGCTGACGCTTCCCAGGAGCGCAAGGAGTGGTTCGCGAGCTGCACCCCGGCCTGCGCCCACGCGTCTAACTGCTCCGCATCCAGCTGCGATTCCAGAGCGCCAAGGGCTGTGGAGAACTCGTCCGGTAGCGCAGCACCGAAGCCGCGCAGATCCGCGACGTAGCGCTCGTAGATGTCAGAGGCCAGGGTCATAGCCACTCCCGTACGGCAGGCGCGCTTGCGGTCAGCATCGCACCGGGATGCAGGCGGGCGTCAACAACACAGGCGCCAACAGCACCCTGTTGCCGGCTACTCGTCGAAGATGGAGGTCACAACCTCTTCGATTGAGCGCTGCACCTCGCTGTCATCGGTGAGCGCCCAGACCACAGCCACCTGGCAAGCCCGGCGAGGCGGAATGCCGCCGCGAATGAGCTTGGCCGCGTAGATCAGCAAGCGGGTGGAGACGCCCTCACCCAGGCCGTGCTCCTTCAGGTTCCGGACCTTCTCACCTAGCTTCGCCAGGTCCTCCGCTGCCTGCTCATCCACGCCTGATTCGCGCGCGATGATGATCGTCTCCTGCTCGCGAGTCGGGTAGTCAAACTCGATCGCGATGAAGCGCTGCCGAGTGGAGTGCTTGAGGTCCTTCAGCGCCGACTGATAGCCGGGGTTGTAGGACATGACGAGGAGGAACCCATCGCTGGCCTCCAGCAGCTCGCCGCGCTTCTCCAGCGGCAGCAGGCGGCGGTAGTCCGTCAGCGGGTGAATGAGGACGGTGGTGTCCTTGCGGGCCTCCACGATCTCATCCAGGTAGCAAATTGCGCCGGCCTTCACCGCACGCGTCACCGGACCGTCCACCCAGCGTGTCTCATCGCCCTCGAGCAGGTAGCGGCCCACGAGGTCGGAGGCGGTGAGGTCTTCGTGACAGGCGACCGTGATCAGCGGCACGCCGTCGCCCCGCTCAATCCCCTCGCGGTTGTGGAGACGCCAGGACATGTACTCTACGAAGCGGGTCTTGCCGGCCCCCGTTGGGCCCTTCAGGAGCACCGGCACCTTGTCCTGGTACGCGGTCTCGAAGAGTTCGATCTCGTCCTTGATCGGGAGGTAGAAGGGCTCCTCCGTGATCCTGAAGTCCTCGACCGCGATCTGCATGTAGCCGGTCTGTTCTGTAGCAGTCAATGCCATCATCCTGCCCTGCGCCCCGGCGGGCCGTCGAAGCTCCGTGGGTATCTCTGGGTTCCCGCATGATGATCATCCGGCCACGCCGGTTGATCTCGTGGTGTCCAGTCTAACGCTTGTTGCGCGCAGCGGCTCTGGTTGGCTGGCCGTCTGCCCGCCGCTTCTCCAGCTGCTTCCAGGCCCGCTCGATACGCGACCGCAGCTGTTCCTCGGACCCCGTGTTCTCGATCTTCACATCCGCGTGCTCAGCACGCTCTCGCGCAGGCATCTGTGAGTTGATGCGCGCCATGGCTGCATCCTCGCCGAGTCCGTTGCGCTGCTTGAGGCGCTCCAAAGCGTTCTTGATGGTCGTATTGACCACCCACACCTCGTCGCAGAGGTCCTGCCAGCCGGCCTCGATAAGCACGGCGGCCTCCAGGACGATCACCACGTCTGGATCCCGAGACTGGATCTGACCAATTTCCTCCTGGATGAGGGTCCGGATCTCCGGCCAGATGATGGCGTTCAACCGCTCCATCTCGCCGGGGGCGCCAAACACTTTGCCTCCGAGCACACGCCGGTCGATCGTCCCGTCTGAGCCGACGATGTCGTGCCCGAACGCATTCACGACCTTCTGAAAGCCAGGTGTACCGGGTTCGTATGAGTGATGCCCCACGCGGTCCGCGTCGATCACCACTGCGCCGAGATCGCGCAGGACTTCGGACACGGTCGACTTGCCCGATGCAATGCCGCCTGTCAATCCGATGACGACCATACGCTCTCCCACTGACCAGCACCCGAAGAGTATGTGCACCCCAGAGCGCAGCGCCCGGACGCCCGCGTGTCAGACCGGCGTCCGGCCCCCGTGTCCGGATTGTATTTGCGCGCACGGATGCAAGCAAGAAACCCTACCGCATACGTGAGGATACGGCCCCCTTCAACCCGGTCCCCGCACATCGGCGGAGATACAGATCGAGGGAAGATCGCATGATCCTCCCTCGATTATGTCACGATGAGACCCGGATGTATACCCACCGGGGGTTGCCCCGGCGAGCGAGGACTTAGAGCGAATCGTTACTTCAATGCTTCAATGAGCGCCGGAATGACCTGCTTGTAGTCACCCACGATGCCGTACTTCGCGAATCCGAAGATGTTCGCATCCTTGTCTCGATTGATCGCGACGATCGTCTTGGATCCTGAGCAGCCGGCCATGTGCTGGCTCGCACCGGAGATGGCGATGGCGACGTAGAGATCGGGTGTGACCACCTTGCCGGTGAGCCCCACCTGCTGGGACGGCGGGTACCAGCCCAGATCCACCGCGGCCCGCGAGGCACCCACAGCTGCCTTGTCGGCGCCGATGGTGCTTGCGAGTGACTCCAGCGCCTCGAATGCCTCTGGCGCACCCAGCCCGCGCCCGCCAGCGACCACGATGGGCGCATCCGTGAGCTGCAGTCCCTCTGCAACGACCTCTTCGCGACCGACGATCGAGGTGCGGCTGTCGCCAGGCGCACTGAGCGCGACGGTCTCGCCAGCACCGGAGCCGCCTTCGATGGGGTCAAAGGACTTCGCACGCACCGTGGCAATCGCCGGGGTGGTCGCGAAGGAGTAGGTCGCGTGAGCGTTACCTCCGTAGGCAGGACGGGTCGCCTTGATCGCGCCGCCGTCCTCCTCCAGTCGCACGCAGTCCATCGCCACGGCGGTGTCGCGCCGGAACGCGAGACGCGGGCCGATCTCGCGGCCAATGTGGTCCTGAGCGAGCAGCACCACGTCGCTTCCGGCCTGTTCGAGGGCTTCCTCAACGGCTGCCAGCCACTGATCGCCGCGGAACTCGTCGAAGTCCCCACTCTCACCGACATACGCCTTTGTCGCACCGATGGCCTGCGCGGCGGCTGCGCCGGCCCCCGTGCCGAGCAGGACCACACCGACCTCGCCGCCACCGGCAAGCTGGGTTGCCCCGCTCAGCAGCTCCAGCGTGGTGGGGGACGGTGCGCCCTCGACGATCTGGCCGATGACGAGAATGTTGTGTGCCATGTCTCTGTTCTCCGCTTCCTTCTCTCAGCCGCGCGTGGAGGGGCGGCCGGGCGAGCGCATACCGCGCGCCGCCAGTGATTCGTCGGTTCGGCCTAGAGGATCTTGTCGGCGCGCAGCTTCGCGACGAGCGCCTTCGCCTGCTCCTCGGGCGTATCGCCCTCGATGAACTCCACCTGGCCACCGGTCTCCGGAATGAAGAGGCGCTCCAGCTTCAGGCGCGACCCGGCCTCACCCACCTCGGACGGGTCGAGCCCCAGATCACCTGTGCCCCAGGAAGTCACGGTCTTTTTGGCCGCAGCCATGATCTGCGGGAGCTTCGGGTAGCGCGGCTCACCGAATTCGTTGGAGACGGTCACGACGGCTGGCAGCGGTGCGGCGACGGTCTCGAAACCATCGTCGAGCACACGCTGCACGTGCAGGGCTTCGCCCTCCAGCTTCACGTCCTTTGCGATGATCGCCGACGGCCAGCCGAGGTTCTCCGCGATGAGCAGCCCCACCTGGCCCATATCCCAGTCCGCCGCCTGGCGACCACAGAAGACCGCGTCCACATCACCCAGCTGGGTGATCGCGGCGCTCAGCACCTTCGCGGTGGTGTGGGAATCGCCGTTCTGGAAGGCCGGATCATTCAGGAGGACGCCTTCATCGGCGCCCATCGCCAGCACCTGCTTGATGGCCTGCTGTGCGCTTTCCTGGCCCATGGAGACCACGGTGACCTTGACGTCATCACCGGACTCCTTGATACGCAAGGCGGCCTCTGCAGCGATGCCATCAAACTGGGAGAGCACCGGCGCAATGCCCGGCGCAGGCACCACCTGGTTCGTCGCGGCATCGATCTTGAACGCCGACGGCGGCGTCTCGGGATCTGGAATCTGCTTGGCGCAGACAACAATGTGCATGTCGTGCTCCTCTGCCTGAGATGCTCCGCCTGGGGTTCCTCCACCAACGCGGACACCCCGCGCGGTTCGGCAAGGCGAGGCGGCTCGCCTGTGAGTGCTTCCTGACTCATCGCTCGGGAGCGATGTCACGGGTGCTCAGCGCCGCTGTGGTCGCTGGCAGCAACTATCGTACCGGGTCAGTCGCTTGCACGCTCCGGTGCGCCCGCCGCGGCAGCCTCGCCGCCGCCACGCGAGCCGAAGACGGATTCCTCCAGCAACTCCGCGATATCGAACGGGCGGATGCGCCCTTCTTCCTCGGGATGCACGGCCGGCACGCCGTCCTCGAACATCTGAATGCAGAACGGGCAGTTTGAGATCACCTGGCTGGCGCCGGTCGCCACGGCCTCCTCGGAGCGCACGTGGTTCACACGCCGCTCGCCGACCTCCTCTTGCCACATGTTGCCGCCACCAGCGCCGCAGCAGAGCCCCTTGCTGAGGTTCCGCTGCATTTCCGTGAGATTCGCGCCCGGTACCAGCTCCAGGATCTGGCGGGGCTGCTCATAGATGTTGTTCATGCGACCGAGGTAGCAGGAGTCGTGGTAAGTCACGTTCGCGTTGACCGAGTGCGTCGCACGCAGCGTTCCGCTCTCCAACGCATCGCTGAGGAACTCCGTGTGATGCAGTACCTCGAAGCGGCCATCGAACTGCGGGTACTCGTTCTTGAGGGTGTTGAAGCAGTGCGGGCAGTTGGTGATGACCTTCTGCACGCCCTTCGCCTTGAAGGTCTCGATAAGCTGCTGCGCGAGGATCTGGTACAGGTACTCGTTCCCCAGCCGCCGCGCCGGGTCGCCGTTGCAGGTCTCCTCCTGCCCGAGGACCCCGAACGATGCGCCGGACTCACGCAGCAACCGGAACACGGCCGTGGTCACCGGCAAGTTGCGCTCAACGAGCGAACCGGAGCAGCCGACCCAGTACAGGTACTCCTGCGAGCCATCGAAGATGGGGACGTCGCCCAGCCCCTCCATCCAGGTGGTGCGCTCGAGGGCGGTGCCGCGCCACGGGTGGCCGCGGGATTCGAGGCTCTCCAGCGCACTTTGCGCTGTTGCGGGCAGCCTCGCCTCCATCATCACGAGGTACCGGCGCATGTCCACGATGGTGGGCACGTGCTCGATCATCACCGGGCACTCCTGCACGCATGCGCCACAGGTACGGCAGGCCCACAACGTCTCGTCGTGGATGACGTCCCCGACCATCGCCACAGTCGACACCTCGCGCCCGGCGTCGCCGGTCTCGTGGCGGTGGCGCTGGATCGCGGGACCGACATCGGCGAGGTGCGCTTTCAGGTCCTGGATCAGGTGCATTGGCGACAGCGGTTGGCCGGCCAGGTTGGCGGGGCATACCTCCGTGCAACGTCCGCACCGCACGCAGGCGTCCAGCTCGAAGAGCTGCTTCCAGGTGAAGTCCTGGATGTGGCCGACGCCGAAGACCTCTTGCTCCTCGATGTTCTCAATCGCAGAGAGGCGGCCGGGGGAGTCCGTGCGCAGGAGGAAGGCATTCACGGGGGCGAAGAAGATGTGGTCGAGTTTGGTGAAGACGATCAGTCCCAGCCAGCCAAAGGCGAGCACCACGTGGAGCAGCCACGTCCACTCGTGCGCGGCCAGCGCCTGGCTCTCCGAGAGATTGAAGAAGGCGATCCCTTCCGCCATCAGGTAGCCCGCGAACGACCAGCGCGCCCACTCCGGGTTCGTCTCCAGCTCCATCACGAGGATGCGCAACGCCTCCACCCAGAATCCGGTGAGCAGCACCACGCCGAGGCCGAGGATGATCAGGTGATCCTCCAGCCGTTCATCCCAGCGGATGCGATGGAAGTCCGAGAAGTAGCGACGGTACATCGCCATGCCGACGCCAATCAGGCCGATGACGCCGAACAGGTCTGCGTAGAAGGAGAAGAAGAGGTAGTAGTCGCCGTGCAGGAAGTTGATCCGCAGGTCGTCCTGGATGCCCACCTGAGCAGTCACCAGCGTGAGCACCACTATCGAGGAGAAGATGCACCAGTGCATGATCGCTGCGTAGCGGTCGCGGCGAACCCTGTCCTGCGCCAGCCCCAACCGCACCGCGTTCCGCAGCCGGTGTGGCATCTCGCGGAACACACCCTCGGTGGGTCGCCCGAGCATCCACAGCCCGGCATGGCGCACGAGCCCGTAGACGAGCAGACCGATGAGTGCGGAGAGGAAGACGTAGACGATCCACGGGTGCGCAACGTTGAAGAGCGCGACGCGGCCGGGCGTGTCTTCGCCGGGCACCGTCGCGCTCGCGTAGAAGCCGATGCCGGCAAGGCCGACCGCGGGTCCCCACCACGCGCCCACAAGACGCATCGGGCGACCTGTGGAGGAGGTCGAAGCGGTAGCTCCGTCCGTCATGCCAGCTCCTGACTTGTCCACCGGGGTTAGCTCGTGCCTGCAGGCTCCCCGTACATGTCACGCAGCTCGTTCTTCAGCACCTTGCCCAGGTGGTTCCGGGGCAGCTCATCCACCCACTCGTATAGGGCCGGCGCCTTGTAGGAGGCGAGGCGGCCCTTCACGTAGTCGGTGAGGTCATCCTCGCTCGGACGCATGTCGTTCGCGGCCGGCACCATGACCGCCTTCACGACCTCACCCCACTCCACATCCGGCACCCCGATGACCGCCGCCTCGGCAACGCCCGGGTGGTCCTCGAGGACCTGCTCGATTTCCGCCGGGGCGATGTTCTCCCCACCGCGGATGACCATGTCCTTGATGCGGCCGGTGATGAAGAGGTAGTTGTCCTCGTCCAGCTTGCCCACGTCACCCGTGTGCAGCCAGCCGTCGCGGATCGCCTCGCCGGTGTCGTCGTCGCGCTTGTTGTAGCCGCGCATGACCCGGTCGCCACGAATGCAGATCTCGCCCGGCTCACCCGTCGGCAGGATGCGGCCGTCGGGCGCGAGGATCGCCACATCGATGTCGCCCATCGGGCGGCCCACCGAGCGCAGACGCTCCAGCTTCTTCTCGTTCTGCTCGGGCGTCCCATCCAGCCGGTGATCGTCGGGGCCGAGGAAGGTCATCGAGCCGGTCGCCTCGGTCTGGCCGTAGGCGTTCATCAAGCCGACATCCTTCGCGTTGCGCGCGAAGACGTCCACGGCACGGCGGACGATCTCGTATGGCATCGGCGCCGCACCGTAGGTGATGAGCTCCAGGGTGCTCAGGTCGTAATCCTCGAAGTTCTCGACCTCCATGATGCGCTTGAGCATGGTCGGCACCACGAAGGCATGGGTGACACCCTCGTCCTGCACGGCCTGTAGCCAGGCGGCGGGGTCGAACGCAGGTAGCACCACCAGGCGGCGGCCGGAGAAGACCGCGCTCATCATCGTGGTCGCCCCGGCGATGTGGAAGAACGGCACGCTGACGAGGACCACTTCCTGATCCTGTGAGGGGTCAGCAGGCCCCTGGGTGTTTACCACCAGTGCCGTCAGCGACTTGTAGGAAAGCACCACGCCCTTCGGCATGGAAGTGGTGCCGGAGGTGAAGATAATCAGAGTGGAGTCGTCATCCTCAGTGTCCGCGAACACCGGGATGTCCTCACCGGACTCGATCAGCTGCTGGAAGGTGGGATGGCCCTCCTGCTCAAAGTCCAGGGTGATCACGTTCTGCACGGAGGGCATGTCACCACGCACGGCCTCGTAGATTGGCCAGTAGCGCTCCTGGATGAAGAGGGTGCTCACGTCCGTAGACTCCACCATGTAGGTGAGTTCTTCGGTCTTTGCGCGGAAATTGAGGGGCACCAGTGTCGCGCCGACGGCTGCGGCGGCGTAGTAGATCGCGACATACTCAGTACCGTTGACCGCCATCACGCCGACGCTCTGTCCGCGTCCGACGCCCATCGCCTGGAGGGCGTTCGCGAGCCGGTTCGCGCGCGATTGCAGGTCTTCGTAGGTCAGCCGCTCATTCGGCCCGACCAGCGCGACACGATCCGGCACGATGGCTGCGCTAATGGTCAGAAACTCTGCGGTGTTCATTTACGTTTCCCCCCGAAGCCGCACGATGATAGGCAATGCCAACGGCAGGCGCTAGCCGGACGCGCCGCGCAGCCATCGGCAGCCGCCCGTCATCGGTCCGTATCTGGATTGATCATCTCGACGTGGGCGTGAATGAGCCCATCCTCGCCTCGACGCCAGTCTATGTGCGGTGTCCGCATCGGCTGATCGGTGCCGCTGATGGCGTTCCCGATTGCCGACCAGACCGCCGCCGAGCAGGGATCCTCGAAGACCCCGTTACGACCCAGAGGATTGTGCTCGGATCCACGCGAGTCATTCGGCAGCCACCGGGCACTGCATCCCGTCGCCTCGATGCGCCCGTCGATCGCCCGCAATCGAGCATCCTCCAGACCCACCATGTAGAAGTCGTACTCGGGAAAGTGATCCACCCGCCCAATCTCGAACGAATCCACCGGCCCGGCGTCCACGTAGACGATCGTGATCGGCCGCGGGAAGAAGGCGCCCCAGACCACCGCGAGTACCCCCGCAAGCGTGACGAGCAGTAGCGCCGTTGGCCCCAGGTGGGCAGGTAGCCGCGATCGCCGTGTCTCGGTGTCCGCGTTCACACGACCTCCTGCGACTCCCGCAACCGGACGGCGAGCCGTTGCTCCAGCTGCAGGGCATCCGCCAGCGGCAGCTCGATGCCCTCGATCACGGCCCGCTTGGCCGCACGCATTGCGTCCGGCGGCATCGCCGCCAACCGGTGCGCCCACTCCAGCGCACGCGCCTGGAGTTGGTCTGCCGGCACCACCTCATGTACCAATCCTCGCGCGAAAGCCGCCTGAGCGTCGAGCGGCAGGCCAGAGGTCGCCATCAGCATCGCGTCTGAGCGGCGAAGATGACGCGGCGCGGTCTGCGTGCCGCCGGCCGAGGGGATGTAGCCCAGAGTCACCTCGGGCAGTGCGAAGCGCGCGTCATCCGCCGCCACGCACAGATCGCAGTAAAGCGACAGCTCGAGCCCAGCGCCGTAGGCGAACCCGTGGATGGCGGCGATGGCCGGCACGGGCAGGCGTGCGAGCTTACCCCACAGATCACGCCTCAGACGTGCCTCGCGCGCTTCGATGAGCGAAGGCGCGGTGCCGAACTCGGTGATATCTGCGCCCGCGGAAAAGGCGCGGTCACCCGCGCCTTCGAAGAGCAGCACTCGTACGGTGGGGTCATCGTGAACGGCCGTAAACACGCCCCACAGCTCATCCCGCATCGCCATGTTGATCGCGTTCAGGCGCTCGGGACGGTTGAGCGTCACGCGGGCGATGTCTCCGTCACGCTCAAAGCGGACGTGCGGTTCAGTCATCGAGGGCTGCGTTGGCCTCTCTCCGCAAGCCTGGTGAGGCGGGGGCCGGGCTACCCTGCACCTTACCCCCGCCGGAGTGTGCTACCGCACCCAGTCTGGCTTCTTGATCGGGCTGACCTCAGAGCGATCGTGGCTCTGCTGGATCTCCGCGTTCATTTTCTCAGCCAGCACCTGCATCAGCGGTGAACCCGGCGACATGTCATCCGAGCGCCAGCGACGCAGGGTCGCCTTGTCGTGCTTGTCGAGGTTCAAGGCCAGTAGCTGGTCCATCACCTCTTCGTACATACGGTGGCATTCATCGATCGAGAACTGGACCTTCATGACACCTGCTCCCGCGTCTTCAGCTTGCCGCGTGAACGCACCATGCGACGTGTGCGCTCGTCGATGTAGGTTCCGATGGCCTCATTCAGCTCGAGCGTGAACCCGTCCAGCGGGACGGTGCCCACGTTGCGATCGCGCCGCCATGCACGGATCTTCTCGCGCGCGTCGTCCGAGAGCTCCACGTGGTCAAGGACCTGTGCCGAGACCAGTGTGAGGACAACGTGCGCCTCTTCTGTGTTCAGGACTACGTTCATATTCCCCTCCTGATCGTTCCCTCGTCGCTCATGCTCCACCCCCGGAGCCCGTCCGTCCAGTGGGATTTCGTCTGCAATCTTCCATCATTGCCCGGTGAACTCCGGTTCGCGATGTTCCTGGAAGGCGCGTACGCCCTCCGCGCGGTCTGCGGTGGACTGGAGCAGGACTGTGAGATCCAACTCATATCGTAAGGCCTGATCCAGCGTCAGTTCCGCGCCACGCTGCACCGCCTCTTTCGCTAGCCGCGTCGCGATGGGGCCGCGCGCCGCAATCGCCTCCGCAATCGCACGTGCGTCCGTCGACGATTCTCCGGCCTCGGTCACCCGGGAGACGAGGCCGATGCGCAGCGCCTCGCTCGCATCGATGGTTTCACCCAGTAGCAGCAACCGCAGGGCCGCAGCGCGACCAACTGCGCGAGGCAACCGCTGCGTTCCACCGGCCCGCGGCAACTCACCCGCGCTCGTTTCCGGCATCGCGAACGTCGTACTCGTATCCGCGACCCGGACATCACATGCGAGCGCGAGCTCAAGGCCCGCCGAGTGTACCGGCCCGCTGAGCGCCGCGATCACAGGCTGCGGGAGCGCGGCTACCGCCTCGATTCCTACAGACATCGAACGCACCCCTGGCAGGCCGGAGGGCTCAGCGCGCGCCTCCGCTGACCAGCCGGTACCGAAGACACCCTGCACGATCACGACCCGGACGCTGGCGTCGTCGGCGAGCGATCCTGCTGCAGCCTCGATTGCCTCCGCGCACGCGCGGTCGTGCAGGGCATCCGGCGGATGCACCTCCAGCACAGCGATGTGGCCATCGCGCCCGATCTTCACAGCGTTCACGGTTCCCCCGGCTCGCCGCGGAGACGGGCACCAGGGCCCGCTCGCGAACGTAGGCGGAGCGTACGTGTCCCCGATCAGAGGCGTCAACGCACGTCCAGCAGTGGACCCCTGCGTAATCCCCTGCAACGATGCGGACTGAGCACTAACGCTCGTTCAGCCTCCCAGAACGGAACGCGAGGAACACGTGGACCTCGAACTTGCCGGTCGCTCGGTGATCGTGACCGGTGCGAGCCGGGGACTGGGCCGCGCGATGGCGGGCGGATTCGCTGCAGAAGGCGCGCACCTCACCCTGGTCGCCCGCGGCGCCGACGCCCTGGAGTCGACAGCGGCCATCTTGCGCACGGCATTTCCCGGCGTGCAGGTACACACCGTAGCCGCAGACGTCACAGATCCGGCAGACGCCCAGCGCATCATCGATTCGTGTGTGGTGCGTTTCGGCGGCATCGATGCACTGGTCAACAACGCAGGCGCCTCACTCCGCGATGGTGAACTGGACGATCTCTGGCGCAACTCGTTCGATGTGAACGCGATCGCTCCACTGCGGCTCATGGAGTTGGCGAAGCCACATCTCATCCGCTCGCGCCAGCCTGCCGTGGTGAACATCTCTTCGATCTTCGGGCGTGAGTCTGGCGGGACACCGCAGTACAACGCTTCCAAATCCGCGCAGATCGCCATGTCGAAGGCCTACGCGCTGGCGTGGGCTCGAGATGGCATCCGCGTCAACAACGTCGCACCGGGAGCGATTCGCTTTGAGGGTGGATCGTGGGACCAGCGCACACGCCAGGATCCCGCGGCTATGGAGCAGTGGGTCGACCAGAACATTCCCGGTGGCCGCTTCGGCACCGCCGAGGAAGTCGCCGCGACTGTGGTGTTCCTTGCCTCGCCGCGCGCCTCCTGGGTGATGGGTGCGTCGCTGAACGTGGACGGCGGGCAGTCGCGCTCGAACATCTAGCCGTCACCCAGCCTTGCCGCCACCGGCGCAAGGATCGGAAGATACGCAGGCGGGAACGGGACGCACATGCGATTCAAGCGAGCAGATCTTCCGGGCCTCCTCATCGCTACGCTGGCTCCGGCGGGCATGACCCTGCTGGTGGTGGCGGGCTACGGACTGTGGGATCACCACGGCGACCCGCTGCTCCCCACCATCGCCGTACACATCGCGATCGGCGCTGGCCTAATGGCTGCGCTGACGCGTTTCATCAAGCACTGGGGCCTCTTCGGCACGCTCATCGGCTTACTCGCCGTGGTGATTGCCGCGGTGCTCATCCTCCAACGCACCGATAACGACGGCACCACGCTCGCAACCTCCCTGAAGCTTGCTGGCGTCGTACTCTTCCTGATCATCAACGTGGTCGCTCTGCGCGAGATTGTCTGGAACGGCCTGGGCCCGGTACTGGAGCGCCGTGATGACCGGCGTGCGGCGGAGCAGCAGGCGGGCGACCAGGGCTAGTCGCTCACGCGACCACCCGAGCGCACCCGGTACGTATGACCAACGACCACGGCACCCCCGACCAGCGCACGGCATCTGCGGCCGATCCCCGTCAGGCCGCACTCCACATGGTCGCGGCGTGGATGGGGCAACGCTTCTACCGCACCTTCCGCACCATCGACGAGGACCCCGCCCCCTTCGATAGCCTGCTCCAGCAGCGCGAGCGCCGCATTGGCGTGACACTCGGCGTGCTGTGGGAGCCCGGGGACAACCCGCCCGGCGCGGACGACCTCTCCGCGATGCTCACGGAGGACATGCTGGCCGATCCTTCCACGGACGCCGGTGGCTACGTGGTGTGGGTGCCACCGCGGGTGGGCCTACCGCTGGAGGAGCCCGGGCTCTCCGCACTCCGTGTCGCGCTCGCGCAGGCGCTGCGGGGCCTGGCACCGGGCGACCGCCGTGAGGTGCGCCTCCCCGTCACCGTCGGGCTCGCCAAGGTCCAGGACGATGGCGCGTACATGTCGGTGACCGGCGGGCTCTCCCCGGAATGGCTCGCGCTCTCCGAGGGCCTCCCCGGCGCGTTCCACCTCGATTCCCGCGCCATCCACCGCCTGCCGGAGGAGCGTGCCGAGGTCGACATCCTGCTCACGCGGGTGCGCGACCATGCGCCCATGCTCGAGCCTGAGCAGCTGGTGCCGATTGATCTGCACGACTACTGGCTGGTCTCGCGTCTGCACGAGGCCGCTCCGCACGGCGTCACGCTGGTCGCCGCGCCCGAGGACCTCGACCCGATCGATGGCACGGCCGTGCGGCGCACCTTCCGTCGCCATGTCACCCGTGCCGTAGAGCAGCGAAACACGGCGCGCCAGGCGGGAACCGAACCCGATCTTGCTGTCCTCGTCATCGTTGCGGCGCTGGCGCACATGAAGGACGAACTGGTCACGCCCTCCCTGCGCGGCATGAATCCGGCGACGTACGGCGCACTGGACCTCATCGTGCTGGTGGCGGACGGACAGGTGCGGCAGGTCCTGCAGCCTCGTTCGCTGCCGTGGGAGCAGCAACAGCAGCCGGGCGGCACGCCGTGAGCATGCGCGCCATCCGCCGCACATCGCCCATGGACGGACCAGAGGTCCGCCGCCTCATCACGCAGCACCTGCTCCAGGCCGGCTTCGACGCACCCGATGAGGCACGCGACATCGACCTGGTAGAGACCGCGTACTACCAGCAGGAGGGACGCGCGCTCTGGGTCGCGGAGAATGCCTCAGGCCAGATCACCGGCTGCGATGCCATCGACCAGGGCGAACCGGGGATTGCCGTGCTGCGGCGCCTCTGGGGCGAGCCCCTGGACGAGCTCATCGCCACCGCGGTCGCATTCGCGCGCGCCGTCGGCTACCGGGAGGTGGAGACGGTGCTGCCGCCCGGGATGGACGACGTGCAGGACGCTTTGCTCGCGAGCAATTTCGTGAACCCGACGCCGGGCGCGATGCTCTACCGGCTGATGCTGCCCACCCAGTAGGCAAATGCCCGCTCGCCGACTCGACGCACGCACCGGAGCCAACCTCTGCGCGCCTGCAGTGCAACCACCTACGACGGACGGGAGTCAGAAACGACTGACGCGTCCCCGAGAGGCAACCTGCTTACGCGCCCACCGCGCTCGTTTCGTAGACGGGGGTCACCCACTCCTGGTGCTTCGGCGAGCGGCCCGTGATGATTGCGAAGTAGAGGTCCTGGAGTCGCTTGCTGACGACGCCCGGGCGGCCATCGGCCACGGGGATGCGGTCCACCTCCACCACCGGCGTGACGTGCGCCGCCGTGCCGGTCATGAAGACCTCGTCTGCGATGTAGAGCTCGGAGCGGTCGATGGTGCGGTGCACCACCTGCAGTCCGTACTCCTCCTGCGCCAGTTGCAGCACCGTGTCGAGCGTGATGCCCTCCAGGATGTTGTCGCTGGGCGCGGGTGTGATCAGGACGCCGTTGCGGATGATGACGATGTTCTCTCCCGAGCCCTCCGAGACGTGGCCGTCCGCGTTGAGCATGATCGCCTCGTCGAAGCCGCTCTGCATCGCCTCGGTCTTCGCCATCGCGTTGTTGACGTAGAGGCCGTTGACCTTCGCCCGAGCCGGAATCGACGTGTCGTCGACGCGTCGCCAGGAGGAGGTCATGCAGCGTGCGCCGGCGTCCGCGTCCAGGTAGGCGCCGAACGGGGTGACGAAGAGCAGGAAGTCATCCTGCAGGTCGTGCATGCGCACGCCCACCACCTCAGACGACTTGTAGACCATCGGGCGGATGTACACGTCCTCGCGGTAGCCGTTCTTCTCGGCCACCTGCGCGACGAGGTCAACCATCTCGTCCTCGGTGTACTTGATCGACATGCGCATGAGTTTGGCGCTCTGCTGGATCCGGCGGATGTGCTCGCGGACGCGGAAGAGGTAGAGCTCCTCCTGGTCCTCGTTCCAGTTGCCGCGTACACCCTCGAACACCGCGGTTCCGTAGTTGAAGGCGTGGGTCATAATGTTGATGTTCGCGTCCGCGAGCGGAACGAACTTACCTTCGAAGAACGCAGTCGGTGTCGGCATTCCAGTGCTCCTGTAGCGGGTTGAAACGGGTGCCATGCACCTGTCAGTGAGCGAAATCATAGGAGTGCCCGAGAATCGACGGCAAGCGGTCCAATCCGAGGCCACATGCCGGGCCACCTTGCGCGGCTTCGGGAGAGCGCGCATCATCGCGAATCCGTGCCCCTGGACAAGCCACCGACGGCACCGAGCGCATCGGCACACGAACGAAATGAGAGCCTCATGCCATCCGATTCCCCGCAACTCAGCGCGCAGTTCACCGTGGGCGCACTCAAGGTTGCCGTCCTTTCCGACGGGGTCCCGCTCCGGGACCTGGGCAACTTCTTTCTGGGGATTGACCCGGAGGTGTGGGGGAGGGAGCTGGGGCTGGCAGATCCTTCGGAGCCGCAGCCGTTCAACTTCGGCGCGTTCCTGGTGCAGGACGGGCAGCGCAAGATCCTCATCGACTCCGGCATGGGGCCGGGCCAGTTCGAACCGGGCACACCGGGCATGGACGGGCTGCTGGACCGCCTGGGCGAGCTGGACGTGCGGCCAGAGGACATCGATGTCCTCTTCCACACCCACCTCCACCGCGACCACGTGGGCTGGAGCGTGACGGGCGAGGGCGCGGACGAGGTGGAGCACTTCCCCAACGCAACCGTGGTGGTCTCCCAGCGGGAGATCGACTACTGGTTCCACCCGGCGGTGATCGGGACGGAGCGCGGGCAGGTCGCCTACCGCGGCGTCTCCCGCGCCATGGATGCCGGGCGGATGGTGACCTTCGATGGTGAGTACGAGGTGAGTCCGGGGTTCACCACCATCCCCACGCCCGGGCACACGCCGGGCCACAATTCCGTCATGCTGGCGTCGCAGGGGGAGCACCTGCTGATCCTCGGTGACCTCACGCACCACAAGTCGATGCTGGAGCACCACGACTGGGTGGCGAGCGTGGACGTGGACCCTTCGGAGACCACACGCTCCCGGCGCAAGATCTGCGAGGTGGCCGTGGAGCGGGACGCGCTGGTGACTGCGCCTCACTTCGACATTCCGACACTGGGTCGCGTGCGTCGCGTTGATGAGGGGTACCGGTTCGAGGTGGTCACCCAGTAGGCAGCGCGCGCGGAGGTTCTGATGTCTCTTCCGTCCGATGAACTCGATGCACTGCTTGCGCGACCGCTGGTGAGCGTGCTGGGCACCATTGACGCCGACGGCCGGCCCTCGCTGGCGCCGGTCTGGCATCTGTGGCGCGACGGCGCGGCGCTGATCTGCACGCAGACGTACACGCGGAAGTGGCGGAACATCGAGCGTGATCCGCGCGTCACCCTCTGCGTGGACACGAAGGATGACCCGTATCAGGCCGCGATCCTCGAGGGCATGGCGGAGCCCGTTGAGGATGCCGACTACGAGGCGACGCTCACTAAACTCGCCGTGCACTACCTCGGTGAGGAGGGCGGGCGCGGCTACATGGCCTCGCGGACGGCGACGCCGGAGACCTCGATGGTGTTCCGGGTGCGGCCGGACCGCGTGATCTCGTGGGGGTACTAGGGTGTCCCCTCCATGAGTTCTCGCGATACGTTCGACAGAGGCCGGTCTCGCAGAGGGGACGTGTCCGCGGGCGCCGTGGCGTCTGCACCCCCGGGATCCCCGTACCCGCGCCGCGTTCGCGGCGTCCTTCGACAAGCTCAGGATGAACGGGTACCGGGATCCCGGGACCGTCGAGCGCTCTGGTAGCGCAGGATCGCGAGAAGAGCCCCAGCACGTATCAATCTCACGGACACGGCACCAGCGGTCGCCACGACGGACAGCACAGGCAGAGGAGCCAGCAGCATGACCCTTCCCAGCGGAGCACGATTCCAGGTTGGTGCGGTTGACCTGGCCGTGGTGAACGATGGCACGTACTGGTTCGATGCCGGGGCGGTGTTCGGCGTGGTGCCGCGGGTGATGTGGGAGCGGCAGGCGCCACCGATGGACGAGCGCTACCGGATTCCGCTGGGGCTGAACTGCGTGCTGCTGCGGTCGCGTGGCAAGACGATCCTGATTGAGACGGGCGTGGGTGATAAGCCCGGCGACCGTGATGCTGCCTCCCCGGCGGAGGAGGGGACGCTGTTGACCTCGCTCGCTGCGCTGGGGGTGCAGCCGGCGGATATCGATGTGGTCGTGAACACGCACCTGCATGCGGACCACTGCGGGTGGAACACCGCAATGCCGGATGGGGCGGAGGAGCCGGTGCCCACGTTCCCCAACGCGACGTACTACATCAGCCAGCAGGAGTGGGAGGACGCCACCCACCCGAACGAGCGCACGCGTGCGACTTACCTCTCGCGGAACCTCGACCCGATCGCCAATCGGCTGGAGCTGCTGGATGGCGAGACTCAGATCACGGATGAGGTGATCTTCGTGCCGGCGCCCGGTCACACGGAGGGGCACAGCACGGTGGTGGTCCGGTCCGGGCAGGAGTGGGGCGTCTACCTGGGCGACCTCGCGCAGCACCGGGTGCAGCTGGAGCGCACGGCGTGGGTGTCGGGCGTGGACATCCTGCCGCTGGTATCGATGGAGACGAAGAAGCAGCTGATGGATGAGTGCATCGACGCGGGGGCGCTGATCATGTTCTGCCACGGGCCTTACCCCGGCGTGGGGCGCATGACCCGCACGGAGGAGGGCTTCCGCAAGTGGGTGGACCTGGAGCCCGTCGGTGAGGGGCTGCCGTTTGATGCGCACGGGCATGCGCACTGAGCCGGTATTTGTGTGAAGGATTCCCTTCACCAACTTTCGCGTCGCTGAATCTGAGAAAAAATTCTCGGGGGTCGTTTCACGTCTGGCCCCGGTGATTTGCTCGATCGTTTGTTGCATAGGTCCGTGCTCCTGCTGGGCGGGTACGGCGATGGCGCCCTCCTCTGTGGGGGCGTTGGGATTGGTGTACCGGGGCGCGGCGCGTGCTCGCAGGTGGGGGTGGCACGGGAACCGGTCGCCCCTCGTGCCTCGATCCGAGACACTGACCGCATGACCTCCAACGGCGGGCCGCCATTTGACCACCTTGGTGACTTCCTGCCGGTGATCCAGCCGGGATCGATCGGCGGGCCGCAGCCTGAGGGTGTGCGCACCAACGTGCTGCCGCTGGCGCATTTGCACCTGCGGGCGGGGTGGCACCCCGCGCCGGTGCACTTCTTCACCCTCCCGCTGTGGTACGCGGGGACCTACGACGAGCAGCAGATCGCCCGGGAGCGGGCTGTGATCATGGACCGCTCCCACGTGGGGCGGTTCTATGTGACTGGCGAGCGAGCGATTGAGGTCCTCGACCGCGTCTTCGCGAGCGACCCGAGTCGCGTGCCGGTGGGTGGCATCCGTCGAGCGGTGGCGTGCCGAGATGACGGGACGATGCTCGACATCGCGCACCTCGCGCATCTCGACGAGGGGCGCTGGCTGGTGGTGACCGGTCCGCGCGCGCAGCAGACGCTGCTCGAAGCGGTGGAGAGTGCGATCGCGCCGGGCGAGGATGTCGTGGTGCGCGACCGACTCACGGAATCGGTGCTGCTCTCCGTGCAGGGGCCCGCGGCGGCGCAGCTCCTCGAGGGCGTCGTGGGGCAGACGATCCCCGGGGCGGTGCCGCTGAACGAGGCGCACGAAATCCTGCTCGGTGGCTATCGAGCGCTGGTCGCGCACGTGAGTGACTTTGGCGAGGACGGCTACTGGTTCATCGTCTCGCCCGAGGTGGGCGAGCACTTCTGGGAGAGCGCGCTGACGCTGGACATCACGCCGGCGGGCCTCGCGGCGTACGACGCGATGCGCATGGAGGCCGGGCTCATCGAAGCGCCCACGGAGACGCCCGCGCCCGCGACGCCGTTCCACGCGGGCCTGGGCGATTTGGTTCACCTCGATGGTGCGAATGGCCCGCGGGCGTTCACGGGGCGTGAGGCGCTGGGCAACGTATCGCACCACGCCGAGCGCGGTGAGCTGGAGCGCACGCTGCAGGGTGTGCAGCTGGAGGGGCGGCGGCTGGCGAAACGGGGCTCACGCATCTCGATGGCGGCGCGCGACCTGGGCGCGTGCGTGAACGCGACCTTCTCGCCGGTCCTCAACGCCGGCATCGCGCTGGCCTATCTGCCACCGGGCCTCGAGCGGGTGGTGGTGGACACGGATGGGGTGCCGGAGGAGGCCGCGGTAGTGCCGCTGCCGTTCATCGAGGGGCCGCGGGGAGCGGTTGGGTAGCGGGCGAGTCCGCCTGAACTGCCAGGGCGTGCGATTCCTGCGGGTGTCCTGATCACCGTGTCAGGGTCGCTGCACCGAGGCTCCTGTGCCAGCCTCGATCGTCGATGAGACGGGAGGTGGCCGCCACGTGAACGCGCTGGGCAACCGATACGTCAGACTCCTGTTGCGGTTCGTGCTGGCCGCCATCGCGATCGCGCTGGTCGTCTGGCGGCTCGACGTGAGCGAGGCGTTCCAGCGCTTCACGGAGGCGGACTTCCGCTGGATTCTGCCCGCTGCCGGCCTCTTTGCCCTTTCGCGCGTCCTGTTTGCGTATCGCTGGCGGATGTTCATGCCGGAGCGCCGGGATCTCCCACTCCCCACCCTGACGGGGATCCTCTTCATGTCCAACATGGTGAATATCCTGGTCCCGGCTCGAGCCGGAGACGTGCTTCGGATTGAGCTCACCCACCGCCGCCTGGACATCGAACGCTCGGAACTCGCGAGCAACGTGATGGCCACCGAAACGCTGGTCGACTCCGTAGCGTTCGTGCTCCTGATGCTGGTGCTGCTGCCGTTCCTCAACCTGCCTTTCATTGGCGCAGCGGAGGCCACAACGATCGGTGTCGTCGTTGCAGCCACCCTATTCGGCGCGGTGCGGCTGGCACGGGTGGATACCGGCCGGGACTTCTCGCACGTGCGTCCGATCCGCTCCCTCCCCGCGTCGCTGCAGCAACGGGCGGCGGACTGGCTGCCGGGGATCCTGAACGGCCTCGCATCGTTACGCAGCAGCAAGCGGTTCGGGGGTGTGCTCGCGCTGACGTTTCTGCTGCGGCTGCTGGAGGCGGCCGCGTACTGGATGATCGGCGTGGCGTTTGGCCTCCCACTGGGGCCGGCCGACTACGTGGCTGTGATGGTCGTGATCGGAATCGTCCTGGCCATCCCGCTGTTCCCGAACGTCGGACCGTACGAGATTGCGGTGGCGGAGAGCGCCGTCCTGTTCGGTGCGACGCGTGGAGACGCCAGCGCGTACGCAATCGGGTCCCACGTGGTGCTGGTTCTGTGGGCGGTCGCCAGCGGGCTCGCGGCGATGTGGCTGATGCGCCTGCGGCCGCGGAACCTCAAGTAGTGCCGGCAGGCTCCGTGGCCTGAGTGGTCCTAGAATCCCAAACCCCCCGCCGCCTTCGCGGCGTCCGTCGTCCGGCGCAGGTTGGACGGGGGTTGGGCTTCCGCGACCACGAGTCGCTCCGGCATCGCAACGTCGAGCACAGGACGAGCTAACGGCTATGGGTTCCAGAGGGCGGTGGTGGGGTGGGCGCCGGACCAGGCGAACCAGTAGGCGACTTGCGAGGGGATCATGGGGAGCGTGGTGCCGTTGCGCTGGTTGAGGAGACCTTCTTCGTCGACCCACCAGGCGAGATCTTCATCATCGATGACCTCCCGGTTTTCGCCGGCGCCCTGGAGGGTCTGGAAGGTGACGCCACCGGCGGCGTAGACCGTTGCGCCCTGGCCGGGGCCGAATCCGAGGATGAGGATGGACTGGCCGCCCACGGTGTCACGCAGGAGGCCCATGGTTTCGACGCGGGCGAGGTCGTAGGCCTTGTGCTGGCCGTTGATGGAGACCCCCAGCACGTGCCGCTTTGGCTCGTGGCGGTCGTCGAGCTCAACGACGGGGAACGTGGGGCCCTCGGTGGCCTGTTCCAGGCGGAGCGCGACGCCTTCGTCGTAGTCGCGGACGTGGCCGGTATCGAGGCCGAGGACGCGGGTGTTGGGATAGCGGGCGGACCATGATCCCCAGGTGGTGCGCTGGGTGTTCACGAGGTTGAGCGTGACCTCGGCGCCGGCGAGGGGGCCGTGCAGCGGTTGCCCGGAGACTGGATCCCAGAGGCTGCGGGTCTGCTCATCGAACACCAGCCGCCGTGAGTCGTAGGCGAGGCCGGATGTGCCGAAGGTGTAGATGGAACCGTTGGAGGCGCGGGCATCGAACGCCACTGCGCCGCCGCACGACGGGCAGTGCCAGATGACGATGGGGCGCCCGGCGACGGAGTCTCGCACGATGCCGTGCCAGGCGATGATGCGCTCCGGGTAGGCGCGTGCTTCGCCATCGATGAGTACGCCGATCACGCGGTCGGCGGGAGCGAGGTAGTTCTGCTCCACGCGGTGCACCGTGGTGGGTTCGGTGAGCGGGGGGAAGTCGGTGGAGCTGACGTGGGCCCAGACCAGCTGCTCCGCGCCGAGCCCGCCTTCGTCGTGAATGAGGACGGCGAAGCGTTCGTCTACCAGGGAGAGCAGGCGGCCCTTCCACTCGCTGTAGCCCTCGGGGAGTGGCGGCTGCTCGAGCGCGATCCAGCGCACCCAGTCCGCGACGGTCGCGAAGCGCTGTTCGCTCACGCGCTCCAAGGCTTCCAGGACCCAGCGTTCCCAGCCGACCTCCAGCCAGAGCATGTCCACCAGCGGGGCGATGAAACGCGGGTCGGCGGAGAGCGCGATGCGCTGGAGCGCCGCCAGTGTCTCCTCGCCGGGTGGGATGCAGGCGCTGGCCTGACCCGGATCGTCGTACCAGCAGATCACCTCGCGCAGCACGTCCTCGATCTCGTCTGGCTGCAGCGGTTCCACCTGGGACACGGGCGTTGCGGTGGAGGCGGGCTGGAAGACGCGCGTTTCGGTGGGCGCGGGGGTGTCCTCGACCGGCTGCGCGGCGCAGGCGGCGGCGAGGGCGGCGAGGAGGAGTGCGGTGACGAGGAGCCGCAGCGGCACGGAGTGGCGACCTGTTGTGAGCGTCCCTGTGCGCGCTCCGTCCTGCCTCGGGAGCACGCGGCTACTCCGCTCCGCGCGGGGCGGGCGCCGGGGTGCGCCGGCGGCGGACCATGCGACCGGCGCGGGCAGCAGGCTGGAGGAGCGCGCGACCGGGGCTGCCGAAGGCGTGGGAGAGATCGATGTAGGTGCGGTCACCTCGGACGAGGCGGCATGCGCCGGTCCAGAACGGGCTGGCGTGCTGGATCGCCCAGACGAAGGGCTCCGGCCAGGCGTGGAAGATGTCCATGAGCGCCGCGGAGGTATCGACCTCCGGCAGCAAGTCCTGCTCCAACACGCGCTGGTAGGGCTTGAGATCGCGCTCGCGGCCATCGAGGTAGTCGCGCACGGGGGCGGCGATCGCCGTTCCCGACATCAGCGCGGCGTAGATGCCCTCGCCGGAGAGCGGGTCCACGAGGCCGGCGGCGTCACCGATGAGGGCGGAGCCGTTGGCGGCGAGGGTCATGCCGCGCCGCTGCATGGGCAGGTGGTGGCCGCGGAGGTGCTCGAGGCGGTCCGGGTCGAGGCCGTAGAGGCGGCAGACCCGCTGGAGGGCGGGGCGGAGTAGGGGGCCGGAGACATCACGCCAGCCACCGACGCCTACGTTGACGTGGTCGCCCTTGGGGAAGATCCAGGCGTAGCCACCGGGCAGGTAACCGAAGTTGAGCACCACCTGGCCGCGGAACTCGTCCGGCACGCCGTCCGGGAAGGGCATGTTGCCCTCGAGCGCCACTGCGCCGTCCTGGTGGTGCTCGTAGCCGAGGCGGTTACCGACGATACCGTTCGCGCCGTCCGCACCGATGACCACGCGGCTGCGGTGGACGCCATCGGCGGTGGTGACCTCGAAGGTGCCGTCGCCGTAGCGGACGACGTTGCGCACGGTCTGGCCGTCGCGGAACTCGACGCCTGACTCCTGGGCGCGCTCGGCCAGGAAGGCGTCCAGGCGGCGGCGCTGCGTCATGTAGGTGATGGGTTCGTCCGTGCGCTTGGTGACCTCGCGACGGCCGCGGATGCGGAGGCGGGCGGCGGTGATGACGTCCTCCACGACCGGATCGATAGAGAATGGCAGCAGGTTGGCGCAGCGGATGGTGACGCCGCCGCCGCAGGGCTTGTCGCGCGGGAAGCGGGCGCGGTCCAGTAGCAGCACACTGGCGCCGGATTCTGCGATGGTGCGCGCGGCGGTGCTGCCGGCGGGGCCGGAGCCGACCACGATCACGTCAGCCGTGAGGCCGTTGCGGCCCTGCTCGGGTGTCTCCGTCATGCCGGTGCGCTCCCGGTGAGGCCTCGATGGACCGCGGACCTACTGCCCATGGATCGCCACCTGGAAGGCCACGAGGAAGCCCACCTGCAGCACGCCGCCCGTCACGAAGACCGCGTAGGCGGCGGCTCGATCCCACGTGTAGAGCAGGAAGCCGACGGCGAGGTTGGCGGCGAGCAGCATGGTGGCGAGCTGAGGCAGCTCGAGCAGGACCTGGCGATCCACGAGCTCCACGATCGCCCTCGATTGGTAGGGCGGGAAGTGCACATCGATCATTTCGGGGAGCGACTGGTACTGGACGCCGAACGCACCCCACAACACCACGCAGAGGACGATGGCGAGGCCGGCGAGGACGCGGCCGGTCTGGTCCGCCCAGAACGCCTGCAGGGGCGCGTCCGCGCGCTCTACGTGGTGGCGGACCTCGGCGGTGGGGCCGAGGTTCTGGCGGAGCTGGATTTCGCGGGCGAAGGCGGTGGGGTCCGCGACGCAGATGGCGTAGTTGCGCTCCGTGGTCATGACGTAGAGCACCTGCTCTTGCGCCTGATGGGTGGAGTAGAACATCACCGCCCCGATGCGATCGATGGTGCCCTGGCCGACGTGGTGGCCGAACCAGGAGACGCCTCTGACCTTGGGAACACCTACAGAGGTGCCGGGAACGAGTCGCTCGATGGCGGCGAGCGGGATCACCTGGCGCACGGGGCCCCAGGAGATGACCA
>JBJHDC010000002.1:0-878 GCA_050486345.1 Dehalococcoidia bacterium | reverse complement strand
GAGTAGGAGAGCGTGGCGAGAGAGTAGGTCCAGTAGGCGAAGACAACCGCGACGGCGAGGGCGGCCACGGCACCGACGTAGATGCCGACGGTGTAGGCATCCACCTCGCGCCCGGAGCTGTAGAGCATCAGGAGGATGGCGACGGCGAGCGACCAGGCGATCAGCGCCGAGCCGAAGAGGAGACCGAGCGCCCTGGGGGGCTGGTAGAGCACGGCAGCCTCCGGTCCCGCCTCGATGGACGCTTGAGGGTGGGAAGCGGGTCGATGGCGACGCCGCTCAGACCAGTCTAACGGTCCATACAGTTAACAGTTAGCGGCGGCGCTCATAGTCCTCTTCACGGGCCATCACGACGTAGGTGCGCGCCATCTTGTCGTGCCAGGTCTGGTTACGGGCGTCGCGGAGCATCCAGAGGTAGCCGACGAAGAATGCCAGTTCGCTGACGAACGCGCCCAGCACGCGCACGATGGCCCACCACGGGCCCGGGGCGGTGAGGCCATCCTCGCGGACGATGCGCATGTGCAGGATGCGCATGCCGGGGGTCCAGCCCTGGGTGGTGAAGATCCAGCCGTACATGAGGTTGAGGGACTGCATGGTGCCGAAGAGCGGGCCGGAGAGCGCGAAGGGGTCATCGGGCGTCTCGATGCCGACGATGGCGATGACGATCCAGAGGAGGACGACGCGGATGAGGAAGTCGATGCCCCACGCGGCGAGGCGGCGCTGGAAGGTGGCGTAGGGACGGCCGGCGATGCCGGGGCGGTCCGGGTCAAACATCGCCTCGTAGCGGGCCGCGGCGACGGGGTCTGCCGGGGTGCGATCGGGGAACGGGCGATCGAGCGGGGCTGCGGGCTGGGCGGGCCGCAGTGCGCCGTCACCGCGCC
>JBJHDC010000001.1:37185-65940 GCA_050486345.1 Dehalococcoidia bacterium | reverse complement strand
GGGTCCGAGCGCCATCGAGTACGCGACGCACGAGGTCCACCGTCACCAGCGGTCGCGCTGCATCGTGCACCAGGTACCAGGCAGCCTCGGGCGCCGCGGCGAGGCCACAGGCGACGGAGTCTTGCCGCCGCGCGCCACCCTCCACAACCTGCACCGGCTGCGAAACGCTTGCGCAGACGTCCCACACGCGGCGGTGGTCAGCCTCGGGTGCGACGATGATCAGGGTGCTGATGGTAGGCACCGATGCAACGATGCGGATGGACGATGCGATTACTGGCTCGTCCGCCAGCGGTTCCCAGATCTTGTTTGTGCCGCCCATGCGCGTGGAGGAGCCGGCCGCGAGGATGATCGCGGCGACCGAGGATGGTGATGCGGCGGGAGCGTCGCTGGTCATAGCCGCTATTCTAGCGAGCGAATGGATCGTCGCGAACGTTGCGCAGCACGAGCCGGCATTCTGCCGGCAGGATGGACCCGGATGAGCGCGCAGGAATTCTGTCCCTTTGGCTGTTACTGGGACTGCGAACATCGCGAGAACGCGGACCCGGAGCGCGCGAAACTGCGGCCCGTGGATGGAGCGGACGGCCGGCCGCTCAGCCGCTGCCGGGAGTGCGGCGACTTCTTCGATAACGCGGTCACGCACTCGCGAGAACACATCCGCATGCGCCAGCTCGGGTGGCTACCGGAGAAGCTGCCGGCAGGCTGGTACCGCTGACGTCGCGCACTGAACGGCGATTGGCAAGTCTACGTAGCCGCTACGGGTAAATCCCGCGCAGCTCCATCGCCTCTACGACGCGCTCGATGCCCAGCCAGTTGGCGGCCTGGCGCTGTGTGCAGCCTTCGCCACCGATGGGACAGCGCGCGACGACCTCGTGGTAGGCGGCCACCATCAGGCGGCGCAGCTCCTCATTGACGCGATCTTCCGACCAGCGCATGTACTGGCGGGCCTGCACCCACTCGAAATAGGAGACAGTGACGCCGCCGGCGTTGGCGAGGATGTCCGGGATCACCACGATGCCGCGCTGCTGCAGGATCTCGTCCGCGCCGGGCGAGGTGGGACCGTTGGCGCCCTCGATGATGAGGCTGGCCTGCACACGTTCGGCGTTCTCCTCGGTGATGACCAGTTCCACCGCGGCGGGAATCAGCACGTCGACATCGGCGAGCAGCACCTCCTCCGGGTCCACCTCCTCCGCCGCGGAGGGATGCTCTCCGAGCCAGTCACGCAGGGTGCCGCCGGTGTTCTGTGCGAACGCGTAGGCGGAGCCTACATCGATGCCCTGCGGGTTGTAGAGAGCGGTGCTGAGGTCAGAGATGTGCGTCACGGTAGCGCCCGCCTGTGACACGAGCCGCGCGGCCACCGCGCCCACGTTCCCGAACCCCTGCACCGCCACCGTGCGCCCAGAGAGGCCGCCGCTGGACCGCAAGTGCTCCTCCAGCACATAGAGCACCCCGCGCCCGGTCGCCTCAAAACGGCCCTCGGATCCGCCGATGGAGACGGGCTTCCCGGTGACTACGCCGGGAATCGTGTAGCCGTGGGACATGGAGTATGTGTCCATCATCCACGCCATCGTCTGTGGGTTGGTGCCCATGTCCGGTGCAGGGATGTCTTTCTCGGGGCCGATGATCGGCTCCAGCTCCGAGGTGAACCGCCGCGTCAGTCGCTCCAGCTCCTCCTGGCTATGCGCGCGCGGGTCGACAATCACGCCGCCCTTGGCGCCGCCGAAGGGCACGTTCACCACTGCGCATTTCCAGGTCATCCACATTGCCAGCGCCTTCACCTCGTCCAGGGTGACGTGCGTGTCGTAGCGGATGCCGCCCTTGGTCGGCCCGCGCGCGGCATCGTGGAGCACGCGGTAGCCATCGAAGACGCGCAGGGAACCGTCGTCCATCTGCACCGGGAACTGCGTGTGGAACGTGGTCTTGAAGGAAGTCAGGTAGAGACGGTGATCGTCGCTGAGGCCGATCTGGTCGGCCGCGCGGTTGAATTGAGAGAGGGCGGATTCGAGTACCGGGTCCATCGATGGAGGCTCCTCGCGACTGCGGTGTCTTCACACCATCGTAGCCACCAAGCGGACCGGTCGCGCTACCCCCTGGAGGGGTTCGCCACCGTGACACGTCCCGGAAGGCGAGTAATCGCTTCCTGGTGCTCACGGTAGTGCTGGCGCGTGGCGGCGTGGAACGTCTCGATGAACGCGTTGCTCCACTGTGTTCGCGGTGTCTCCGCGGTAATCATGAGCAGCCGCCACCGAGCCCCCGTCGCCCGGTTGCGCGCCGCCGTCAACGAGAGTGATCGGTCTTCGCGGCGCCACGTGGCGTTGATGCTGTCTGCGTCCGCCTCGAAGGTCGTTTCCCTGCCAGCCGCCAGCGCTTGCAGGTCATCCGCGGCGCGGCTGAACCAGCGGGCGAGGTGCGCGTACACCTCCGCGCTGTGCCAGGGGTCAGAGCCGGCCGTCAGCGGTGAATCGGGATGACTGTCCAGGACCTCGGTGAGTGCCGCCCACTCGATCGCCTCTTCGCGGAACAGCGACAGGGAGTTGTGTTGCATCGGATACCTCGTATGAACGTTACCAGTGTTATCTTGATTGATGGTGATGGTAAGCGCGCCGGTAGTCACCAGTCAAGTAGTGATGGATGGTGATTTGTCGGGAAGCCGCGTATCATCGGCGTATGAACAGCATGCCCGGGGATCAGCCCGTACGATTCGAGGATCTGCAGTCAGGGAGCCTGACTGCGGCGTTGCGCGCGGTGCTGGTCTTCGTGAACAGCGGCGAAGTCCCCACGGGCGCCCCGCAGCCGGGTGCGGACGACGCGCCCGTGGCGGAGCGCGCTCGTGCGGTGGTGCGCGGATGCCTGGTGGAGCCAGGTGTGGCGGATGTGGCCGCCGCCAACGCGCTTGCCGAGGAGTTTCCGGTCCGGCTCCGCTTCGATCTCCGGGGTGGCTATGCAGCCTGCGATCTGGACCCGGTGCCAGTGGGCTTCGGCGCATGGATCGCCTGGTCGCTTGCCGTGTTGCACTCGGCGCTGGCTGCGGGCTACGCCGACCGCATCAAGACCTGTCGCAACGATGAGTGCGGCTGGTTGTTCCTGGACGAGTCACGCAATCGGTCCCGGCAATGGTGCGATATGTCGGCCTGCGGGAGCCGAATGAAGGCACGCGCGTATCGTGCGAGGCAGCGCGCCCGGCAGTAGCGGTTCAGTCCACGCGCATGCAAGCGAGGGGCCCCGGATGGGGCCCCTCGTGATTGACGGCTATCGATCGTCGAGCTGGGTCGCGGAATGTGCCGCGATTCAGCGCTAGGTCGGCTCGGCGACGAACGAGGTCGTGCCGGCCAGCTCTGCCTTCATCTCCTCGGTCGGCGCGAAGGCGGACGGCGTTTCGCCGATGATCGTCTCCTGCCGCTCGAAGTCGAAGATGAACGGGAGCAACAGCGACTCCGGCATAGCGATCTCGGCGATCGGCTCGGGCCGCTCCACCGTGATCTGGGCGCGTGCCGGGATCAGCTTGCCGATGATGACGTTCTCCTTCAGGCCAACCAGGTGGTCGGTCCGTCCGGCGAGCGCCGCTTCCGTCAGCACCCGCGTGGTCTCCTGGAAGGAGGCCGCGGAGAGGAACGAGTCCGTCTCCAGTGAGGCCTTGGTCACGCCCAGCAGCACCGGCTTCGCCTCCGGGGGCGTGAGGCCCTCGGCGACCAGCCGCTCCACCACCTGCTCGAATTCGTTGCGCTCTACGCGCTCGCCCTCGAGCCAGTCGGTGGCGCCCGCCGCGGTGATCTCCACGCGCCGCATCATCTGGCGCACGATGACCTCAATGTGGCGGTCGTTGGTGTTCACGCCCTGGGAGCGGTACACCCGCTGGACCTCGTCCACCAGGTAGAGCTGGCAGACTTCGGGGCCCAGGATGGAGAGCACTTCGTGCGGGTTCAGGGAACCCTCAGTGAGCTGCTCACCGGCCGTGACGAACTCGCCACCCTCCGCACGCAGACGCGCGTTGGCGGGGACCGGGTAGTCACGCCGTTCCTCGATGACACCGGAGACGCGGATGGCCTTCGGCCGGCGTCGACCACCCTCGCGGACGAACTCAATCTTGCCGTCCGCAGTGGACAGAATCGGCACCGCGGGCAGCGAGGATTCCTCGGAGGCTTCCTCCGGTGCGGCCAGCACCTGGTCGATGCGGACATCGTCACCGTCGGCCACCTGGAGCTCGTAGCCCTCGGGCAGCTCGTACTCCTCTGTCACGGTACGGGTGCTGGTGACGGAGAGGATGCGCTGGTCGCCGGAGCGGCTCACGGTCACCACGCCATCGATCTCGGAGATGATGGCGAGGCCCTTCGGGACGCGTGCCTCGAAGATCTCCTCCACACGGGGGAGACCGGATGTGATGTCCAGTCCGGCCACACCACCGGTGTGGAACGTGCGCATGGTCAGCTGCGTGCCCGGCTCACCGATGGACTGCGCCGCGATGATGCCGATGGCGACACCCTCTTCGACGAGCCGGCCGGTGGCCAGCGAGCGGCCGTAGCAGCGCTGGCAGATGCCACGCTTCGCCTGGCAGGTGAACGGGGAGCGCACGAAGCACTCCTCGATGCCTGCTTCCACGATGAGCTTGGCCGTGGCCTCCGTGATCTCTTCGTCGGCGCCCACGATCACCTCACCCGTGTTGGGATCGGCGATGGTGGCGGCGGACCAGCGGCCGGTGAGTCGCTCCTCGAGCGACGCCAGCAGCGCGTCGTCGCCGCGGTGCCGGATCCAGATGCCCGGCACGGGGGCGTCATCAGCCACACACGAGCCCGCGTGGACGACCAGGTCCTGCGCCACATCGATCATGCGGCGGGTCAGGTACCCGGAGTCCGCGGTGCGGAGCGCCGTGTCGGCAAGACCCTTGCGGGCGCCGTGGGTGGAGATGAAGTACTCCAGCACCGACAGCCCCTCGCGGAAGGACGAGCGGATCGGCAGGTCGATGATGCGGCCACTCGGGTCGCTCATCAGGCCGCGCATGGCGCCCATCTGCCGGATCTGCGCGATGTTTCCCTTCGCACCGGAGTTGGACATCATGGCCAGCGGGCTGGCCGGATGCAGCGCGCCGTAGAGCGCGTCCTGCATCTGGTTGGTCGTTTCCGTCCACACGCGGATGGCGTGCTGGTACTTCTCGTCGTCCGTGACGAGGCCCATCTGGAACTGTTCTTCCATCTCGTCGATCTGAGCATCCGCCGCTTCGAGCAGCGCAGGCTTGGTCGGCGGACGAGCGATGTCGGACACAGCGATCGTCATACCCGACTGGGTCGCGTACTTGAACCCGATGTCCTTAATCGCATCCACCAGGAGGACGGTCTTCTCCTCCGGCAGCTCGCGGTGGGAGCGTGAGACCAGTTCACGCAGCCGCTTCTTGTCCATCTGCTCGTTCTGGAACTCGAACTCGTCAGGGACAATGTCGTTGAAGAGCACCCGGCCGGTGGTCGTGTTCACGAACTCACCGGACGGCAACCGGTACTTAATCGGCTGGTGAATGTGTAGCGTGCCCATCTCGTAGGCGCGCTGGACGCCCGCCGCGTTGTAGTACGAGGGGCGCGGCATATCCGCGTCCTCGCCGTAACGGTCGAAGGTCATGTAGTAGCAGCCCAGGACCATGTCCAGCGTGGGCGCCACCACCGGCTCACCGTCTGATGGCGACAGCAGGTTCTTGCTCGACAGCATCACCTGGCGCGCCTCCGCGACGGCCTCGTAGGACAGCGGCACGTGGACGGCCATCTGGTCGCCATCGAAGTCCGCGTTGAAAGCGAAACAGACCAGCGGGTGGAGCTGAATCGCGGAGCCCTCCACCAGGGTGGGCTCAAAGGCCTGGATACCCAGGCGGTGCAGCGTGGGGGCGCGGTTCAAGAGCACCGGGCGGTCACGGATGACCTCCTCCAGCACGTCCCACACCTCTGGCTGCGCTCGCTCCACGATGCGCTTGGCGCTCTTGATGTTGTGCGCCAGGCCCTGGCGGACCAGCGTGTGCATGACGAAGGGCTTGAACAGCTCCAGCGCCATCTTCTTGGGCAGGCCGCACTGGTGGAGCCGCAGCTGCGGTCCCACGATGATCACGGAGCGCCCGGAGTAGTCCACGCGCTTGCCCAGGAGGTTCTGGCGGAAGCGGCCCTGCTTGCCCTTCAGCAGGTCAGAGAGCGACTTCAGCTTGTGATTGCCGGAACCGGCAACGGCGCGCCCGCGGCGGCCGTTGTCGATCAGCGAATCGACGGACTCCTGCAGCATGCGCTTTTCGTTGCGGATGATGATCTCCGGCGCGCCCAGGTTCAGCAGCCGCTTCAGGCGGTTGTTGCGGTTGATCACGCGGCGGTAGAGGTCGTTCAGGTCAGAGGTCGCGAAACGGCCACCCTCCAACTGCACCATGGGGCGTAGGTCGGGCGGGAGCACCGGCAGTTCCGTGGTGATCATCCACTCCGGGCGGTTGCCGGACTTGCGGAGCGCCTCCACCACGCGCAGGCGCTTGGTCGCCTTCTTGCGCCGCTGGCCGGAGGCGGTTTCCACTTCCTGGATCAGCCGCTCGCTGAGCTGGTCGAGGTCGATGCGCTCAAGGATGGAAAGTACGGACTCCGCGCCCATGCCGGCGCTGAACACCAGCCCGAAGCGCTCCTCGTACTCGCGGTACTCGGACTCCGTCAGCACCGTGAGGTGATCGGATTCCACCGGATCGCGGAGACGCTCCAGCCACTTCACGTGGTCGGCGTACTCCGCGCGCACCTTCTCGCGAATCTCGGCCACCTGCTGCCGCAGAGGCTCCAGCTCCTTGAAGGCCTGGTCACGCTTCTGCTGCGCGGCGGCGTCTGCCATCAGCTGAATGTCGGCCTTCTTGGAGGCAATGTTCTCCTCGACGGCGTTCATCGTGGCGCGGGTGGCGTCCTTCAGCGCCTGGAGGGTGTCCGGGCCGATCTCGTCCCCGCGCGCGGCCACAGCCTCGTCGCGGAAGACCAGCTTGCCGCGGAGCTTCTCGCCGGTGCGGGACTGCAGGTCCTGCTCCATCTCGCGCGCTTCGGTCATCACCGCATCAACGGTGGCTTCCAGTTCCTGGTCGGCTTCGGCCAGCTGCTCCACCTTGCGCTGCTCGATCTCCTGGACCTCGTGGTTCAGGAGCTGTTCGCGCAGGGTAATGCGGTTGCCCAGGTCACCTTCGCGGCGGCTGACCTCCTGATCGATCTCCTCCAGCAGGAGTTCCATAGCGTGGCCGCGAGCATCCTCGTTCACGCCGGTGACTACGTACTGGGCGAAGTAGATGATCCGCTCCAGCGTGCGCGGGGGGATGTCCAGCAGCAGGCCCAGGCGGCTGGGCACGCCCTTTGCGAACCAGATGTGCGTGACCGGCGCAGCGAGACTGATGTGCCCCATGCGCTCACGGCGCACCTTGGAGCGCGCCACTTCCACGCCGCACTTATCGCAGACGATGCCCTTGTAGCGGACGCGCTTGTACTTACCGCAGTGGCACTCGAAGTCCTTCTGCGGGCCGAAAATCTTCTCGCAGAAGAGCCCGTCCTTCTCCGGCTTGAGCGTGCGGTAGTTGATCGTCTCCGGCTTGGTCACTTCACCGTACGACCACGAACGGATCTGCGATGGTGACGCCAGCGACAGTCGAATCGCGTTGAAATCATTGACTTCGAGCATGAGTTACTCGTCTCCCGAAAGTTCACGTCCGGAGAGGTTGATGCCGAGCCGTGGCACGGCCTGGTCGGAGTCGTCGATGAAGCCGACCTCCTCTTCGTCGTCGTTGAGGATCTCCACGCTCAGGCAGAGCGACTGGAGTTCCTTGACCAGCACCTTGAAGGACTCCGGCACGCCGGGCTCCATGGTGTTCTCGCCCTTGACGATCGCTTCGTAGGTCTTCACGCGACCCACCACGTCGTCGGACTTCACGGTCAGCATCTCCTGGAGGATGTGTGCTGCGCCGTAGGCTTCCAGCGCCCACACTTCCATCTCACCGAAGCGCTGACCACCGAACTGCGCCTTACCACCCAGCGGCTGCTGCGTGATGAGCGAGTACGGACCGGTGGAACGAGCGTGAATCTTGTCGTCCACCAGGTGGATGAGCTTCAGCATGTAGATGTATCCAACCGTCACCGGCTGGTGGAACGGCTCGCCCGTGCGGCCGTCGTAGAGCGTCTGCTTGCCGAAGATCGGCGGTGCCACGTTGGTGCGCTCCCAGACCTCGTTCATGCGCTCGTCCAGCGTCTCCTGGCGCATCTGGCGGACGTTCTTCTCGCCCATGCCTTCCAGCCAGAGGGTCTGAGCGCACTGGCGTGCCGTGCCCGGCTCGTCGCCGCGCAGGACCGCGTCCGGGTCGAAGTCGGCCTCCCGCAGGTAGGCCTCCATCGCGTCCACGTCCACGCGCTGACCGACCACGGCGTCGCGCGTGCGCAGTGCCGGCTCGGTCTCCACCGCGTTGGACTGCACTGCGATCCAGGCCCGCGCCAGCGCATCCTCGATGTCCACCTGCGAGGCGCCATCGAAGACCGGGGTCAGGGCGCGGTAGCCCAGCGTGGAGGCGGCCCAGCCCAGGTGCGTCTCCAGCACCTGGCCCACGTTCATGCGCGACGGCACGCCGATGGGATTGAGGATGATCTCCACGTTGCGGCCGTCCGCCAGGTACGGCATGTCTTCCACGGGCATGATCTTGGAGACCACACCCTTGTTGCCGTGGCGACCGGCCATCTTGTCGCCCTCGACGATCTTTCGCTTCTGGGCGATGGAGACGCGCACCATCATGTTCACGTCCGCGGGGAGCTCGTCGTCGTTGTCGCGACGGAACACCTTCACGTCGATGACCTTGCCGCGCTCCCCGTGCGGGACTCGGAGGCTGGTGTCCTTCACCTCCCGCGCCTTCTCACCGAAGATCGCGCGCAGCAGCTTCTCTTCCGGCGTCAGCTCGGTCTCGCCCTTCGGCGTGATCTTGCCGACGAGGATGTCGCCTTCGCGCACCTCCGCGCCAATGCGGATGATGCCTTCGTCGTCCAGGTCGCGGAGCGCCTCATCACCCACGTTGGGGATGTCGCGCGTGATCTCCTCCGGACCCAGCTTCGTGTCGCGAGCCTCGACCTCGTACTTCTCGATGTGGATCGAGGTGAACTTGTCTTCGCTCACGACGGACTCGCTGAGCACGATTGCGTCCTCGAAGTTCAGGCCCTCCCAGGACATGAACGAGACGAGCACGGACTGACCCAGCGCCAGGTCACCGCCGTCTGTGCTGGAGGAGTCGACGAGCGCCTGGCCCTTCTTGACCTGGTCGCCACGGCTCACGATCGGTCGCTGGTTGATGCACGTGCCCTGGTTGGAGCGCACGAACTTGAGCAGCGGGTAGCGCTCCTCGCGGCCGGACTGGTAGCGGACCACCAGGAAGTCAGCCGTGGCGGATACGACCTCGCCGTCTTCCTCCGCGACGATCACCTGGCCGGAGTCGGCGGCGGCCGCGGACTCAATGCCGGTGCCAACCAGCGGCGCCTCCGGGCGCAGCAGCGGCACCGCCTGGCGCTGCATGTTGGCGCCCATCAGGGCGCGGTTCGCGTCGTCGTGCTCCAGGAACGGGATCATCGCCGCAGCCACTGACACGATCTGCCGTGGCGAGACGTCGATGTAGTCCACGTCCACCGGGTTCGCGAGGATGTACGCCTCACCGTGGCGAACCTCGATACGCGGAGCGACGAGGTTGCCGTATTCATCGGTCGGCGTGCTTGCCTGGGCGATGCGCCAGCGCTCCTCCTCATGGGCGTCCAGGTAGACGACCTCGGCGGACATGAACGGCGCGACGGGGATGTTGTCCTCGTTCGCCTCGCCCAGCGCGCGAGCCTGCTCCTCGGTGATCTGGTCGCCCTCGCGGCCCAGGATCTTGCCGGTCGCGGATTTCACCTCCGCGGAGAGGATGCGGTTCTCCAGCTGGCGGTTGTTGTTCTTCGGAATCTCGTGCAGCACCGCGCGGTACGGGGTTTCGATGAACCCGAAGTCGTTGACCACTCCGTACGTCGCGAGGCTGCCGATCAGGCCGATGTTCGGACCTTCTGGCGTCTCGATGGGACAGATTCGGCCGTAGTGGCTGTGGTGCACGTCACGCACATCGAAGCCCGCGCGGTCACGCGAGAGGCCGCCGGGGCCCAGGGCGGAGAGCTTTCGCTTGTGCGCGATCTCCGACAGCGGGTTGACCTGGTCCATGAACTGGGAGAGCTGGCTACCGCCGAAGAACTCCTTCATGGCGGCCACCACGGGGCGGATGTTGATCAGCGCGGACGGGGTCGCCTCGTCCGGGTCGGTGATCGTCATGCGCTCCCGCACCACGCGCTCCATGCGCAGCAGGCCAATGCGGAACTGGTTCTGCATCAGCTCGCCCACGGAGCGGACGCGGCGGTTGCCCAGGTGGTCGATGTCGTCCGCGGAGCCGCGGCCGTGGTTGATGTCCCAGATGCGGCGCACGATGGCGATCAGGTCGGCGCGGCGCAGCATACGGTCCTCGGGCGCGTCCACCAGGCCCAGGCGCTTGTTCAGCTTGTAGCGGCCCACGCGGCCTAGGTCATAGCGGCGGTCCGTGAAGAACAGCGTCTCCAGCAGTTCGCGCGCGTTGTCCAGCGTCGGCGGGTCGCCGGGGCGCAGACGGCGGTAGAACTCCTCCAGCGCCTCTGCGCGGTTGGAGGTGGGGTCCTTCGACAGCGTTGCCTCGAGGTAGGGGTGCTCCTCGTCCGTGTCCAGGTCTTCCAGCAGCGCGCGGACGCGATCATCCGTGCCCAGTTCCTCGTCGGAGAGCTGGCCGGACTCATCGATGTCGATGGCGCGCAGCAGCACGCTGACCGGGATGCGGCGCTTGCGGTCCACCTTTACGGAGACCATGTTCTTGGAGCTGGTCTCGAACTCCAGCCAGGCGCCCCGGTTGGGGATCAGCTTGGCGGCGGTGAGCTTGCGGCCCGTAGCCGGGTCGATCTCCGCGGTGAAGTAGACGCCCGGGGAGCGCACCAGCTGCGACACCACCACGCGCTCGGCGCCGTTGATGATGAAGGTGCCGTGCTTGGTCATCATGGGCACGTCGCCCATGTAGAGGACCTGCTCCTTGACCTCGCCGGTCTCCTTGACGAGCAGCTCCACGCTCACGCGCATCGGCCGGGAGTAGGTGCGCTCGCGGTCGCGGCACTCCGTCTCCGTGTACTTCGGCTCATCGAACGTGTACTCACCCAGGCGCAACTCCATGCGGCCCCCGGTGAAGTCCTCGATCGGCGAGATCTCATCGAAGAGCTCGCGAAGGCTTTCACTCAGGAAGCGGTCGTAGGAACGCTTGGGCATCTCGATGAGATTGGGCATCTCCATGAGATGGCGGTTGGAGCCGAAGGTCTTCCGGAGATCCGGAACCCGACGGCCTGGCAGGACAATGCGGTGATTCGTGGTCAACAGACGCTCCCCTTCACCAGAGCGGGCCCATCCCGGGTTGGACGGACCGTCGGTGCGTGGTCAGACGCGTGGCCGGCGCAGGTCGATGTAGTTCGCAGATTCCGAAACAACCAGCGGTGTAGCAGGCAGACACGAGAACACCCCGGTCGGCTTGCACACCGTCGGGGAGTTACGAGTGGAATCGATGTTGAACGAGTAAGCGGCCCACGCGAATCACAGTGTATCGGATCGGGGCGCAGAATGACAACCGTACGGCTGAGCCGGGGGTGTGTCAACGAGTTTCTCAATCACCACAGCGCTCGGTACCAGTGAGTATCCAGTGGGAGAAATATGTGACGGAATCTCTTGCGATGCGATTCGTGACGGTTTATATTGCTCACATGCTGAAGCACCTCACCCCAAATGCCAGCCGAATTATCCCCATGGTGGCCTTCTTCGCTGCCGTGTTGTTCCTCGCGGTCGCACCCGCGCCCACCGCCGCTCAGCAGGATGAAGACACCGAGGTCGAGCTCAGCTTCGGCTCGCCTGACATCGACGCCGCGTACGACGCGCTCGCGATCTTCGTGGATGGCGCGCTCTGTGCCGACATCCCGGTCGCCAACCTCTCGATGCCCGTCATCCTGGGCGAGGGCTGCGTGGAGAATGGCTCCACGATCGACCTGCTCCTCTACAGCGAAGACGGTGTACAGGCCTCCCGTGTGAGCCAGTCACTGGTCGCTTTCCTGGGCGAACCGCTCACGGTCAAGGATTGGGCCACCGAACCAGCCGAGACGGCACTTCCCGGGTACATGAGTGCCTACGTAGATGCGCTCGATGGTTCCCCGCCCGCGGAAAGTCCCGTTGACGGCACCGTGTCGGAGGACGGCAAGGCGCCGCAGCTCCCGGAGGTCGGCAACCTCGGTTGGACGCCGGACGGTACCAGCACCCTGCTGCTCGCCGCTGCGCTTCTCGGTTCGTTGCTCATGGTTGCGGGTGCGCGCCGCATCACGCAGGCCTAGCGCGGACCGCCGGCCGTGCACTTCGTGCTCCTCTACCACTACGTGGATGACATCGTGGAACGCCGCGGTGTGGTCCGCCCGGAGCACCTCGCGTTGGCGGCAGAGTTTCACGAGCGCGGTCTGCTGGTGATGGCGGGCGCGTGGGCGGAACCCCTCGATGGCGCCGCGCTGATCTTCCGCTCCGACGACCGAGCCACTGTCGAGGAATTCGTGGAGCGCGACCCCTACGTACGCACCGGGCTGGTGACGGAGTGGCAGATCCGCCAGTGGACTGTTGTCGTTGGCGGCGACGCGTAACCGGCTGATCGCAAAGTCACTCACGAGCCTCTTCGGCCCATTTCCCGTACCCTGACACTCGCCACGATCGCGACGGACACCCGCTGCGAGCGAGGCCCAACGGCCAGAGGGACGGAGCACGCTTCACCATGGACTTCCAGCTCGGCGAAGAACATCGCCTGATCCAGCAAACCGCACGCCGCATCGCGCAGGAGGTCATTGCCCCCCGCGCGGCAGAGGTGGACCGCACCGCGGAGTATCCCGAGGACTACTTCCAGGCGTTCAAGGAGGCGGACCTCCTGGGCATCACTCTGCCAACCGAGGTCGGCGGCGCGGATGCCGGCACCATGGCGCTGACCGTTGCCGTGGAGGAGGTCGCGAAGGTCGACTGCTCCGCGGGCCTCATGCTCCTGCTCTCCTCGCTAGGCACGCACACCATCAAGTTCTTCGGCACTGAGGCGCAGCAGCGTGACTTTATCGGTCCCGTGGCACGGGGCGAGCGCCGCTCAGCGTTCTGCCTGACGGAGCCGGACACCGGTTCGGACGTCGCGGGCCTCCAGACGCGCGCCATCAAGGACGGCGATGAATACGTCATCACCGGCCAGAAGTGCTACATCTCCGGCGGCCCCAACGCGGACCAGGTGGTGGTCTTCGCGAAGACCGACCCGGCCAACCCGCGGTCGATCTGCGCCTTCATCGTGGACACGGACATGCCGGGCTTCGAGGTCACCTCCATCGACCAGAAGATGGGCGTGCGTGGCGTGCCGACGGGCGTACTGACGTTCGATCAGGTGCGCGTACCGGCGGACCGGCTGGTGGGTGAGCAGGAAGGGCTGGGTATGCGCATGCCGCTGGCCACGCTCAACTCGCTGCGCCCGGTGGTGGGCGCACGCGGTGTCGGGCTGGCGGAGGGCGCACTGTCCTACGCGCTCGAGTTCGCGCGCGAGCGTCACACGTTCGGCAAGCCGCTGACGGACCACCAGGCGATCCAGATGAAGTTCGCGGACATGGCGATCGACATCGAAGCGGCGCGGCTGCTGGTCTACCAGGGTTCGTGGCTGGTGGACCAGGGCAAGTTCGGCCCGCAGGACGGCCACATGCTCTCCATCGCGAAGGCCTATGCCACGGAGATGGCGAACCGCGTGGCGAGCGAGGCGATGCAGGTGCTGGGTGGTCAGGGCTACATGGCGGATCACCCGCTGGAGCGCCACTATCGCGATGCCCGCCAGCTCATGATCGTGGAGGGCACGTCCGAGATTCAGCGCCTGGTGATCAGCCGCGCGCTCATCGATCGGAACATGGTCTACGCGTAGCGGTTTCGCCGACGGCGAGGTGGCGTTGAGGGTGCTGAGTTGCTCGAAGGCGAGCTACTCGGTGTCCGATTCCTCGTCCGGTTCGTCCCCGTCCTCTTCGCCGTCCTCGTCTTCGGGCTCGCCTTCGCCATCGGCGGAGTCGAGGTCGCGCAGGGCTCGCGCCTCCGCGGCTGCCTCCGGGTCGTAGGGGCGGTTGGAGGCTGTCTCCCAGACCGGCCACGCTTGCTTGCCCTCGCCGTCGCGGGCCTGCAGGCCCAGGCTGGCGATGAGGTCATACGGCGGCGCCTCCGCGAATCCGAGGTCGCGTGCGGCGAACCAGATCAGCATTGGTGACCCCAACTGGTCGACGTCCTCCATGAGCCGCTGCAGGAACCGGCGCTGTTCGTCCGGCGTGGACGAGTTGATACCGTCGCGTCCCGGCGCGGAGGAGTAGCCCACGGAGAGGAACGCGATCGGCAGATCCGTGCGCTCTGCGATGTCCAGGTAATACTCCGACGGCACCCGCCGTGCCTGTGAGTAGACGAAGGATGGGTACGAGGTGATCCCCAACAGGTCCAGGGCGCCCTCGAAGTCTCGGAGCAACTCCCAGCGGGGTGCGTGCGGCGGGAGGTCAGGCATGATGCCCAGCAGCTCCTCGTACTGGAAGGAGACCAGCACCTGCGTATCCGGCGCGATTTCCTTCACTGCTGCATACGCCTCGTGGTAGGTCTCCACGAAGAGCCGGTAGCCGTTCGGGTTACGCTCGAACGCGACATTCACGTCCGTTCCCAGTACCAGGTAGTCGGGCCGGATTTCCCGTGCGACGAAGATCGCTTCATTGACGAAGGCCCGGCGCAGATCCGGGTCACCGAGATCACCACCGGCATGACTATCAGGAACCATGTTGAGCCGTGCCCGGTTGGTCGGATCGAAGGGATCGAGGGCGACCACGAGCGTCAGGCCGCGCAGTCGCGCGGCGTCGCGTTCGGCCTCGGCCTGGCTGGCCAGCCGGCCGGTGGCCGTGGGACCGACCATAAAGCTGCTCCACGCGGGGACGCGCTGAATGAGCAGCACCTCGCCGTAGTCGGCCACAAGGTCGTATGTGGCGATGTATGCCTCGTCCGTGAGTTCAGCGGGGATATCAGAGAATCCGAGCTTGAAGCCGCGCGGTTCGCCCTCCACCGGCCGCTCCCGGATGTTGATCTCGCTCTCGATCGGCTGCTCCTGGCAGGCAACGAACGCCGACGCCGCCAGGAACAGAGCAGCGAGCGCCATCAGCGCCGGGAAGCGAGAGCGAATTGAGCGGGGAGTTGAGGGAAGCACGCCTTCGATATTCGCCCCAACGGTGACGCGCGGTCAACGCGACGCGCAGATCAGATCATCGAGCGCCGCTGTGTCTGGACGGATGAGGGGCCCTTCGTCGTAGACTGCTCGCGTGGACACCTCATATCCATTGGACCTGGATGCGCTCCGGCGGCACCTCAGCACGGGTGATCACGCGGTGTTTCGCTTTCAGGCGATCGATGAGCGGCTCTTCGTGGATTTTCGCCCCGGTCCGGATGGTCAGCCGGGGGTCTTTCTGCTGCCGCCCGCCCGCAGCGTCCGCGCGCGCATGCGCACCATCGCCGATGCGCGCGCCGGGGTTCCCGCGCCCGACCGCCTCACGATTGTTGCGTGGCCACTCCGCATCGCGTCGCTCGACCGGCTGGACGTGCTGAGTCAGATCCGGGAACGCCTCGCCTCACTCGATGCGTTCAAGGCAATTCGCAACCTGGACGCCGTCTACACGGCCCTGCTTGCTGCTGAGCGCGAGGAGATCCGCCGGGCGATTACCGGTGAGGGCTACCGCACGCTCTGGCCGGTCCCCGCCACACGCGAGGAGAGCGGGGAGCGCGGAGAACACGAGCCGGACGCCTAGCAGTGCAACGAGAACGCTTCCGTCGCATCGTGCAGCAGGCGCTCGACGAGCTCCCGGATCAGCTCGCGGGGTTCCTGGACAACGTGGCCATCGTGGTGGAGCGGGAGCCGTCCGAGTACGACCTGCAGGAGGCCGGGCTCAAGCCGGGGGATGAACTCTTCGGCCTCTACATCGGCACGCCGCTGGTGGACCGCATGAACTACCAGATGGTGCTGCCAGACCGCATCCTCATCTACCAGGGCCCCCATGAGCGACGCTTCGCCCACGAGACGCTGGCCGAGGAGATCCGCCGCACCGTGATCCACGAGGTCGCGCACCACTTCGGTATTGACGACGACCGCCTCCACGAACTGGGCTGGGGCTAGCCCGCACATACCTCAGAGTTGCCGGACACGAAGAAGGGCCGTCTGCTGACGGCCCTTCCTGGTATGAAGCCGACGAATCACCGGCCGGTCGTGCCGGCCGGCGGTGATCGACGACCAGCGGCGGCAGGCTACTTTGTGCGAGCGAGCTTCGGGGCCGGGGCCTCGCCGTTCACCACGGACTTCAGGCCGGCGGCGGCGGTGAACTTCGGCGCCTTGGAGGCCTTCACCTTGATTGCCTCACCGGTCTGCGGGTTGCGGCCGGTGCGTGCCTTGCGCGCCACGCGGCTGAACTTGCCCAGGCCCGGGTAAGCGACGTCTTCGCCCGCCTTCACCTTCGTCTGGATCACATCGCGGAAGCTGTTGAGCACCCGCTCCGCTTCTGCGCTGCTGGTGCCGGCTTGCGCGGCAACCTGTGCTACGAGCTCTGCCTTATTCATTGCGTTCCTCCTGCCGTTCTCGACATCTGGTAAGGGCCTATGCAGGTCATCATTTGCCGGAACGGCGCCTTCTGTCAAGCGGTTCGGGCGGCGGTATCCGTTGATTTTTCAGGTGTTCTTGGCATCACGCAAGAAAAACCCCTGCCGTTTAGCGGGATCCCATGGTGTGAACCAGTGCTGCCGTGAGGAATCGCTGATCAACGCCCGGCAATCCAGCGTGCCACCAGTCGCTCTGCGGCGTCGGCGGCGAACCCGCTGGCATCGGCCATCGCGGCTGCCAGGGCGCGAGGATCCCCGGTCGGCGCAAGGGCCTCGATGTCCGCGACGTCCCGTGCTCCACCTTGCGGCACACCCTGCACGCTGCCGGCGACGACGGCGCACGGGACTCCCGACGCGCGCGCGGCCTCGATGACGTGCGCCACCGCTTTGCCGTATGCGGTCTGCCCGTCGAACGCGCCCTCGCCGGTGATCACGAGGTCCGCCGCGGCGATCTGTTCAGCCAGGCCGATCACTTGCCCGACCAGGGCTGCGCCTGACTCGATGGTTGCGTCTGGGTGCCACGCGAGGATCCCCGCCGGCATCCCGCCGCCCGCCCCGACGCCGGAGACGCTGGTGACATCGGCGTTCAGGTCGCGGCGGCTCCGTTCCGCCCAGCGGGTGAGGGCGGTCTCCATCGCAGGCGCCTGCCAGTCGAGGAGGCCCTTCTGTGGCCCGTAGACCGCCGTCGCGCCCTCGGCGCCCAGCAGCAAGTTCTGCACGTCCACCGCGATGCGTACGCGGAGGTCACGTGGCGGGCTCTCGGGGCGTTCGATGCGCGCCAGCCGAGCAAGGTGGATACCGCCGGGTGGCAGCTCCGTACCGGCGGGATCGAGCAACCGCAGCCCCAGCGCCTGTGCGAGGCCTGCGCCGCCATCGTTGGTGCCGGTACCTCCGACCCCGATGATCAGCTCGCGCGCACCGCGACGGATGGCGTCCGCGAGCAGCGTTCCGACTCCAAAGCTGCTTGCCAGCGTTGCATCGCGCTCCTCGGCGGGTACCAGAATCAGGCCGGCGGCCGTGGCAGACTCGACCACCGCGAGCGGCGGGGCATCGCGATGTTCGAGGTAGGCGTAGCGGGCCTCGACGGTATCGCCCAGGGGGCCGCGCGTGGAGCAAGTGATCATTTCGCCGCCGGTGGCATGCGCCACGATCTCGGCGGTGCCGGGGCCGCCGTCGGCCATGGGGAGCTCCGTCACCGTCGCCCTCGGTGCGGCGCGGCGTGCGCCGGTGGCGATGGCACGTGTGGCTTCGAACGCAGTCAGGGACCCCTTGAATTCCTGCGGGCAGACGAGGATGCGCGGGACGGATGCGGCTTGCATGTCAGGCTCCCCATCCAAACAACGCGCGGGTGAGCGCGGTGGCCACCAACGCCACCACGTAGAGCAGACCCACCAGCCGCGCGCGACGGCCCAGCTGCCGCAGTTCGCGCGGACGCATGATCACCATGTAGAGAAGGACCACGACACCCGCAAGCAGGAGCAGGCGCAGAAAGCTGCCCATGATGAAGGCTCCGCCCCGGGTGAGCGTTTCGGTGCATCGTAGCCTACCCTCGAACGCGGGTCAGACGGGCACCGACAGCACGAGAGGAACAGGCATGCGCTATCGGCGACTGGGACGGACGGAGGCGATCGTCTCGGAGATCGGCATCACCGCGCGCGCCTGGCAAGATCTGCCGCTGGAGCAGGCCACGGAGGCGGCAGCGGCGACGTTCGCGGCTGGTGTCTCGCTGGTGGCCATCGATGTCCGCGACGTGCAGCCCGACCTGGAGCAACTGGTGGGAGAGGTCGCCGGCATCGACCGCCCCCGCCTCACTATTGTGAGCGTGTTCGCATCGCTCCCCGCGCCGGAGCTGCTCGGCCCTGCGGTGGAGGCGGCTGCAGTGCGGCTGGGGCCGGCGGGGTACCTGGATGTCGTCGCCTTTCCAACACCGTTGACCGATGCTCACCTCGCGGCGCTCGAGGAGGTGAGAGCGCGCGGCGCGATCCGTCACGCGGGTATCGCTACCTCTGATCCGCAGCGTGCCGTTGAGGCGATCGAGGCCGGCTGGGCAGAGGTGCTGGTCGCTCCGCTCAATCTTCCGTCACGCCTCGCGATGCGTCCGGCAATCGAGGCTGCGACACAGCACGATGTCGGCGTGGTGCTTGCAGGCCGAGTCGGGAACGGGCGCACACTGGACCTCGCTCTCGTCGCGGAGGCGCTGACGACCGTGGAGGGTGGCGCGGATCGTGCCGGTCGTGCGCTGGTGGCATGGGGGCTGTCAGAATCCGGCGTGCATTGCGTAGCTGCCGGGGTGCGGTCGCCGGAGGAGGCGCGGCTGCTGGTCTCGGCGTCTCGAGCTGCGCCGCTGGACGAGGCACACGTACGAGCACTGGAGGCCGCGGCGCGCGACGTAGGATAGCGGGCAAGCGTGCCATCGCTCCTTGACTAGAACGAACGTTCTTCGATATGCTCCAAATAGAACATTCGTTTCTATGCCTCGATGGCCTGATCAGGCCCGGACGAGGCAGGGAGGCGCGCCGCTATGGCCACGACAATCACCGTGCCCGCTTCGACTGAACACCGGCCCGCATCGGGTGCTACCGGTGGTAGGTCAACTCGCCGGCTCCGGCAGCAGCGCACGTGGGGGCCACGCTGTCCCCTCTGTGCCGGTCCGCTGGTCTTTGGCGAGGGATGCAGTCTGTGCCCCGTATGCGGGCACTCCTCGTGCTCCACGTAGATCGCGTTTGCCGACTGGGATGTTGACCGCATCGGCCGCTGTCCGTGGCGTGTCTATGGCGTAGATGTTCGACCATCGGCCCTGTGATTCGTATACTCAGGCTTCCACGACCTCAGCAGACGGGGCTGCGATGGTTACGAGTACAGCGGCCGATCTCGCGGCGCTCACACGCCGGGTCCGACGTCACATTGTCCGCATGGTCTTCGGCGCACAGTCGGGGCACATCGGCGGATCCATGTCGTCGACCGAAATCCTGGCGGTGCTCTACGGGCGCATCCTGCGCCATGACCCGCAGCATCCAGACTGGCCGGACCGCGATCGCTTCATCATGAGCAAGGGCCACTGCACCCCCGTGCAATACGCGATCCTCGCGGAGTTCGGCTACCTGCCCGTCGAGGAGCTCGATACGTTCCGTCGCAAGGGCTCGCGTCTGCAGGGGCACTCCGTGCTGGGCAAGCCCGCCGGGGTGGAGAACTCCGCCGGCTCGCTGGGTATGGGCCTCTCATTCGGCCTCGGCATCCGGCTCGCCATGCGCCTGCAAAACCGCGATCAACACGTGTACGTGCTGATGGGCGACGGCGAGCACGACGAGGGCCAGGTGTGGGAGGCCGCGATGGCCGCAGCTCATCACGGCGTTGACCGCCTGGTCGCCATCGTGGACCGCAACGGCATCCAGAATGACGACTTTGTCGACAACACCATGCGTCTCGAGCCGCTGGACGAGAAGTACCGCGCCTTCGGGTGGGCGGTACGGAGCGGTATCGACGGGCACGACCTTGACGCCGTCGAGGAGGCGCTGGCGTGGGCGCGCGATGTGCGTGGTCAACCGGCGTGTGTGATCTTCAAGACGGTGAAGGGCAAGGGCGTGTCCTTCATGGAGAACAACCCCGGCTTCCACGGCGCCGCGCCGAGCCAGGAAGACTTCGACCGCGCCATGGAGGAGCTCGCATGACCACCGCGTCCGCTCCCGCCGCCACGCGCGAGGCTCTCGGCCCCACGCTCATCCGTCTCCAGGAGCAGGGCGCAGACATCGTGGTCGTGGATGCGGACCTCGGCAAGTCCACTTCGGCGCGGGCTTTCCGCGATCAGTTCGAGGATCGCTTCTTCACCTTCGGTATTGCCGAGCAGAACATGATCTCCGCGGCCGCCGGCATGGCGACCATGGGCCACACGGTCTTCGCCTCCACCTTCGCTGTATTCGCGGAGCACGCCTTTGACCAGCTGCGGATGTCCGTGGCGCAACCACGCCTGAATGTGAAGCTGGTCGCCAGCCACGGCGGTGTTTCCACCGGTGAAGACGGCGCCTCCGCCCAATCCGTCGAGGACATCGGGCTCTTCTCGTCGCTGGTGAACTTCACGGTCTGTGTGCCTGCCGATGTCGTCGAGGCGGCTGCCATCGTGGAGGCCGCCGCGGCCGACACCGGCCCGTGGTATATCCGCACCGGCCGTCCCAAGATCCCGGTGATCTACGAGAACGGCGCACGCTTCCAGGTCGGCAAGGCCGATCAACTGCGTGACGGCAGCGACCTGACCATCGTCGCCTGCGGTCTGATGGTGGAGCGATCGCTCCGCGCGGCGGATGCACTGGCCGCGGAGGGCATCGAGGCTCGCGTGCTGAACATGGCTACGATTCGTCCACTGGACGTCGATGCGTTGGAGCGCGCCGCCCGCGAAACGGGCGCGATCGTGGTCGCGGAGGAGCACCTGGTGCACTCCGGTCTCGGCGCGATGTGCGCGCAGGCGCTGGCCACGCGCGCGCCGGTGCCGATGGAGTTCGTGGGGGTCCAGAACCGTTACGGCGAGTCCGGCACCTGGTCGGAGGTCCTGGAGATCATGGGCCTCACCGCGGACGGGGTCATCGAGGCTTCCCGCCGCCTGGTCGCGCGCAAGTAGCGAACCCCTCGGTTGTTGTGACTACGCCCCCAGTGGGCGCTCTTCCTCGTCCGGCAGATCATCGATGATGGGCGGACCACCGGCCCAGCTCGCGGGATCCTCTGAGAACGTGCCGAACTCCTCGCCACGCCAGACCGTGATCACGAAGTCCTCGCGATACTCATCTGCGGAGCTGACCAGACGGTCATCGATCACGGAGATGAGATCCTCGATCTCCTCTTCCGGCAGCGAGGCATGCACGACGAGCGTGCCGTAGGCCTTTGCGTTCGTGAAGTGGAGGTCCAGCCGTCCGACGGCGTTCTCTGACGTTTCGACCAGGTACTGCTCGGATTGCATAGTGCGAGAGATGCGCTCGAAGCGGTAATCGAGCATGGGGAGCTCCTTCTCTGCTGGGAGGGGTAGAACCCCCGATGATCGTCTGTCGCCATCGTACGTGGAGACGTGTTCTCCCGTGAGCGTACGCGCTGCGTTGTCGCGTGTGGGGTTTCGGGTATGGAAATCGGTTGCCGGGCGTCTGGCCCGTCGCGCGGGCTAGGTGCGGATGTGACCGTCGCCTAGCACGATCCACTTGTATGAAGTGAGCTCGCGGAGGCCCATGGGGCCACGGGCGTGCATCTTCTGCGTGGAGATGCCCACCTCCACCCCCAGCCCGAACTGCGCACCGTCGTTGAAGTGGGTGGAGGCGTTCACGAACACGGCTGCCGCATCCACCTCCCGCAGGAAGCGCTGCGCCGTGGGGTAGGACCCCGTCACAATCGCCTCCGAGTGGCCGGAGCCCTCTACGGAGGCGATGTGGTCCATCGCTTCGTCTAGCGAATCGACGACCTTCACCGAGCAATCGAGGGAGAGCCACTCGCGGTCGTAGTCTTCAGGCACGGCGGGCACCACGTTGTCGCGGTCGCTAAGGCTTGCTGCCGCGCGCGCGTCCACGTGCATCGTGACGTCGCGCTCGGCCAGCGCCGTCGCGAGGTCTGGCAGGAACGCGGCCGCGACTGCCTCGTGCACCAGCACGGTGTCCAGGGCGTTGCAGACGGAGGGCCGCTGCGTCTTCGCGTTCACCACGATGTCGCGTGCCATCGCGAGGTCGGCCTCGCTGTCCACGTAGGTGTGACAGACGCCGATGCCGCCCGCCACCACGGGCATCCGGGCCTCGTCCTTCACCCGCCGGATCAGGTCTGCGCCGCCGCGAGGAATCATGAGGTCCACGTACTCATCCGCGCGCAGCAGCGCGCCTACCTCGTCGCGGTCCGTGGAGTCGATGAACTGGACGAGCCCGTCCGGGATTCCGGCGGCGGTGGCCTCGCGCTGGATGATCTCGGCCAGCACGGCAGAGGTGTCGTGCGCGTCGCTGCCAGAGCGAAGCACCACGCCGTTGCCGGTCTTCAGGCAGACGGCGGCGATGTCCACGGTGACATTGGGGCGCGACTCGTAGATGGCGCCAATCACTCCCAGGGGTACGCGGATGCGTCCCACCTGCAGCCCGTTGGGGCGGGTGGCCATCTCGTCCACCACGCCGATGGGGTCAGGCAGCGCCGCTACGTTCCGAACGTCGTTCACCATCGCGGCGATGCGCTCCGGGGTGAGCACCATGCGGTCGATGAAAGAGCCGGTCAGCCCGCGCTCGCGGCCACGTTCCACTTCCGGCTCGTTCGCCGCAACGATGCGGTCTGTTTCGGCGATCAGGGCATCCGCGACTCGCCGCAGTGCGGCATCCTTCTGCGCGCTGGAGAGCGAGCCGGCACGGCGGCTGGCGGCTCGAGCAAGGGCGGCCTTCTGGACCGCTTCGGAGCCGCCGACTGCAGGTGAGGAGATGGTGGTGGTCATAAGGACAGAATACACCGGGGCGCCGCCGCGGACGATCAGTGGCCGCTACACGAGCACGAGGTTGTTGCGGTGGATGATCTCTTCGCCGTAGTCGAAGCCCAGCGTCTCCACGATGCGCGTGGAGTGCAGGCCCGCGATACGCGCCACCTCGCTTCCCGCGTAGTTCGCCATCCCGGAGGCGAGGTGCCGGCCGTCGTCTGCGTACACGCCAATGACATCGCCACGCGCGTACGCACCCTCGCTGCGCAGCACGCCGGCGGGCAGCAACGAGTTGCCGCCGCGTAGCAGCGCGGCCGCCGCGCCATCGTCCACTACCACGCGCCCCTTCGCCTGCAGGCCGGAGAGCAAATAACGGCGGCGGCTCTCCTGGTGGTCGCCGGTGGGGAGGAAGTGCGTGCCCACCGGTTCACCGGCCGCGGCGCGCAGGACCACATCGCGCGCGCCGCCATCCGCGATCACCACGTGGGTGCCGGACTGCGTCGCGATCCGAGCCGCCTGCACCTTGGTCGCCATCCCGCCGCGGCCCCGTTCGCCTGGTGCTCCCTGCGCCGCGCGCAGTGTGGCCTCGTCGATGCGTTCGACCCGCTCGATGAGGGTCGCGCCGGGGTCGCGTCGTGGGTCCGCTGTGTAGAGGCCGGGGATGTCCGAGAGCATGAGCAGCAGATCCGCATCGACGAGGTTCGCGACCTGCGCGGAGAGGTTGTCGTTGTCGCCGATGGTGGAGTCGCTGATCTCCTCCACGGAGACCACGTCGTTCTCGTTAATCACCGGCACCACGCGCAGGTCCAGCATGCCCAGCAGCGTGTTGCGCGCGTTGAGGTAGCCGAGGCGGTCCGCGAGGTCGCGCCGGGTGAGCAACGCCTGTGCGATGACCACGTCGCGCTGCTCGAACAGTTCGTCCCAGAGCGCCATGAGCCGGGACTGGCCGACGGCGGCCAGCACTTGGCGCGACTGGGCATCGCGCCGGCCGTTGGTGACGCCGTGCAGGCGGTGCCGCCCCGCCGCAATCGCGCCGGAGGTGACCAGCAGCGCCTCGCCACCGCGCTCCAGCAGCGCGGCAATCTGGGTGACCACGTGCGCCATGGCCTCCGTGTTGATCTGATTCGTGCCGGCGGTGAGCACGTTGGACCCGACCTTCACCACCACCCGACGGTGCTGGAGGTGATCCGGTTGCAGGCGCTGACTGGCCATCTGTGTGCTCCCGCTGGATGCTGGTAAGGGTCTAGGATGACCCAGCACCCCACCACGGTCGAGCGTGGCGGGTGCGAGCAGGCGTGCCAGGCAGGTACGGCAGGCTGAGGAGATGCCTTCTGACCGAAGAATCGCTCGAACACCCCATGGGGACCCGTCGCCGTCTCGACTGGCGTGTGCCCTTTGAGACCCTGGGCCGAGCGGCAGGTGCGTTCAGCAACGACCGCGGCACACAGATGGCCGCAGCCATCTCCTACTACACGTTCTTCTCGCTCTTTCCGCTCACGCTGTTGGCCGTCTCGCTCTTCGGCATTGTGCTGCGGGACGAGGAACTCCAGGCGCGGGTGCTGGACGCGATCGTTGATTTCCTGCCCCTCGAGAGCGCGACTATCGAGGGATCCGTTCGCAGCGTGGCGGAGCTCGGGCCCACGCTCACGGTGTTCTCGTTCCTCGGCACACTCTGGTCGGCGGCGGCCCTTTCCGCTTCCGTACGGTCGGCGTTGAACGTGGTGTTCGGCGCCGGGCGACGCCGGCCCTTCCTGCGGGCGAAGCTCATCGACTTCGCACTGCTCCCAATCATCGGCCTGCCGTTGCTGGGTGGACTGCTGATCAGCGGTGTGATCCGGTTCGCGCAGGAGGAACTGCTGGATTGGTCGCCGACGCTCTACGAGCTCGTGGGCTTCTCATGGGGGCTCGTCGCCATCCTGGTGCCGTTCTTGCTCACCTTCCTTGCGTTCATCCTGATCTACTGGCTGCTCCCCAACCGCACGCTGCGGTTTCGCTACCTCTGGCCCGGCGCACTCATCGCGGCGCTGGCCTTCGAGCTGCTGAAGGCGGGCTTCACGTTCTATCTGCAGAACTTCGGCACTTTCGACGTGGTGTATGGCTCGCTCGCCTCGGTCATCATCCTGCTCTTCTGGATCTTCCTCACCGCGAACATCCTCATACTCGGTGCGGAGATCGGCGCGGAGCTCCCCGGGGTGCTCTATCCCGACCCAACTGAGGAAGCTGATACCCCGGGCGAGGAGTCGAACTGGAAGCAGTCCGTGTGGAAACTGCTACTTGGACTCGTGATGGTGACGGAAGAGGAGGACGAGGAGGATGCGCCGCGTCGACCGCGCCGGCGGCATCCTCGGCTCTCCGTTGAATCATCGAATGGTGCACGCGCGGGTGACAGGCGTGCCCACGGCGAGGGGCCGGTGGCGCCTCCGGACAATGAAACCCCAGCCAACGCGACCCCGGAACACGAGATCCCAGGCGACGAGGCCCGTGCCCCTGCTCAGGAGCGCGGGCCGGAGAGCCGTTCCGACGGGTGAGGTGAGTGAGGCTGGTAGCTACGCGCGCTCCCAGAGCACGCGGCCGCCTTCCTCGATGAGCCGCACCCGTTCCTCGTGAAGCAGCAGCTGCAGGTGCGCGACCGTTTCGCCCAGGGCCATGCGCTTCTTGTGCAGGCTGAACGTGGACCAGGGCTTGTTCCACGTCACTGCTGACGCGATATCAATCCCAGAAGTACGCCCGGAGCCGATGCCGTCGCGCACCTCATCGAGGCGGTGGTCGTGGTGCTCGATGATCGCACGGCAGCGCGCCGGTAGATCCTCGATTAGTTCCTCGTGTGCAGGGAGCGCCAGCGCGGTATCCAGCGCGGCTACCTTCTCCAGCGAGGCGCGGAAGTCTCGCAGCGGGTTGCGGTGGCGGTCCTCGTCGTCGCCGGAGTAGCCGACGTGCGGCGTGATGCGGGAGAGCACGTGGTCGCCGGTGAAGGTGAGACGGTGGTTGGTCTCGTAGGCGCAGAGGTGCCCCGGCGTGTGCCCGGGGGTCCATACGCACTGCAGCCGCCAGCCATCGAACTCCAGCACATCGCCATCGTTCATGCGGCGGTCCGGGGTGACGTGCTCCATCTGCCAGGAGCGGCGGTTGGTCTCAGTTGCGGCATCAGGCTTCTCACTCCGAGAGGAGGCGTCGCCGGATTCCTTCCACGGCGGGCCGGAGTGCTCCTCGTCGATCTCGTCCGGGGAGACGCCATGGCGCACCAGCCAGCTGTTGTTGCGCTCGAACCAGTCGCTGTCGTGGCGATGAGTCTCCTCGAACCAGTCGGCCTCCTGACCCAGCAGGATCAGTTCGTGGTCGGGCGCCTGTTCGCGCAGCCAGGTGGCTAGGCCCAGGTGGTCCGGGTGGGCGTGGGAGACGATCAGCCGCTGCACATCGGAGGGTGCGTAGCCCAGCACCTCCAGCTGCGCGGTGAGGGCCTCCTGCGCCTCCGGGGTACCGTAGCCAGAGTCGAAGAGGGTTACGCCGGTGGCACCGCGGAAGGCGTAGGGCATGATCCACGGCAGGGCGTTGGAGGTCATGGGAGTACGCAGGCGATAGAGACCGGGGACGATCTCCTGGATCTGCGACTCCGCGCTGACGGCGTCGTCGCTCACATTACTCTGAGTCACGCGTATACCTTCCACCTCGGTCATCGCCGCGCGGGATGATCCCGCATGAGGTCGACGCCGGTCGTGTGTTTCGTCGGGTGCGCGCCGTCTTCAGCCTGGAGCACCGCATCGGCGGGCGCGGCCACGGGCACCTCGGACGTGTTCGTCTCCTGTAGTTATATCAGACGTATGCCTTGAGCCGGTCACGCCGCTGAGCGGGTTCGGGAGCGGGGGCCTCAGCCCACGTCGATCGCGGCGAGCGCTTCGAGATAGTCGAGCACCTCGGCCAGATCCACCTGCTCCGCTAGCTCGGGGCTCAATTCCACCGTCGCGCTGCGCGCCTGCCGGTGCTGGTAGGCGTCCCACTCGGAGCCCCAGTTCTCCACCCGTATCCCACCGCGCGATTCGAGGAGATACTCCGAGGCCTGCGTGAAGCGACCCCACTGCGGGACCACCTCTGCCCAGTAGCGATCCTCACCGGCGACGGCGATCGTCCCTTCCATCTGCGCAAGGTTTGAGGGGTCTGCGTGCAGAGTTCCGGCGCGCACCTGCTCCACGGTATTTCGCTGATAGTCCATGAAGTGCTCGAGTTCATCCTCGTCGAGCTCAAAGCCTGCCGCGTACGCGGCGGCGACGGTCGCCCGCTCCAGCAGCAGCGTCCCGAGTGCGATCACCTCATAGGAATGGGCATCGAGGAGCGCTTGGTGCTGCTCAATGGCCTCGCGGAACGGGAAGTACTCATCTGCCAGCAAGGCCTGCATCTGCTGATGCGAATACTCGACCGAGAAGAGCGCGATCTCCCAGTCGAGCGTGGTCACCTCGAGGCCTTCGATCATCGCGATGACGTCGGGGGGCAGGTCGCCTGTGGCTGTCGCGCGCTCGTTCGGACCGCCACCGGTCATGAGCAGGACGGCGACGAGGCCGACGACGAGGGTGAGCCCGGCCACCGCGAGGAGGCCAGTGTGTCGTGCGACCGGGCGCTGCTCGGGTGGTCCGGTATCAGAGCCCGGCTGGGGTTCCCGGTGGGGGTCAGGAGTGGGAGGGTTGTTGAGGGTCACACTGCCAGTCTACCGCAGCGGTCGGGGTCGCCTTGTGCCGCTGTGCCTGCCGGTGCAAATGAAGAAGGGCCGTCCACTGGACGGCCCCTCGCAGTGAGCCATGCGCTCGGCAGGCAGGGCTAGAACATGCCGCCCATGCCACCCATCTCGTCCATCCCGGGCTGCCCGGCGGGCTGCTTCGGTTCCGGAATATCACCCACGGCCGCTTCGGTCGTGAGCATGAGAGCGGCGATGGAGACCGCGTTCTCCAGCGCGACACGCGTGACCTTCACCGGGTCAATAATGCCGAGCTTGAACATGTCGCCCATCTGCTCGCGCTCGGCGTCGTAGCCCATATTCGGGGCTGCGTTCACCACCTGCTCGAGGATCACGGACGGCTCGCCGCCGCCGTTGTCGACGATCTGGCGCAGCGGGTACTCCAGGGCGTGCCGCAGGATGCGGGCGCCGGTGCGCTCGTCACCATCGAGTTGCTCGATCAGCGGGTCAAGCGAGTTGACGACGCGCAGGTAGGCGACGCCACCGCCGGGCACGACGCCTTCTTCCACCGCCGCACGGGTGGCGGAGAGCGCGTCTTCCAGGCGGAACTTCTTCTCCTTGACCTCGGTCTCGGTGGCGCCGCCGGCCTTGATCACGGCGATGCCGCCGGCCATCTTCGCCAGTCGCTCCTGCAGCTTCTCGCGGTCGAAGTCGGAGACGGTGTCCTGCACCTGGGCGCGGATCTGGCGGATGCGCGCCTGAATCGCCTCATCCGACCCGGCGCCTTCGATGATCGTGGTGCGGGACTTGTCCGCGACCACGCGGTGCGCGTGACCGAGGTCGGCCAGTTGCACTTCCGCCAGCTTGCGGCCGATGCCCGTGGTGATGAACGTGCCGCCCGTGAGGAGCGCGATGTCCTCCAGCATGGCCTGACGGCGGTCGCCGAAGG
>JBJHDC010000001.1:35730-37175 GCA_050486345.1 Dehalococcoidia bacterium | reverse complement strand
GGTCAGATCATCGCAGATGATCATCAGGTTCTTGGAGACCTGCAGCACCTTCTCCAGCAGCGGCAGGATCTCCTGGATGTCCTCAATCTTCTGATCCGTGATCAGGATGTAGGGGTCGTCCAGGGCGGATTCCATGCGGTCCGGGTTGGTGACGAAGTACGGCGACAGGTAGCCGTGGTCGATCTGCAGACCGTCCACGACCTCGACCTCGTTGTCAAGGCCGCGGCCGTCCTCGATCGTGATCACGCCATCCTTGCCGATCTGTTCCATCACATCCGCGATCAGCGCACCGATGCTGCGATCGTTCGCGGAGATGCCGGCCACGGCCTGGATGGTCGCCTTGTCCTCCACCGGCACGGCCAGGTCGCGGAGGGCGTCCACTGCCACGCGCACCGCCTGGTCCATGCCTCGCTTGAGGTACATGGCGTTGGCGCCGGCGGCGATGTTCTTCAGACCCTCGTGAAAGATGGCCTGCGCCAGCACCGTGGCGGTCGTGGTGCCGTCACCGGCGATGTCGTTGGTGCGAACGGCCACCTGCTTGACCAGCTGCGCTCCCATGTTGTGGAAGCGGTCGTTCAGGTCGATCTCCTTGGCGACGGTGACGCCGTCCTTGGTGATCACGGCCGGGCCGTAGGACTTGTCCAGGACAACGTTGCGGCCCTTCGGGCCGAGCGTCACGCGGACGGCGTTCGCCAGAATGTCGACGCCGTGGAGCAGTTCGCGCCGGGCGTCATCCTCAAATCGAAGCCTCTTCGCGGGCATAGACGGTTCCTCTGGGTCGGCCCCCCCCGCCGGGTCAGATGCCCGTGCGGGAGGGGCGGCGTGCGGGCGGCGCCCGCGTGTCTGCTCGTTACTGGGTGGCGGTCACACCGGGTCGCGACGACACGGGTGACGGCCACGGATGCTGCAGTCGCAGTCGGGTCGACTACTTCTTCTTGGCAGCATCATCGAGCCGCGCCAGGACGTCCTGGAAGCGGATCACGATGTAGTCTTCCTGGTCGACGGTGACTTCCTGGCCCGTGTACTTCTGGTACAGGATGCGGTCACCTTCGTTGACTTCGAGCGTCTCGAGGATGCCCTTGTCGTTCGTCTTGCCCGGGCCGACCGCGAGCACGATGCCGTGCTGCGGCTTCTCCTTGGCGGAGTCCGGGATCACGAGGCCGGAGGTGGTCATCTCCTCCTGTTCGACCGGCTTAAGAATGATGTGGTCTGTGAGCGGCACTACGTTCGTCGCCAACGCACGACTCTCCTTGCTGAGCTGGGTCTTCCCCACCGAATTGATGTCACTGGATATCCCGCCGGAGGAGTGTCGCACGGACGTCCCGGAGCGGGCTTGCGTGTCGGGGGCACTCTCTGGCCCGAACGATCCACGCGGCGCGATGTTAGCACTCACAACCGGAGAGTGCCAACTCCCCCGACCGCAGAGTTTTTCCGGGAGGCTGGGA
>JBJHDC010000001.1:34464-35720 GCA_050486345.1 Dehalococcoidia bacterium | reverse complement strand
ATCTTACCTGTGTTCGGGTAGATCGAGGATCCTGCCACAATGAGTGAACGACCGGACGAGGCGCCGTACCGCACCGGTCCCCCGGCGGCGGCCTCCGCCGAGGGTGTCACGCCGGATATGCCGCCGGGCTGGGTGCCGGACACTGTACGGGCCCTGCGCGCGCACCTGGGGCTCTCACAGCAGGGGTTTGCGGATCGCATTGGTACGCGCCAGCAGACGATCTCGGAGTGGGAGACCGGCGCACGCGCTCCCCGACGGATGTCGCGCCAGCTCCTCCGCCTGGTCGCGGAAGAGTCCGGCTTCTACCGGACCGCGAACGATGATGGACCGAACGCCTCCCCTCTCGACGCGGTGGACGTGCCCCGGGAGACCGATGCAGCCGGTGTGCCCGATGCGCCATCGGAGCCGCAGGCATGAACGCCTACGCCGCTCTCGAGGTCGCGCAGCCCTGCTCACGTCTGCGTGAGAGGGATGCCTCCTATACGGCGGGGTCGGACTCCCGCTCGCGTCCATCGGTTCCCCTGCCGGAGGAGGCGACGCTGACGGCGTGCTGGTTGCTGGGGCGCGTACCCCCGGAGGCGCTGCCGTGGACGGTGTTACGGCCCGGGCGAGCCGGTCGCGGCCCGGGTCCCGACATTCGGGAGGCGGTTCTGCTCGGTGAGAGCGGCGTGCCGCGGGCGGGGGACGTGGAGGTGCATGTGCGCGCCTCCGATTTCCGCCGCCACGGCCACGAGGATGACCCTCGCTACGACGGGGTCATCCTCCACCTCGTCTGGATCGATGATCGCGCGCTGGCGGAGCGGGGTCGCCCGGTCCCGCTCGCCTCCGGTGGCAGTGCGCCCACGGTGGCGATCGGTGAAACGTTCGCCACCGACCGCCGCCGCCTGAAACGCGCTGTGGCCCAAGGTCCCGTGGGTGGTGGAGGGGGCACGACGGAGGGTTGGTGCGAGCCGTGCCGAGGGGCTGCGTCCCGTTTCGGCGAGGCGGAGGTCGTCGCGCGCGTGCGTCACGAGGGGGAGCGTCGGCTCGCCGAACGCGCCTGGCGCGCGGCGCGGTTGCTGGAGGAATGCGGCGTTGCGGAGGCCTGGACGCGCTTGCTTGACCGTGCCCTCGAAGCGACGGCGGGGCGTCGCCGAATGGATGCCGCCCGTCTCGCCGCCCGCTTGTCTGCGCTCGGCGCGGACCGTGCGTCCTTGACGCGCATGGCCTCCGCGGCGCGCGAACTCGCCCGCCCGGCGGCCACCGATGCCCTGGTG
>JBJHDC010000001.1:0-34454 GCA_050486345.1 Dehalococcoidia bacterium | reverse complement strand
GCGTGCGTGCCGGCGGGGACCCGCTCAGCGTGCTGGTCGCAGCAGCGCACAGTGGGAAGCCGCGACACCTCGCGGCGTTGCTGCGGGCGCCAGGCATCGGCGAAGCACGGGCGCTGGAGCTCGCCTGGAATGCCGCCTTGCCGCTGCTGGTTGCCGTGGCGGCGGCCTACGATGACCTGCCGTTGGCGCGTCAGACGGCGGCACTGGCGGCGGCGTGGCCCGCGCCCCGTCCGTACGGACGCACCCGCACGCTGGCGGGGATCATCGATGTTCCGCCGGGGGGTACACCAGCGGAGGCCGCGCAGCCAACCGGAGGCGGGGCGCTCTACGCACAGGGGTTGCTGCACCTGCAGGACCTCTGGTGCACGCGCGGGGGCTGCGGAGTCTGTCCGCTCTCCTGAAGAACCACCAAAGCCGTTGTCGCGGATCGCGCCGGCGTCAGGCGATCATGGCTCGCGGCGGGCGGCGCTTGACCGTGGGGTGGATGTCCAGCGGGGTCTCCGCGGATACGGCCTCCTCGAGGTGACGGAATGCCGCCGCCGCGATCATGGCGCCGTTATCCGTGCAGAGCACCGGCGGCGGAATATGTACCGGCACGGGGGAGCGCTCGATGATGCGCTCGCGCACGCGGCGGTTGGCGGCCACGCCCCCCGCCACCAGCACTGAGGCGACGCCCTCCCGTTCCGCGGCCCGCGCAGTTTTCTTCGAGAGCACGTCCGCGACTGATTCCTCGAACGCCCACGCGATTTCCGCGGGCGGCGGCGCGCCGTCTGAGCGCACGAGGTTGAGCACGGCGGTTTTCAGCCCGGAGAAGGAGAAGTCATCGCTCTGCCCCAACCAAGCGCGCGGCAGTCGCAGCTTGCGCTCGCTGGCGGTCTCGGCCAGGCGGGAGACGGGTGGTCCGCCGGGGTAGCCGAGGTCGAGCAGGCGCGCCACCTTATCGAAGGCCTCACCGGCAGCGTCATCGCGCGTTCCGCCCAGCCGCTCGAAGTGGCCGTGCTCCTGCATCAGCAGGATCTCGGTGTGGCCGCCGGAGACCACCAGCGCCAGCGCCGGGAGCTCGGGCTCCTCCTCTTGCAGCCAGTTCGCGCAGACGTGGCCTTCGATGTGGTCGACGGGGATCAGTGGCAGTCCGCGGCCGTAGGCGATCCCGCGCGCCGCGTTGAGGCCGATCACCAGTGCCCCTGGTAGCCCCGGCCCCGCGGTCACGGCGACAGCATCGAGGTCGTCCCAGCCGCATTCCGCATCGGCCAGCGCCTGCCGTACCACGGGCACCAGCGCGCGCAGGTGTTCCCGCGCGGCGACCTCCGGTACCACGCCGCCGGTCGCCTCGTGGAGGTCCGTCTGCGAGGCAACCACGTTGGAGAGCAGGCGGCGGCCGTCCGCGACCACGGAGGCGGCGGTCTCGTCGCAGGAGGATTCGATACCGAGGATCTTCATGGGCTCAGTGTACCGGAGCGCCTTCCTGTATCCATCTGCATCCACGTACTGTCCCACTCCAACAGCGCGGCGTCGCAGTTGACGTGCACGGGAGCGCCGCCGATGCTGCGGAAGTCCCGATTCCGGGGCAACGGGTATAGAACACCTGCGCAGGAGCGAACGGGCCACCGATGCGAATAGCCATGACCCCCGCTTCCACCTCTGTCCTGCGCGCGTAACCTTCTGCGAACCCCGCTGAGGCGCGCGGCAGACTGAGGCCCCACCGGCTCACCGCCGGGATGTCCGCACGCGTGTGCGGCGCCCGGCACCGTTGCGAGGGCGCGCGCCGTTGTCCCGGATATCACCAGATCAGTCACCATCCGCTCGATCGTGGGTCTATCGCCAGCCCACGCTGTTACCCGGCCGTCCGATCCCCGCGGTGCACCTCTACCGTTTCCGGGCCGTCGCCGGCGGCTACGTCATGTGGCTCACCTTCGGTATGTACGCGCTCTACGTGGTGCGGGATGCGGGGCTGACGCCGTTCCAGCTCCTGCTTGCTGGCATCGTGCTCGAGGCCAGCGTGGTGCTGTGCGAAATCCCCACCGGCGTCGTCGCCGATGCGATCAGCCGCCGGCTCTCCGTGATCATCGGCACCGTGATCACGGGCGCCGGGTGGGCGGTGATGGGCCTCTACCCATCGTTTGAGGGCATCCTCATCGGCGAGTGTCTCTGGGGTGTGGGCTTCACGTTCCTCAGTGGCGCCAGTGAGGCATGGTTCGCGGACGAAGCGGGCGAGGAGGTGGCAGCGCGCATCTACCCGCAGGCCGCCCAGTGGCGGCAGGGTGCGGTGGTGGCGGGGGTGCTTTCCGCGGCGTTGCTGGGACTGGTCGACCTGCGCCTGGCGTTCATCCTGGGCGGCGCAGGCCAGCTGCTGCTCGCGGTCGTGTACGCGATGACGATGACGGAGGCGCACTGGCGGCCGGCGCCTCGCGATGGCAGGGCCCGCCTCGCGACGGCGCGGAGGCTGGTGACGACCGCGTTCGCGGAGGTACGGCGGCGTCCGATCGTGCGGGCTGCGGCCGCGGTCGCGTTGCTGTTCGGGGCGTCGTCGGAAGTGTTCTACCGGCTCTGGGGCTACCACCTGTTCGAGGGCATCGGAATTCCGGAGGGCGCGAACGAGGTGCTGGTCTTCGGCGGGATCGCCGTCGCCAGCCAGCTCGGTGCGCTGATCGTGATTGCGATCGGGCGGCGGGCATCACGCGATGGGTCACAGGGTTCGGCGGCGCGCGTGCTGGCGGTGCTCTACGGCGTCACCCTGGCGGCGCCGCTGGGTTTCGCCCTCACCGTGGACCCGGTGCTGGCGATCGCGCTGATCGCGGTGGCGCAGTGGGTGAGCATCGCGGAGGCGCCGTTCTTCCTCGTCTGGGTCAACCGCGGGCTGGATCCCGCGACGCGAGCGACGGTGCTCTCGGTACTGGGGCAGGCGAACTCGCTGGGGCAGGTGGTCGCGGGGCTGCTGTTCGGCGTCCTGGCCACGCTGGCGGGCGTGGCGGTCGCGCTCGCGTTCGGAGCGTTGCTTGTGGCTCCGGCCGTGATTCTCGTGGGCACGCGCGAGGCGGACTAGTCCGTCTCGCCAGATTCGGGTTCGGCCTCGGGCTCACCATCACCTTCGGTGGTGCTCTCGGTGTCCGGATCGCCGGCGCCGTTCGCATTGGCGCCGTTTGCGTTGGCGCTGGTGGAGAACCAGGCGACGCGGTCCGCCAGCAGCACGTAGATACGCGCGCCGTCCGGGGAGACCGCGATCCCGCGCAGGTCCGCGAAATCCGGGTGACGGTACTGGCGCACGAAGTCCCCCGCGCGGTCGCCCACCACCACGCGGCGCTCCCCCCGATCGGCCACATAGAAGAGGCCGCGGAGCGTGTCCTCCACCATCCCCACCGGTGTCACCGGGGGGACATCGATGCCCTCCAGCATCGGCGGCTGCTCCTGGCCCTGACTGAAGCGGCGCAGCGTCCCGCCGTCCTGCACGAAGACATCGCCATCCACGGCCACCGCCAGCGGGGCTTCGAGGTCCACGTTACCCAGGATGCCTGTGCGCTCTGAGTCGAATCCTTGCACCGCGGGCAGGTACCGCCAGACCTCGTTCTGGTCCGCGTCCAGCACGTAGAGGTTTCCGGAGTAGACCGTCATATCCGTAACGGATGTCAGCTCATCGGCGTCGCGCAGCGGGACCACCGTGGGATCGGACGCGTTCGCATCGTCCGGCATCGCGAAGAGCAGGCCGGCTTCGTCCAGCACCAGCAACTGTCCGGTGGAGGCATCCCAGCTGATCGCTACCGGATCGCCGGCGCTCTCGCCGTCGTACGTCTCGTCGGCGCGGTAGAGCTCAGCCGCCGCGCCGGAAGTCGCGTCGATGCGGATCACCCGCCCTCGGTCGCTCTCCAGCAGCCATACCCCGCGGCCGCCGGTGACGATGCGTGCTCCCGTGACGGGAGCGGTGAGGGTTCCCTCGAACACCAGCAGTGTCACCAGGTCATTCACCGGCGTGACCGCGTCCAGCACCGTCAGCCGCGCCTCCGCGAGCGTTTCGAGGTTCACGATGCGCGGATCGTTCGGGGCGAGGGAGCGCGCGCGTTCGAGCTCCACCAGCCCCTGTTGGAGGGCGAGCCGTTGATCGTCCGCACGCGTCGCGGCCTCCGCGACCTGCATCTGTGCCTGTGCGGTGGCGAGGGCCGTCTCCAGCTGCTCCGCGCGGTCCTCGTTGACCAGGCCCGGAACCACCAGCCAGGCGGCGAGCAGCAGCGCGACCAGCGCCGCGATCACGGCGGCGGCCCAGAGCAGGGAGCGGCGCGGCATGCCCCTGCCCCCCAGGCGCGGGGCGTTGCGCAGCCGCGGCAGGGGCGGGCCGCTCGCGCGGCCGATGCGACGCGGTGGTCCCCGGCGGGGCTCCGAGGCTGGAGCTGATTGCGGTTCAGGCGGCGGGGCCGGCGCTCGCTCCACGATCCGTGGTCGCGCGGGTTCTTCGCTCGCGGGGCTCTCCTCGGGCTCATCGTCGCGAACCAGCGAGGCCACCTCACGGCCCTCGAGATCGTCCGCCCACGCGCCGGGCGAGGTCTCCATCGGCGCGACGAGCTGCTCTTCGGAGACGTCGAGGTCCGCAACCAGTACGGCGGCCATGTCGCTCACGCTGCGCGTTTCCAGGAACAGCTCCGCCAGGGCCCGCTCCGGCCCCATCTCGATCGCTCGTCCCACGGTGTCGATCCCGGCGGCGGCTTCGGCCGTGCTGGTGAGCATCAGGATCTCGCGGTCATCGAGCGAGGTAGCAGTAAACCGGGGCTCGATCGCCTGCTCCGACCCCAGCGGCGTGGCGGCGGCGACTTCCTCGGTGGTCAGCCGGGTGACCCGTCGCGCGTCCCGCAGGTAGACCACCCCCGGCCCGACCTGCGCGATGGTCACCTGCTGATCACGCACCACGACGCAGGTGACCCCCACCGCTACCCGGTGCTCACGCAGCGAGCGGCGGTTCCACTCCGCCAGGTTGGCGTGGGTCTGCTGCAACGCCCGCAACAGACCGCCGGTGATGGAGAGTGAATCGCGTGCGAACAGCGCTGCGACGGCCTCCGCGACCTCGTTGCAGAACTCCGCGGAGCGCTCATCGATGGGTTCCGCGAGCACCAGCAGCCGCAGCGTGGACTCCTCGTGCTGGCGTTGGCGGTCGACCAGCCAGGGGCCGTGCTCACGCACCTCACCCCCCACCATGGCGTAGCGTCCGACCCACACGGTCACGACATGGCCACCCGTCCGCGGGCGTTCGACACCGCGATCCACACCGCCATCCGACCCGGGCGCGCGACGGCGCAGGGCGCGATCAGCTCAGACCCGAGGTCGGAGTAACCCCTCGCGGGGAGTGCCATCGATCGTTCCTGACCAGCCCGCCCGGCATCCAGCCATGATAGGCGCAGGCGCTGAGGGCCGTCGATGTACACGGCCTTGCGATCACATCACGGCTGTCAGAGCCGGGACGCGCGATGCGATCGGGAGGATCTGCGAGCCGTCACGCTACGCCTCGATTGGTGCCGTGGACGCATCGGTCCGGCTGCCGCACGATCGACATCGGAGCGCATCATCGCGAGGAGCTACGCATGCCGGACGACCCCACTACCGCCGCCGACCAGTCGCAGGCCGAATCGCTCGATACGCTGCGTCGTCAGTTGCGCGACCTCGCACGCCGCATCGACCCTTTTCCCGCGTTCCCGGGTGCGATGTTCGCCTACGGCATCGAAGTTCCCCCGCCCGATGGCATAGCCACCGAGGTTGGCTGTGTCATCCTCGGCAACGACGGCGCGCTCTACGAGCTCCAGATCGGTCTCGACGCTGACCAGGTCGCCCTCGGCGCAGACCACGTCGGCTCCCGCCATGAGGAGCTGGTGCCGCTGGACCTGCCGCACGATGAGCTGTGCTCCTACACTCGCGCCGCCCTGGAGGTGGCGGAGAAGTATCTGGAGCCTCAGTCGAGGGCATGACCCGGGACGATGAAATTCGGGCATTCGGTCGATACGCTTGGGCGATGAATCGGTCGCAGCGCCAGACAACAGGTTCGTCGTGGGGTGCCATGTCCGTGGTGCTGGTTCTCGGTGCGCTGCTGGTCTCGGGATGCGACGCACGCCAGCATCGGCCCGAACCGTCACCGGTTGCGACGATGACCGCCACTGCTCCGGTGAGCGAGACGGCGCCCCCGGCAGCTCCGCACAACCCGGCGCCCCAGCCCACCCCGCCAGCCGATGTCGCCCTGGAGATCCCCTACAACACGCCGCTGGCGATGCCGGCGCCCGGGCTCGTGAGCGATCGGATGGATGCGGACGGCTGGCCGCATGATGCGATTGGTCCGCTGGTTGTCTACGAGCGGCTGGCCGATCGCCAGGAGCTCACGGAGCGCGGCGAGAACTACATCATGACCGGGGTCGTGCGCACGGCGATCGAGGTGGTCACCTACGACCTCGGTGCGGAGGAGGAGGTCGCATCGTTCGTCGTCGCCAGCCGCAACCAGCCCCGCATCGACCTCGCCGGTAGGCGCGTGCTGGTGAACTTCGGCGAGACGCTGTGGAGCTTCGCGCTGGATGGATCGGGCGGATCCGAACTAATCGTCGTGGATGGCTACATCGAGCGTTTGCATGTCAGCCAGGACGGCTCGCGGATCGCGCTCAACCACTGCGAGGAGTTCTGTGGTCACGGTGATCCGAACGACATCGTTGTTCTGGACGTTGAGAGCGGGAACGTTGTGCTCACGTACGACGCCTCCACCGCCCCGGATGGATTTGTGGGCGTGCTCGGCCCGGATCGCTGGATGCCGGACGGTTCCGCGCTCGTGCTCGCCGGCTGGACGTACACCGATGCGCCCGGGGGTATCGCTCGGCTGACGCTCGATGGTGATCTGGAGATCATCGAGCACCAGCGCGACTACAACCGAGATATCGACTACCGGGGCGTTCGCCCCAGCATCGTCCACGAGGGTGGCAACCGAGGCTGCGCTATCGCCGGGTACAACGGCGTAGCCCGCATCGTCCTGCGCGATCCGCTCACGAACGAAGTGATGAACCAGATCGAGGACGAATGGCCAGTATTCGGCTGGGGCGAGCGCTCCCCGGATGGCCAGGAGGTCCTACTGTCCCGCCATCAACTGACTGCCGAACTGGCAGAGGCGATCATGGATGGCTACGCGGACGGTGGGTGCCCAGCAAGAGCAGTAGCCGAGCAATCCTGGCAGAAGCCTCGCGAATGGCTTGTGCTCCCGGTAGACGGTTCCGCGCCGTTCATGGTTGCGGACCGGGGCGAAGCCTATGCGCGCTGGCTGGGCGATCGCGTTGTTAGCTTCGTCTGCGGTGACGAGGAAGCAACGGCAGGTTCTCTGTCGGCGCTGAGACCCGAGTCGTTTGATCGGCAGGAGTGCTACCAGGAAGAGATTGAGATTCGCATCGGTGGATGGTCCGTCGGCGCTGGCCGGCAACCGGACATCCTTGGTTTTATTGACGCGCCGTAGCGCGTCGCAGCGGATGCCGTCATCGGACTCCGTGCCGTAGGCTGACAGGTGAGCGAGATGAGCAGAGCCGATGACCCTACCCCCCACTGATCCGGCAGCAGGCCTCTACCAGCGCGCCCGTGATCGGGAGGCCGCGCCGGAGCGGCTGATGGTGGTGGCGCGCCGGGTCGAGGATGGCCGCTACCTGTTCGTGCGCTGGCCGGACTGGCCGTATCCGGCCATGCTCGCCCTCGATCCCCCGCACCCGGAAGAGGGGTTCACGGCCGGTGTCGCCCTGCTGCTGAGTTCGCGCTTCAGCGTGCAGGTGCAGGGCGAGCCATTGCTCGCGGAGGAGCGCCGCCCCGTGCGCATGCGCCACCCCTACGCCGGTGGCGACACCATCGGGTGGCTGCATCCCGTCGCCGTCGAGGTCGCCGGCGACCCCGTCCCGGACCCGTTGGCCGGCGAGGTACTGACGCTCACCCGCGAGGAAGCGATCGACCAACTCCCCACGGACCTCGAACGGATCATGTTCACGACCGCCGCGGCGCTGCTGCCGCCCGCGACGGAGGATGGCAGCAGCGGAACCTGATCGGGGCGCAACCGCAGGGAGGCGATATGCGCTGGTGGAACAACCTCTCCAATGACACGCGACGGCTGGTACTGGTCCTCGGCGCGGCCGTCATTTTCGGAGCCGCCGTGCTGGCGCTGAACATCGCGGGACTGTAGTAGGCCCGCACTCAACGTCCCGAGCCCCCCTGCTACCACTGAGGCCAGCAACCTATGGTGGCGGGAGCAGGAACGAGGGTGTGCGGCCGGGCCGCATGAGCTGCTCAGGATCGCTGGGACCGCAGCCGACCCAGACGTCGGCAATCCCCGCGTCGCTAAAGGACAGCGCGAGTGCCCCGCCACCTTCTCTGAACAGGGTGGCGTCGATGTCGCCCTCGGGCCATATCGCGTTCGTTGTCGGTGGTCCGATCTCGGCGACCGCGTAGAGCATCCAATCATCGGCGGCATAGAGGTCCCAGAGTTCGAGCATCTCCGCTCGGCGTACGGGTCCTCCCTCGCACTGGCTGACCGGTATCACCTCGATCGATGAGCCCGGCGCCTCACCTTCCTCGCACAACGGTGGTCCTCCAATCCCGAGCAATGGTTCCACGACGCACTCGATCTCCTGCCAGTCCACCAGGGAGTCGAGCGCTGCCGGATCGCCGACGCGTAGGGCCGCCAGAGCCTCGTCCACCGCCGCGATACCCGAGGTGCGCGCAGGATCGAGCGACTCGCCGCCATCCGCGGGCGGCGCGAGCGCATACGCGGACGGCGGGTACATGCGGTGCGCGTGCTCCGTGCATCCGAGGTAGAGTCCCACGATCTGGCCATCGCGCTCGAACAGCCCCGCGGAGTCCCATCGGTACGGTCCGATCTGCGTGATCAGGATGACGAGATGAGCGGCCGCAGGCTGGTAGCCGTCCGGGACCGCCACGACCGCGTGTACGGCCGCGGCCGCCGCGGTTATCTCCTCCAGTCGCAGATCGGTGACCTGTCGAGGGATTGAAATGTCGACCTGACCACATCGGCGCAGCGTCAGCTCATCCGGCGCCAGCGCCGCGAGGCCCGTCGCATCGCCCGCCTCGATGAGCGCGAGCAGCGCATCGACTCCCGCGTTGCCGCTGCGGGTCGCAAGGTCGTGCCCGGCGGGCGGCCTTGGAAGATCGCCAGCGGGCGGCAGCACAACGAAGTATCCGTAGTCCCACCCTGCCCGGTCCGCCTGGCTGACCAGCGCATAGTCGTCATTCAGCACCAGGTCGACGATACGCCCGTCGTCGACGGCGACGATCCACGCCCGGCGGATACCTCCCTCGGTCACGGCGAGCATGATTTCGATGTCACGAGGCGGGACTACGTTGCTGTGTCCGTGTGTGACCGAGTACAACGCGCGGCTGCTGCTCGCGAGCCGCGCCGACCACTCGACCGGGTCCAGTACCAGCTCCTGGTCGAAGTCGGGCTCCGGCATGCTCCAATCGCGCGCAGCCACACCCGCAAAGCGCTGCGCCAGCGTGTCCGCGTCGTCGTTCAGCAGCGCCTCGATGAGGTCATCGATCGCCGCCTCTCCGGTGCGGCCGTCCGGCGCGAACGGCACACCGCCGGTGCCCGCGTCGGGGGTCGGCTCAACGGCCGGCGTCTCCGTAACGGTGACCGTCGCGGGCGGCGTCGGTGTCGCAATCGCACCGCCACCGACCGCGTTGTTCAATCCCCAGAACACGACGACCGCCGCCACGGAGATGGCCACGACCGAAACTCCTGCAGCTGTCTTGCCCACCCAGCTCCCCTCTCGAACCCATCCCAGTGGCCCGGCCAGCGCGAATCTGGCGAGCGCGACACGCGACGCCTCCTGCGGCTCGCCGTCCCACGCCGCCAGTTCATGACGGTCCGACAGCTCGAGCTTGGCGAGCATGCTGGAGACGTGCGTGCGGACGGTGTTCACGCTGACGTGGAGGCGTATCGCAATCTCGGGGTTACTGCGCCCGGCGCGCAGATGCTCCAGCACACGCCATTCAGCGGGCGTGAGCACATCCTGATGCGGCGGGCGACCTCGAACATGGCGATTGCGGAACCATTGCATGCATCGAACGTACTGCGTGCGTGGGGGATTTACCTCATCCAGTTGGAGGAGGGGGCAGGCGCTTCGACTAGAGGCAGAGACCGCCATGTCCGCCGAAACCGCCGAGCGCGGCGTATCGACGGTCGGCTGACCAGTTCGTGTGGATGACGTTTGCTGGCATCACCTCTCGCCACTCCATCGTGTCCAGGTCGAACCACGCGTCCGCCCCGAACCCGGAGTACGAGAAACCCAACCGTGTCCCATCAAACATGAAGACCGCCATGTCGGTCTCAAGTTCAGTCAGGACCCTGCTCTCCCGATCGTAGAGCATCACAGTGCGTGTCCATCGGGTGCCATCTTGCTCGCAGTACCGCTCGTTCCACGCGATGTAGCGTTCGTTGGCCGCCAGCAGCACCTGTACGCTCACTTGGGTCGTGGCGATGAAGGACGCGGTCTTCGTGCCAATGTCTCCTACGAAGATGTTGCTAGTCGTAAGCCCATCGTGTTCCCGGGGGGTAGTTGCAAAGACGAACTCGCCGTCCCCGACGTATACGGCAGAGAATGCGTCAAAGGAAAGGATGACCGGCTGGTGTGCCGTCGTGTCGATCAGCCGTCCGTTTCGGTACTCCAGCTCTCCCCACACTGGAAATTGCCCCGTCCCGGGCGGCGGATCCCACTGGAGTGCGCGCTGTTCGCCGGTCGCGACATTCAGCAACATCAGGTCGTCGCCGGTCCAGATACTGATCCAGCTGGAGCCCGCAAGCTCTCGAGGTGCCGCTTCAGGCAGGTGTCTCGGTTGCCCTTCAATAAGCTCGGACACCTCCCCGGTCTCCAGATTCAGAGCCGCCACCACGCCGGGGTCGAGAGACAAGGAGTGTTGCGTGCGCGCCCAGACGGCATACTGACCGTCCTCGGTGAAGAGCACAGGGAGCCGGCCAGGCCCCATGTCATGTACCTCACCAGTGTCGAAGTCGTAGATGTGGACGGGGAGATTGTCTCGATCGTAGAGCGGGAACGGAGACACCGGATCCGGGATCGAGATCGTTTCCTGCACCACCGTGGAACGTGGATCGGTGAAGACCCCGGCGAGTTCCCACGACGGAGGAGTTGGTACCGCAGTCTGCTCGCCCGCTGGAGTCTCCGTAGCCGCGGGCGGCGTGCCCGTCGGCATCGAGGTCGCCGGTTCGCCCGCCCCCTGCAGCTGCGAGATCAGCGCCACCGCTGCCACCGACACCGCGACCACCGAGGCCCCAACCGCCACCTTCCCCACCCACGCCTCCCGCAGCCAGCCGAACGGCGCCGCCAGCCCGAACCGCCCGAGGGCCACGCGCGACGCCTCATCCGGCTCGCCGACCCATGCGGCCAGCTCATGACGGTCCGACAGCTCGAGCTTGGCGAGCATGCTGGAGACGTGGGTGCGGACGGTGTTCACGCTGACGTGGAGGCGCACCGCAATCTCGGGGTTACTGTGCCCGGCGCGCAGATGCTCCAGCACGCGCCATTCAGCGGGCGTGAGCACATCCGGATGCGGCGGGCGACCTCGAACATGGCGATTGCGAAACCATTGCATGCATCGAACGTACTGCGTGGACGGGCGATTTACCTCATCCAGTTAGCCGCAGAGACCACCATGCCCGCCGAACGTGCCCAGACTTGCGTATCGGCGATCGGGCGACCATGAGGCGTGGATGCTGCCCTCCGGCATCACCTCGAGCCACTGCATCGTTTCGAGGTCCAGCCAGGCGTCGACCCCGAATCCCGAGCGCGATAGGCCGAGCAATGAACCGTCTATTTCCTCGACTGCAAGCTCGGTCGGGATCTCAATCAGTTCATCGCTCTCGCGGTCGTACAGGCGCACTGATCGAGGTATGTCAGACTCGAGGTTGCAGTATCGTTCATTCCACGCGACATATCGCTCGTTCGCGGCCAGAGGAAGTTGCAACTGGACCTCCGTGGTCGCCACATAACGCCCGGCACGACTGTCGATGTCCACTATGTACAGGTTGGAGGTCCACCGCCTGTGCTCTTCGATCGCCGGCGTCGCGAGGACAAACTCTCCGCTACCCGCGTAGCCCACTCGCGTCGCATCGAACTGGAGCAACGGCCTCGCCGCACCCGGCTCGATCAGCCCATGGCGGCTGATCGCTACCCAGAGGCCCTGCCACTCGATCTGCCCGACTACTTCTTCGTACTGCTCCAATATCAGATCGTCCCAGAACGCTGCCGGCGGGAGCACGAGTGCGGCCCCAGGCCACTCCTCGCCGGTATGGATGTCAACGACAAAGCGAGAGCCGCCGCGCTGGATCAGTACCTCTCGCGAACTGAACGGGCCATGGTATGGATGCACGGCACCCCGCACGAGTTCTCGCTCCTCGCCAGTTTGGAGGTCGAGCACCATCACGACGGGGTCGCCGCCCAAAGCAGTGGTTCTTGTCCACACCACTGATCGCCCGTCATTCATGAACAGGGCAATGTACCCGGGGCCATGGTCGGTCATCGTTCCCGTCTCAAAGTCGTAGAGCCACATTGACTGTCCGGGCCCTGGCGGCGGGTCATAGAGCGGGAACGGCGACTGTGGTGCAGCAATGGTCACCGCTCGGTCGGGCGTCGAGGGCGCCTGCGGGTCTGCCGAAACTCCACCGAAGGGCAGTAGCCATTCTCCGTCTGGTGTAGGAGTCGGTTCCGGCGCCGCGGTCTCCGTGACCGCAGGCGTGCCCGTTGGTGTCGAGGTCGCCGGCTCCCCCGCCCCCTGCAGCTGCGAGATCACCACCACCGCTGCCACCGACACCGCGACCACCGAGGCCCCAACCGCCACCTTCCCCACCCACGCCTCTCGCAGCCAGGCGAACGGCGCCGCCAGCGTGAACCGCCCGAGGGCTACGCGGGACGCCTCCTGCGGCTCGCCGACCCACGCCGCCAGCTCGCGGCGATCTCGGAGCTCGAGCTTCGCGAGCATGCTGGAGACGTGGTAGCGGACGGTGTTGATGCTGAGGCCCAGGCGCACGGCGACCTCGGCGTTGGTCGCGCCCTCGCGGACGTGCTCGAGCACGCGCCACTCGGCGGGCGTGAGCACGTCGGGGTGGCGGGGGCGGCCGCGTTCGCGTCGATGTCGAAACCAGTCCATGCGCTCGATGCTACGCGCGGGAGGGGTGATTTTCCCCGTCCGCGCGGAGCTACCCGATGCCGCTTCCGACCGAGTTCCCCGCCCGCTGGGGCGGGAGCCTTGTCCTGCCCCTTACGATCCGCGCATGTTTGACGAAGGCTCGCCAAAGGTCAGCCATCGCACCCTGGTGCAGGTGGCGATCGTGGCGTCAGTCGTGATGATCGTCGCCGGCTGGAACGCCTGGGTCGTCTACTACGACGACGAGGGCACTCGCATCGTCCTCGGGCTTGCGGGCGGGTGGGCGATGGTGGCGGCGGTCGCCGTCGGCGGGCTGATGTTCGCGTGGCGTCGGGGTTCCCTCGGCGGTACGTGGCCACTCTGGGCGGCGCTGCTCCTCGCGGCCTCCGTGCTGGTGATGACCGTGGGTGAGTGGACCACCGCGTACCGTTTCGGCGACGACATGGAGATCGGCGGCTTCTCCTACCTTCTCGCGCTTGCCGCCCTGGCCCAGACCATCGTCTGCACGGTGGCGCTCATGCGCCCCATCGAGGAGGTCTCCGAGTCACACTCGGACTGGGGTAAGGGCCGGTTGCCCGGACGGTGAGCACCACGCAGTTCGACTGAGCACAGTACGGGACGGGGCTGAGTGGTCCCTGTCCGCGCTCCGTATCAATCCGTTCGCCCTGAGCCTGTCGAAGGGCGTTCCGATGGCGCTGCGTACGGACGCGAGGGGTGGCCCCGGAATCCCCCACCCCAACCCTCTCCCGCACGCTGGGGAGGGGGCAGATTGGCTACGCCTTCCGCACCGACAGCACCACGGCCACACCCTCGAGGTCGCCCTCGTATGTCGTTGCGCCGTCAGGCGGGGCCGTGGCTTCGAGGCTGAGCGCGAGCGTTTCGGCGGCGATGTAGTCGCCGTGGGCCGCCACCACTTCGCCCAGCGAGTCGCCGGCGTAGGTGACGTGGATGCGGTCGGAAACCTCGAGGCCGGCGTCGCGGCGGAGGTCTTGCAGGCGGCGGACGACCTCGCGGGCCATGCCCTCCGCCGCCAGTTCCGGCGTGATGCGCGTGTCGATGAGCGCCACGTAGCCGCTTTCCTCCTGTGCCGCCCAGCCCTCGGCCGCCTCAACGGCGACGAGGAGGTCCGTGGCGGCGAGCGTGAAGCCGGCGACCTCGATCGGCTGGCCGGCGCGCATCGCGCGCACGATGGCGGCCGGCTCGACATCATCGAGCGCGCCGCGGATCTTGCCGACGTCCTGCCCGAACTTCGGCCCCAGCACCGGCAGGTTGGGGCGCAGTGAGTAGGTGAGGCGGTCACCGGGATCCGTGACGACCTCGACGGCCTTCACGTTCAGCTCCTCCGCTACCTGCTCCGCCATCCGCTCCAGGCTCGCCCGTTCCGCATCGGTGCGCGGCACCAGTACCACCGAGGCCAGCGGCTGACGCACGCGTGTCTGCGCCTTCGAGCGCGCGCCGCGGCCCAGCGACACCATGCGCTGTACCACCGCTACGTCCGCGGAGAGCGTCGGGTCGATCAGCGCCGCGTTCACCGCGGGCCACGCGTCGAGGTGCACAGAATCGCTCGCGCCCTCGATGCGCCCCGCGACCAGGTTCTGGTGCAGCGACTCCGCGAGGAACGGCGTGAACGGCGCAAGCAGTTTGGAGACGGTGACCAGGCACTCGTAGAGCGTGTGCAGCGCGGCCTGCGAGTCCTGAGTATCTCCACTCCGCCAGAAGCGGCGGCGGTTGCGGCGCACGTACCAGTTGGAGAGCTGCTCCACGAAGACCTCGATCGGTCGCGCCGCGTCGGCGGGCTCGTAGGCATCCAGCGCCTCGGTCACGCGCCGCACCGTGAGATGCAGCTCGCTGCGGATCCAGCGGTCGAGCTCCGTGCGGGCGCTGTCGGGGACGGTCGCCTCGGGATCGAACTCCGCGGTGTTCGCGTAGGTGACGAAGAAGGAGTACGTGTTCCACAGCGTGGAGATGAACCGCCGCGAGGTCTCCGCCACCAGGTCCGCAGAGAACCGCCGCGAATTGCCCGGCGGCGAGGCCGTGTACATGTACCAGCGCGTGGCGTCCGCACCGTGCGCATCCAGCACACTCCACGGGTCCACCACGTTCCCGCGTGACTTCGACATCTTGTAGCCGTCGCCATCGAGGATGTGGCCGAGGCAGATCACATTGCGGAAGGCGATGCCCTCCGACACGTCCTCCGTACGGTTGAGGAGCGTGGCCAGGGCGTGCAGCGTGTAGAACCAGCCGCGCGTCTGGTCCACGGCCTCGCAGATGAAGTCAGCCGGGAACCGCTCATCAAAGACATCGACGTTCTCAAACGGGTAGTGCCACTGCGCGTACGGCATCGCCCCGGAATCGAACCAGGCATCGGCTACCTCGGGCGTGCGCTTCATGGAGCCGCCGCACTGCGGGCAGCCGAGCTCCACGCGGTCCACGTACGGGCGGTGTGGATCGATACCGCCATCGGCAGTCTTCACCGCGTCGCCGGTGCCGGGGAGCGCGCGGTCGAGGAGTTCCTCGTACGAGCCGATGCACTCCATGTGCTCGCACAGCTCGCACACCCACACCGGCAGCGGCGTGCCCCAGTAGCGCTCGCGCGAGACGGCCCAGTCGATGTTGCCCGCGAGCCACTCGCCGAAGCGGCCCTCGCGGATGTGCTCCGGGACCCAGTGGATCGCCTCGTTGTTCGCCACCAGGCGGTCCGCCACGGCGGTCGTGCGGATGTACCAGCTCGGCTTCGCGTAGTAGAGCACCGGTGTGTCGCAGCGCCAGCAGAACGGGTACGTGTGGCGGATGGTCTCGGACTTGAAGAGCAGCCCGCGGTCGCGCAGGTCGCGCGTGATCGCCGGGTCTGCCTCTTTCACGAATGTCCCCGCCCAGGGTCCGCCGAGGAACGTGCCGTTGAGCGCCACGGCATTGATGAAGCGGACACCATCGCGCTCCGCCGCCAGCCGGTAGTCGTCCTCACCGAAGGCCGGGGCGATGTGCACGATGCCGGTGCCGTCCTCTGTCCCCACGAACGGCGCGGTCAGCACTCGCCACGAGCTCTCCGCGATTTCGTCCGAGTCTTCGTCCGGAGCGGTCAGCGGCATCGGGCGGCCGAGGTTGAACGCGAACCGGTCGACGTGTTCCCACTCGAGCGTGTCGAACAGCGGCCGGTAGGGTAGCCCAGCCAGCTGCTCGCCGGTCGCCGTCCACGCCACCTCTGCCTCGTCGCCGAACAGCGCCGCCACGCGCTCGCTCGCCACCACCAGCAGTTCGCCCTCGTGCCGGACGGCGGAGTACTCCGCCTCGGCGGAGGCTGCCAGCAACACGTTGGAGGGCAGAGTCCACGGTGTTGTCGTCCACGCGAGCAGGAAGAGCGGCTCGCTGGCGGAGGTTACGCGCTCGATGAACTCGGGCGAGCCGAGCACGGGGCGCTCGAGGTCCACCGCGAACTTCACGGTGACGCTGGGGTCCGGCGTGTCCTCCTGGTAGCCGAGCGCGATCTCATGCGAGGAGAGCGAGGTCTGACAGCGTGGGCAGTGCGGCGTCACGCGGAAGCCTCGATAGATAAGGTCGTTGTCCCACAGGCGCTTGAAGATCCACCAGCAGGACTCGACGTACTCCGGCGCGTACGTGACGTAAGCATCTTCCATGTCGATCCAGAAGCCGATGCGCGCCGTCATCCGCTGCCACTCCTGGACGTAGCGGAAGACCGACTCGCGGCACTGCTGGTTGAAGGCCTCGACACCGTACGCCTCGATCTCCTGCTTCGAGGAGAGCCCGAGGGCCTTCTCGACCTCGAGTTCCACGGGCAGGCCGTGGGTGTCCCAGCCGCCCTTCCGAGGCACGCGGTCACCCTGCATCGTGCGGTAGCGGGGGATGAGGTCTTTGAAGACGCGCGCGAGGACGTGGTGGATACCGGGGTTGCCGTTTGCCGTCGGCGGTCCCTCGTAGAAGGAGAAGATGCGGTCGGCGGGGCGCTCTTCCACGGAGCGCTTGAAGATCTCGTGCTCCTGCCAGAAGGCGAGGATGCGCTCTTCCTGTTCCGGGAAGGAGACGCGGGAGGGGACCGGCTCGAAGGTGTTCATCGTCGCGGGCATCGCGGTACTCCACTGGCGCTTCGGCCGGCGAGGGCAAGCAGAGAGCCCGCGCCGACACCATGCATGGCATGTCATGGTGCGGGACGGGCTCGATTCATTCGCCCGCGGTACCACCCGCGTTGCGCGCCCGACCCCTCGATGAGGCCGCAGCAACGCCGCTCACCGCGCGACGGAGGCTGCCCTGCGGGCGACCTCGATTGCGCTGCCCCTGGTAACGGTGGGCGCTCCGGCCGCGTCTACTGCCCTCGAGATGCCCTGACCTGGGGCGAACGAAGGGTTCGGGCGGCAGCTCGGGAGTGATCTTTGCCTCGTGTGCTCACCGTCGGGCTCTTCCGATATGAGCTGCTGCCCGGCTCCCACCGTCCCGGGCTCGCTCCACGGTCCCGCGCAACCTCGAGGGTCGCGTCAGGCCACGAGGCTACTCGTCTCCGTCATCGCTTCAGTCTTGCCTCGCGTCTCCGCGAGGAGTGAGGTCCGATCGTAGGCACCGGTACGCGCATCGATCAACGTCGGCGGTGCTTCCCTGTGGCCTCGACCTACCCGGTAATTCGGCCCGCGTCCGGGTCCGCCACCACCGGGCGAGGGCCCTCGCCCTCCAGCTCCGGCTCGCTGCGTCCCGCCGCGGAGGCGATGCGTGCCGCTGCGGCTTCCGCCTCTGCCTCTGCCTGCGCTTCCTGCTTCGCGCGCACGTCGTTGTAGCAGTCGCTGCAGTAGACCGGGCGGTCGCCGCGAGGCACGAAGGGCACCTCCGTCATGCGCCCGCACTGGTGGCAGGAGGCGGGGTGGAGCTGGCGCGGCGTGCGTCCGCCGTAGGAGACGTACACGCCAAAGCGCTGGAAATCCTCGCGCTCCTCGGGGCGCTGCAGCTTGCGCTGCGAGCGGCAGGAGGGGCAGCGCACGGGGTCATGCTGCAGGCCCTTGGTCGCGTAGAACTCCTGCTCGCCGGCAGTGAAGATGAACGGACCGTTGCAGTCTCGGCAGGTCAGTTCGCGGTCGGTGAATGCCATGGTGCTCCTTCGCCCCCGTGCGAGGTGACGCTCGGCGGGGCTTCCGCCGGCAGACGCCAACAGGCGGACGCCCGCGCGTCCGCTCGAATCGCTCCCTTGTGTCGTTGGGGGCTCTTCCAGTGTACGCGATCCACGCCGGGACGCGCCCGTCTACCGCCGCAGCGAGGCGATCGTGTAATCGTCGCGGTTCAGCATCCAGGTCACCCCAAGGAACGCCGCGCCCGCCAGCCCACCCGCGACTACCAGTCGCACCAGCGCGCCAAACATCGTCCCGCCATCGGGTCCGGCCGCGCCGAGCAGGAGCATCGCGATCACGCCCACCTGCACCAGCACGATGGTGCCGATCACCGTGCTGCCGATGGTCCGGCGCAGCGCCAGCCGCTCGAATCCGCCGATGCGGTGCCCCAGCAGGATGGAAAGCACGAGGAACTCGATGGTCGCGGCAATGCTGGCCGCCGCCGCCAGCCCGCGCAGCTCGAAGGGGCCCACGAAGAGCGCCGCCAGGACGATGTTCACGATCATCGCGAGGATTGCGACGGTCACCGGCGTGCGCGTGTTGCCCAGCGCATAGAAGCCGCGGCTCAGGATCTCTACGCCGCTCTGTCCCACCACGCTGATCGCGTAGATGGAGAGCGTCAACGCCACCAGCTCGGTCGACCGTGCATCGAACGCGCCGCGTTCGAGCAGCAGTCGTGCGCCCGGCTCCGCCAGCAGCACCATGCCCGCCGCGGCCGGGACTGCCAGGAAGAGGATCATGCGCAGCGCTCGTGTCAGCGTGGCGCGCAGCCGATTCTCCTCGCCCGCTGCGGCCAGCCGCGTCAACGTGGGGAAGGCGGCGGTGGAGATCGCCATGCCGATCACGCCCACCGGCAGCATCACGATCAGGAACGCATAATTGATCACGCTGATCGCCCCGTCCGCAATGAACGAGGCGAAGAAGATCAGCGCGATCATGTTCACCTGTGCTGCGCCCAGGCCGATGATTCGCGGACCCATCAACCGCAGCACGTCCTGCACGCTGGCCGAGAAGAAGTCGAGCGACGGTGACCAGCGCATCCCGGTGCTGCGCAGGGCCGGCAGCTGGATCAGCAGGTGCCCCGCCGCGCCGAGGACCGCGCCCCACGCGAGCCCGTGGACCCCCAGCCGTCCGGAGAGCAGCCACGCCCCCGCGATGATGCCGAGGTTGTAGATCACCGGCGCGAACGCGGGCGCGGTGAAGTGCTGCCTCGCGTTGAGGATGCCCATGAACATCCCGGAGATGCCGAAGAACAGCGGCGAGATCAGCATCAGCCGAGTCAGGTCCACCGCCAGCGCGCGCAGTTCCTCCTCGCGCCCCGTCGCCTCGCCCCGCCCCGGCGCGAAGAGCGGCACCAGCAGTGGTGCGAGGATGAACGCGAGCGCCGCGAGGATGAACGTGGCGATCGCCACGAGGTTGAGCACGCTGGAGGCCAGCCGCCACGCCTCGGTCTCTCCGCGTCTCAGCACCACCTGGCTGTACACGGGAATGAACGCCGCCGAGAGCGTGGCGCCCGCCAGCAGCTGGAAGACGAGGTCGGGCAGGCGGAAGGCGACCCAGAACGCGTCCAGTTCCGGGTCCGTGCCGAAGGCATCCGCGATGGCCACCGAGCGCACGATGCCCAGTAGCCGCGAGATCACGAAACCCAGCGCCACAATCGAGGCCGCCCCGGCGATCGTGCTCATGCGCGGGGTACGGCGGCCGTGGTGTTGCAGGAAACGCCCGAAGCCGGTGCGCGGCTCGGGCGGCTCATCGTGAGCGAATCGCTCGGTGGCGGGGAATCGAGGTGGGCGATCGGGGACGCGGTGCGCGTCCGGGTCACTCATCCGGCGACGGTCTGGATCACCCGCGCGGTCGTCGCCTTCGTTCATGCTCGTGATCATTAGGCGGCAACCCTGCCGGGTCAATGTCGCCGCACTTCATCGCTGCTGCTCGTTTCGGCGTGATGGGGCCGGATAGACGTTCGCAGCCAGCGCGTTTACGATGATCGTCTGCCGGTTCAGGAGGAAGAGACCGATGGCGAATAGCCCGTCCGCACGCAAGCGCGCCCGCCAGGCGGTGCGCCGCACCGAGATGAACAAGCCGTTCCGCACCCGCGCGGCGCGCACGCTCCGTGACGCCCGCCAGGCGATTCACGACGGCGCCGATGACGCGCCCGAGCTCGTACGCCAGGCGCATTCAGCGTTGGACCGTGCTGCGCGCCGGAACATCATCCACCCCAACAACGCCGCACGCCGCAAGTCTCGCCTGGCGCAGCAGTTGAAGGCGCTTCAAACCGCCTCCTAGCGCCGCCCCAGCAGACGTCTGTGAGCCTCCGTCACCGGCGGAGGCTCTTGCGTGTGCGCAGTTGTGTTCGCAGACGGTTCGTATCGGCCCGGCGCCACCGTAGCCGGGACCGTCCCGATGCTACGATACTGCGCGCAGTCACCCCATCGTCCGTTTGTCCGCGAGGTCACCGATGCGCGCCACGATTTTTCACGAGCCGGGCCGAGTCACGGTCGAAGACCGCCCGGAACCGCGCCCCGGTGACGGCGAAATTCGCCTGCGCATGGCGGCTGCCTCGCTCTGCGCCTCAGACGTGCGGGTCTACCGGGGCGAGAAGTACGCAGCCCCCGGTGTCGTCCCGGGCCACGAGGTCGCCGGCGTCATCGATGCGATTGGTGCTGGTGTCGAGGGGTTCAACGAGGGCCAGCGGGTCGTTGTCTGTCCCATCGTTGCCTGCAATCGCTGTCGCTACTGCCTGCTCGGCCGCCGGAACCGCTGCGTGAAGCGCCTCACGCTGGGTTACGACCTCGACGGTGGCTTTGCGGAGCACCTGTTGGTCCCTGAGTCCATCGTGCAGACGGGCCACGTGATCTCCGTCCCGGATGCGCTCCCGCTGGACATCGCTGCGATCACGGAGCCATCTGCCTGCGTACTGGCCTCACTCGAATTGTGCGAGGTGGGTGCGGGAACCTCGATGGTCATCATCGGGGCCGGGCCGATGGGCATGATGCACCTGCTCATGGCACGTGCGCTGGGCGCATCGCCGATCATCGTCAGCGAGCCGGTAGAGGAGCGCCGCATGCTGGCGCGCCACTGGGGTGCGGATGTGGTCATCGATCCCGCCACAGACGACCTGCGCGCGGCTGTGATGGCGGAGACCGGCGACGGCGCGGACGCAGTGATCGTCTCCGTGGGCATCGGCGCGCTCGTAGGACCGGCGCTCGATGTCGTCCGGCCGCAGGGGGTCGTGAACCTCTTCGCCGGCTTCCCGAAGGGTGCGGACCCGGTGCCCTTCGACCCCAACCTGGTGCATTACGGCGAGGTGGTCCTTACGGGTAGCCAGAACGCCACGACGGACCAGTACCGGCGCACCGTGCGCCTGCTCGGTTCCGTACCGCACATCGATGAGCTGGTGACGCACCGTTTCGAGATTGAACATGCACCGGAGGCCTACGAGGCGCGCCTGGCGATGGACGGGTTGAAGTCGCTGGTCGTCTTCCCCGGCGTCGACAGGGCGTGAGCAGCGCCTATGTGGACGTCGCGCCGCCCGACGACACGCTGCACCGCTGATCCTCCCGAGGCCGCATGAAGTGGCCGCGCCCGGGGAGCGATGAAGCGCGCGCGGCGGCCTCCGTCGCGGCCGAGGAGCGGCGTGCCCGCGCCCGCGAGATGGGCGAACGCCTGCGGGCCGCGCGGATCGATCAGGCGCTCACCATCGAGGAGGTTGAGGCCACCACCCGCATCAACCGCATCTACCTGGAGGCGCTCGAGGAGGGCGAATACGAGGCCCTGCCAGCGCCGGTCTATGCGCGTGGCTTCATGCGCTCCTACGCACGCTTCCTCAGCCTGGATCCGGAAGAGGCCGTGGCTGCTGTGCCTCGTGATCTGCCGCGGCCCCAGGGCCTGGAACCGCTGCCGGGACTGCGTCGCACCGCCTCGTCCACGCCGCTCCGGCCCGGCCTGCCCGCGATCAACCTCCCGGTCCTCGGAGCTGCGGGTGCGGTGCTCGTGGTGCTGGTGCTCGCCGTCTTCGTGATCCCCGGGCTTGGGGGCGGCGATGGCCTCGATCTTCCTGGCGCCACCCCCACCACGACCGCGGTAGCCACGCCGCCAGGGACCACGCCGACAGCACCGGCAACTGGCGAGACGCCCGCAGCGCCCACTCCGCCGCCGAGCGACGCTACGGTGCCGCCCTTCGAGGCAGGCACCATCCCCAACTTCGTCGGCGTCTCTCGCATCGCTGCTGAGGAACTCATGGTGGAGTTGGGCCTTATCCCGCTCGTCTTCGAAACGCCGAACCAGGCGCCCGTCGGCCAGGTCTTCCAGCAGGTCCCGCTTCCTGGCGGTGAGATCGAGGCAGGCGATACGGTCACCCTCTTCGTCTCGCAGGGCGCTGGTCAGTAGGGCTGCCGGGGGCAGGCCTGTAGCGCGTGCTCCCGTATGCTGGATCAGTGAAGTACCACCTCGTCACCCTCGGCTGCGCGAAGAACACCGTTGACTCCATGCGCCTGGAGCAGGCGCTGCGGCACGGGCGGCACACTGCCGTCGCCGCGCCGGAGGATGCCGATCTGTTGCTGGTCAACACCTGCGGTTTCATTGACGCCGCGAAAGATGAATCCGTCGCCGTTGTGCGCGAACTCGATGAGGCCCGCCGCGCGGACCAGCAGATCTATGTGATCGGCTGCATGACCCAGATCGCCGAGGATGAACTGCGGGCGGCCGTCCCCAACGTGGATGCGACCTTCGGAGTCGAGGAGTGGGACACCATCGCGACTCACCTGGGACCCGCCAGCGAGACGTACGATATCCCGTCGACGGCGCTGCCCTCGTTCGGTGCCCCCAGCGCCTACCTGAAGATCTCGGACGGCTGCGACCGGCCGTGCACGTTCTGCATCATCCCCACCATCAAGGGCGGGATGCACTCCGGACCGGAGCGCCAGCTGATCGCCGAAGCACGGATGCACGCCGCCGCCGGCACGAAGGAGCTCGTGCTCGTCGCGCAGGACCTTACCGCCTACGGCGAGGACCGAGGCGACCGTGACGGCCTCGCGGCGCTGTTGGAACAGCTCTCGGCCGCGGTACCAGAGGTGCCGTGGATCCGCCTCATGTACACCTATCCCGGCCGCGTCACGCCGCGGCTGGCGGAGACTATCGCCGCGTTGCCGAACGTCGTGCCCTACGTGGACATGCCGCTCCAGCATGGCTCGGACGCCGTCCTTCAGCGCATGCGCCGCCCGAGGCTCACCACTACTCGCCGCAGTCTGGACATCCTTCGCACTGCGGTGCCGGACATCGTGCTCCGCACCACGTTCATCGTGGGCTTCCCCGGCGAGACCGATGCCGAGTTCGAGGAGATGCTGCAGTTCGTCGAGGACGAGGGCATCGACCACGTCGGCGCGTTTACCTACTCGCCCCAGCCCGGCACGCCCTCCGCCGAGATGCCGAATCAGGTGCCGGAAGCGGTGAAAGAGGAGCGCTACGGCGCACTCATGGAGCTCGCGCAGCAGATCTCGCTGGATTCGAACCGCACGATGGTCGGCCGTGAGGTGGATGTGCTCATCGAGTCCGCGGAGCCAACGACCTCGATGACCGGCGAACCGCTCTCCGTGGGGCGCACGTACCGTGATGCACCGGAGGTGGACGGGCTGGCACTCGTGAAGGGCGTCTTCCCGCTGGGTGCGATGGTGCGGGTGCGCATCGACGGCGCACTCCCGTACGATCTCCTCTGCACGCCGCTTGATCCGCCCGCCTGATCCACAGGCCCAGTAGTCTCACCGAATCTGGTCGAGCCCGATAGGCAAGCACTGTCGCGGTATTCAACAGTTCCTGACCAACAAAGTTGTGAAACACGCTTGCGTATACCCCGTGAGGGTATACAATACAGACATGCCGATCCTGACCCATGTGGCGGGAATCGGGAGCGCGATCAGGTCTTGGACGCGTGGGTGTGGCGGCGAACCTGTTGAGGTTCGCCAGGTTGCGTCGATGGAGCGGAATCGACGTAACATGCAATTTACGTAGATTTTACGTGAAAGTGTTCACAATCACTTGATTCGGCGAGGCCATCGCGCGACACTCTAAATGCGAGAACGGTTCAGGTCAGAGCCACACACTCGCGGTAGCCGGATGGGTGGGGTGTAGGCCCCAGTTGTCCAGAATAGGAATGATGGAAGATGACTCGAGAGTATCAGAGCGTATATAGCGCCATTCTGCGACGCAGCGAGCGCAACGTCCCGACCTACAACGAGGTTCGTCGTGACGTCCGCCACCAGCTCGACCTTCAGACGCGCGCGCTCGTCTAGCGCACGCAGGGGCTAGTCCCACAGCTCGCTAGCCCGCACAAGCCCTGCCGGTAGGGTCCCCTCCCCCACCGGCTCCGCCGAAATCGGCGACCGAACAGCGCTCCTCCCCGTGGAGCGCTGTTCTGTGTCCAGGGCCGGGTTCGATTTGCTGAGGTTCCCCGGCGTCCAGTGTGATTGCAGGCGTGGTCGAGGACGCCGCCCGCTACCCGTCAGTCACCATTTCATCGGTGATCACATCGATGATGTCCGCCTTGCCCAGCAGCTCATCCTCGGCGAACCGCAACGCATCCTCCGCCACCGCGTGTGCGGTCGCCGACGAGCCAGAGACCACCGCGAACCCGATCTGTGCCGCCTGCACATGGTCTTGCATACCCACCTCGGCGGCGGTCAGGCGCTTACGCTGCCGCAGCCGCTCCACCAGGGAGCGCACCACCGCCCGCTTCTCTTTGAGCGAGCGCGCTGTGTCGATGCGCAACGTGATGAGGACGGCCACGGTCACCATGAGGTTCAGCCTACCGCAGGAACCGTACCGGGCCGTTACTCCTCGACTCGCGTCTCCGTGTCCGGCTCCTCCGCGGGCGGCGACGCCAGCGCACTGAACGCCTGCTCCGCTGCTGAGGTAAGCGCATCCAGGTCGCGCGGGATCTCCACGTCGGCGTCGGACGTGTCGCCAGCCTCCGGTGCGGTCACGTCCTCGTTCTCCTCGACCTGATCGAGGTCGTCGGATGCGGGCTCGGATTCGCCCCCGGTCTCGGTGTGCTCCGCGGCCTCGGCATCCTCCTCCACAGGCTCCGGCTCCGGTGCGGTCGCTTCAGCCAGCACCTGCTCCACCAGGGCCTCGTCCAGGCCCAGCTGCTCGCTGATCTCGGCAGCGGGGAGTTCCACGTCCTCCGGGAGCGGCGGTAGCTGCCCGGGCCGTTCGAGACCGAAGTGCTCCAGGAAGCGCTGGGAGGTGCGGAAGAGCATCGGTCGTCCGGGACCAGCAGCGTGTCCGGCAGCCTCGATGAGTCCGCGGGCGCGTAGCGTCTGGATCGCCCCATCACTGCTGACGCCTCGGATGCTGTCTACCTGTCCCCGTGTGATCGGCTGCCGGTACGCGATGATCGCCAGTGTCTCCAGCGCTGCCGTGGACAGACGGCGGTTCGCTTCCAGCCCCAGGAACCGTTCGACTTGTGCCGCCGCCTCCGGCGCGCTCACCAGCAGTACGCCATCCGGCCCGGTTTGCAGGCGGATGCCACGCTGCTGTTCGCGGAGCGTGAGCGCCAGCTCCTCCAGCGCATGGCGGATGCGAGGGGTGCTTACCTCCAGCGCGCGTGCCAGGTAGCCCTCGTCCAGGGGATGGTCTGCCACAAAGAGCAGTGCCTCCAGCAACGCAGGGAGCGAGGAGAGGTCATCAAACGGCTCGCCGGCCTCCGGGTCGGAATGCTCGAGGATCTCCGCCACGGGCTCCTCGTCGTCCCCCGCGGTCGGCTCAGCCTCCGTTGGGGGTTCCTCGGGCGGCGCATCGAAGGGGCGCGGTGGTGCGGGTGGACGAATCGAGGATGCTGTGACGGAGGTGTCCTCCGCGTCGGCGAGCGCCTCGTCGATGGGCTCCGGTGCGGCGGATTCAGGATCTTCCGGGGACGCCTCCTGCTCGTCAGGTTCGCGAGCCTCAGTCATGCGCCTCTCCCGCCTTCAATCTCAGTTCGTCGTAGTTCACGGCCACGAGTGGCAGCCCGTCCATCTGCACGCCCAGCTGCCCGTGCAGCAGCGCCTCCGCTGCATCATCGACGGCATTGAGGATCCCGTCGATTCGTGTGTGCGGCCCTACCGAGACGCGCACGTCCACGCGGACGCCGCGTCGGTGCGCATTATCGACCTGTACGGTGGACGAACGAATCTCGTCATGCTGCTCGAGTGTCTCCGCCAGCCGCTCCGCGATCTCCGCAACGCCGATGGTGCCACGTCCCCCTGCCAGTTGCACCGGCTTCCCGGGAGCAGTCGCACGCGACCAGGCGACCACCAGCGTCAGTGCGGCGGCAGCGAGGAGCCCCGTTGCCACCAGTGCCCGCCGCGCACCGCTGTTGCCCGCCTGCAGCCAAGCCGCAGTGCTCTCGATGGCGCTCAGCACACCGGCGCCCGCGAGCAACATCGTCGCCGCTGCAGCCGCGAGGACACACGCAACGATGACCGCGACGCGGTAGGAATGGGATCTGCGGACGTGTGTGGGGCGTGCTGCGATGGGAGTGATGGGCAGCGCAACCAGCGGTTCAGACGCCAGCGACTCGGCCTGCCGCGTATCGAGGTCTGTTGTGTCCGGTGCATCGGGAGGATCTGGCACGGGCGCATGCTCGGCAGGGCGATCGCTGACGAGCTGGGCGGAGTCACGGCGGAACGGGGAGAGTGAGAATGACATCGGGGCGGGCCGATCGCAGCCGCACGGTCTATGACCGCGGCTGACGCTACCCCGCCCGGGGTACTGACGGGTGAATCGACGTCAATCGACGCACCCGCGACCTGAACATCGTACGATCCGATGCATGATTGTGGACATCCACACCCACCTCTTCCCACCTGCCTTCGTCCGTGATCGCGCTCGCCTGCTCGAACTCGATCCGGGCTTTGCGGCGCTCTACCGCGACCCTCGCGCGAAGATGGCGACCGCCGAGGATCTGCTCGATTCCATGCAGACCGCCGCAGTGGATGTCTCCGTCGCCTGTGGCTTCTGGTGGGGCGATCCCGCGATTGCCCTCGAACACGCCGCCTACCTCGTGGAGGCCGCCGCTCAGTCTGAGGGCCGCATCATCCCCTTCGTGCCGGTCGGCGCCGCCGTCGCACCAGCGGGCGCGGCCGGCATCGGCGAGGTACGCGAACAGGACGGAGCCGCCGTGGGACAGCTATCGGCGGGCGGCGGCCTGCCGCTGCTCATCCACAGCACGGAGGAGGTCGGCCATCGCTACCCGGGCAAGGAGGGTGGCCTCACGACCGGGGGCATATGGGATCTGCTCACCTCGACGCCGCGGGCGCGTGTGATCGCGGCGCACTGGGGTGGGGGCCTCCCGTTCTTCGGCCTCATGCCAGAGGTGCGCGCGGAGATCGAGGCCGGGCGCCTCGTCGTCGACACTGCTGCCAGTGCCTACCTCTACGACCCCGCAGTCTTCGCTTTCGGCATCCAGCTGCTGGGCCGCAACGCGGTCTGTTGGGGATCGGACTTCCCGCTACGACGGCAGGAGCTCGACCGCGTCGAGGTGGAGGCTGCTCTTGGCGACGCCGATGACCGCGCGGCGGTGCTTGGTGGCAACGCCGCGCGCTTCCTCGGCCTCTCCGCGCGCACCACGGGCAACACCTCCATCTGATGCGGCTGTTCATCGCGCTGGAGGCCCCACCCGCCTGGCAGCAGGCGGCCTCGGAGGCTCAGCGCGCGCTGCAGGAGGCGTTGCCGTTGCCGGCTCGCGACCTGCTGCGGATGGTGGACCCGGCGCTCATGCACCTGACGCTCTGCTTCCTGGGGGAGATCGAGGATGCCGCGCTGGCTCCGCTGCAGGCGTCTCTTGCCGAACAGGTACGATCGGTGGACCTCGTGCTCAGCCTCGGGGCGGTCGGTACGTTCGGGCCGCCTCAACGCACCTCGGTCGCCTGGCTGGGGATCGAGGACGACGTCGAAGGCCTGCGTGCACTGGCGGCGAAGGTCGATGAGGCGGTACGCGTGGCGGGGCTCGCCGGGGACGGACGTCCGTTCGCGCCCCACCTGACGCTGGCCCGCGTGCGGCGGCAGGCGGAGCGCCCAGATCGCGCGGTCATCGCCCGTGCGGCCGAGGAACTCGCGCCGCTCAGCGCCGAGATGACACGAGCTCGCATGCGCGAGGTGGCACTGGTTTGCTCCCATCTCGGGGCATCGCAGCCGCGGTACGAGGTGCTCGGGCGCTACGGATAGCGGCGCGATCTCAGCGCAAGATCGTGCACTGCGTCACGATGTTGACGCGCTCCGCGCAGAGGCATAGGTTCCGGGGTAACGACCGGTATCGAGCGCATTGGAGCACCCGATGCAGGACGATCACCACAACGCAATCCCCACCTTGAACGCCGCGGGCCACCGCGGCGTTTGTCGTTTCACCAGTGCCAGCAGCGCACCCCAGTGGATGGGGTGCAAGAAGGAGGCCCTATGAACTCCGGCATGATCGGGAAGATCGAAAAGGCGCATCGCTACGCGGAGGAGCCTGACCGCTTCACGATGCGATCGTTCACGGTCACCGTCCACGGGAACAACTCCGATCATGAAGTGACGTATAGCGAGGGGCAGTGGTTCTGCGAGTGTGACTTCTTCACACACCAGCAGTGCTGCGCCCACACCATGGCGCTGGAGCTCCTGCTGAAGAATATGGTCCAGTCGTCGTCGTTCCCAGCGGCCGCGGTCGCATAGCGGAATCGATTCTCCCAACGAGAGCGAAACGGCCGGGGAAGTTCCCCGGCCGTTCTCGTTGTTTGCAACCTCTCGCCCCTGCGTGGGGGCAACGGGTCGACTACTCGCTCTTCCCACCCCCGCCTCGCAGGCGCGGAACCAGGATGCCGATCAGGAGACCGAGACCCGCCGACAATAGCAGTGCCCATACCAGCCGGGTCTCGACGGTACCGAACACGAAATCGATCTCCACGGTGCTGGAGTTCTGGACGATGAAGATCGTCAGTAGTACGGCTGCTACCACCGCGCCAGCGATCCGGAACCACGTGCGTAAGCTGATCGAAGAGAACCGATCCTCTGTTGACATGGGTTGCCTCCGCCCCTGCTCGACCTCGATTGCGACTGTCGCGCACGCAGTCTAATCGCAATCGCAGACGCTATGGGTATGCGAGCTCATCAGATGCGCGGTGCATTAGCCCTCGAACCGCCTGAGGACCAGCACGGAGTTCTGGCCGCCGAAGCCGAACGAGTTCTTCACGGCCACACGCACGTCCGCGATGCGGGTCTCTCCCGGCACGTAGTCCAGGTCACAGCCCTCGCCGGGGTGCTCGAAGTTCACAGTGGGCGGAATCTGCCCGGTGACGATTGCCTGGGCGGCGGCCACCGTCTCCACCCCGCCTGACCCGCCGAGCATGTGTCCGGTCTGCGACTTCAGCGAGGTCACCGGGACGCGATACGCATGCTCCCCCAGCACGCTCTTGATGGCAGCGGTCTCCGCGATATCACCGATGTCCGTCGCGGTGGCGTGCGCCGCGATGTAGTCCACTTCGGTCGGCTCGATCCCTGCGTCCTGCAGCGCCAGCCGCATCGCCCGGGCCGCACCTTCCCCGCCTGTGGACGGCGCCACGAGGAACGCGGCATCCGCGGTCACCCCGTAGCCCACCAGCTCGCAGATCGGCGTCGCGCCGCGCGCGAGGGCGTGCTCGAGCTCTTCAAGCACCAGCACCCCCGCGCCCTCGGCTGGCACGAAGCCATCGCGATCGCGATCGAACGGGCGTGATGCGCGCTCGGGGGTGTCGTTGAAGCCGCTGCTCAGTGCCCGCATGGTGGAGAAGCCGGCGAGCCCGAGCTCACAGATGCCGGCCTCCGTGCCACCGGCCAGCATGACGTCAGCCGCACCGCGCCGGATCACCTCCAGCGCGTCGCCAATCGCCTGTGTGCCGGCGGCACAGGCGGTGGTCACCGTATTGTTGTAACCGAGTAGCCCGAACTGGATGGCGACGTTGCCTGCGGCCATGTTGGAGAGGCGCTTGGAGACGTAGAACGGATCGACCTTCATCCCGCCCCGCGCATCGATCGTGCGTACGGCCTCCTCGTCATAGGGGATGCCGCCACCACCGTTTCCCATCAGCACACCAATGCGTTCCCGGTCACACCCCTGCGGATCGAGATTCGCTTCCTCCAGCGCCATACGCGCGGAGGCGACGGCGAACTGAGAGAAGCGCGCCATACGGCGGCCGTCCTTGCGGTCCATGTAGAGGGTGTAGTCAAACTCGTTGACTTCGCCTGCGACCTGGCAGGGGTAGTTGGATGGGTCGGTCTGGGTCATGGGGCCAATGCCGCTACGGCCGGCCACTGCGTTCGCCCAGAATTCCTTCGTGCCGATGCCCAGCGGCGCGACTACACCCATCCCTGTCACCACGACCCGGCGGCGCCCGTTCATCGCCATCACTCACTCCCACCCCGTACCTGCCGGTTCGTTTCGGTCACCGCGCGGCGCATGGCAGCGCCTGAATCTCCCTGATCCTACCGCACACCCATCGCTCGATCGCCCGCGATGCCCAGCAGGTGCTCTCTCGCTGCTGCCACCGTATAGAGGCTTCCCGCCACGATCACGGCTGTTCGAGGCTCCGCAGCTGCCGTCGCCGCATCAATCGCTGCCGGGATATCGCGGAATCGCTGAGGCACGCCGCCCTGCTCCCGCACGGCCTGCACCACCTCTGCGAGGTCTGCCGCTCGCGGCGAGGGTGGTGGCGCAACGTACACATCGTCCCCGAGCTCCAGCAGCGACGCGAGCATTTCGCTGGGCGCCTTACCCGTCAGCACGCCAATCACCCACGTGCGCTGTCGAGGCACGCCCGCCGCATCCAGCGCCTCCCGGAAGCGCCGCGCCGCCAGTGGGGTGTGCATCCCGTCCACGATGACCAGCGGCTGACGCCGCAATACCTCGAAGCGACCCGGTAACCGCACCGCGGCCAGCGCGCGACGTACGGCCGCTTCGGGCAGCGGTGTGCCGTGTATCGTCTCATGCGCCAGTTCCGCCGCCCGGACCGCCGTCGCGATGTTCTCCGCCTGGAGCGGGCCCACCAGCGGGCTCTCCAGCTTGCGGTACGTGGTCAGCGGTGTGCGCAAATCCAGGGTCTGGCCGTCCAGCGACTGCTTCGCCACATGCATCGCGCACTCGGCAGCGATCTCGTGCACCTGCGCGCCCATGCTGGCGGCGTGTTCGCGGATCACGCGCAGCGCGCTCTCGCGCATTGGCGCCGCCACGACCTCGCACGGGCCGGTCACGATGCCCGCCTTCTCCCGCGCGATCAGCTCGATCGTGTCCCCGAGGATCTCCGTGTGCTCCAGGTCGATGGGCGTGATCACTGCAACCTGCTTCTCCGCGACGGCGTTGGTCGTGTCCAGGCGTCCGCCCAGTCCCACCTCCAGCACCTGTGCCGTGCATCCGGCCTCAGCGCCGGCCAGCCATCCCATCACCGTGAGCAGCTCGAAGTACGACCAGTCTGCCACTTCGGGCTCCGCGAGGAGTGTGCGCGCCACCTTCGCGAACGAGGCCGGATCGATCGGCTGACCGCCGATCGCGATGCGTTCGCGGGCGCTGTGCAGGTCCGGCGAGGTGAGCAGCAGCGTGTGTTCGCCTGCCTCGCGGAGGATCGCCTCCACCAGCACGGAGACCGAGCCCTTCCCCTTCGACCCGGCCACGTGCACGGTGGGTCGACGATCGGGTCGTCCGTGCGCGTCGAGGTAGGCGAGGATATGGTCGAAGTGCCAGCGGCGCGCATCGGTGACGTTGCCGGAGCGTTCAAACCCGCCGTGCGCCAGCAGGGCACGGACGGCTTCGGCGTAGGCAGTGAACTCGGTCTCAGAGGGTGCCGTGGTCATGGAGCGTTCCGGATCCGATCACGTGTGCTCGGGCGGGTACCTGGCCGTCAGGGACTGACATGCAGTGTAATCTCCGTGCAGGTTGCTGGCTGCACGCAGGAGCCGTTGCCGGCCAGCGGGAGCACAGGGGTACGGAGCGGTGTCGATGAATCGGTATGACGATCAGCGCTGGCGACCGCTCGCAGAGTTCGGTGAGCACCCCCTGTCCCGCCTGAACGGGGCGGAGGTCGGGAACGGCGTGCATCTGCGTGTGGACCTTGGCCCGAAGAACCGCGTAGGCAGCGACTACTTCCGCGCCTTCCTGGTCAGCGATGACCTGGGCGAGACGCTGGAGCCGGTGTTCACCGGCCTACACAACAGCGGGCCATTTCCTGGCTTCAACTGGGTGGAGGTCATCGATTTCCGCGGTCGCCTCTCGATTGGCGATGGCCAGGTGGAGATCCCCGCGGGGATCGACCAGGAGATCGTTACCGCGCTCGCGAGCCTCGTCCCGCCCGGCGGCCACCTGATGATGGAGTACGACTCCGCACACCGCGCGGTCACCTCGCGCGCTCTCGCTGCGCAGGTACCGCCGGCGGTCACCCCTCTGGGGGGCATGATGTTCGCGGCCGGGTGTGTCGCCTTCAAGGACTGGTACACCCCGGAGGGTGGGCGCGAGGGACCACGCAAGCTGCAAGGCTTCCTGCCCGTCGATGAGCGCCACGTCCAGCTGCGCGCGCGCGAACTCCTGCTGGACATCGAGCGATTCATGCAGCGGTCCCGCGATCTCGACTGGGACGTCCAGGCGGCAACTCGACCCGTCGCGGAAGCCGCGATCACCGTGCTTCGCCAGCGCCTCGATGTACCCGAAGGGCCGTTCCTGGTCAGCTAGTGCGCGCGCTCCCGCGACTACTACTGGGGGTCCCGCCACATCGGCCAAAGCGTGGGGCCGTTCCTGCCCATCTGGACCTCGCCAGTCACACGGAAGCCGTGCCGTTCGTACAGCGGGATGTTCACGTCCTTCGAGCTCTCCAGGTACGCGGGCATCCCCTCGCGGTCGGCTCGTTCCAGCACCGGCGTCATCAGTTGCGAACCGATGCGGCGGCCCTGGAATGAGGGGTCGACGCCGATCACAGCCAGGTAATAGTGCGGTTCCTGAGGATGTTGTTTCTCAAGCTGGTTGAAGGCGCTCATGAGGGGGAGGAGCTTGCGGAGTCCGGAGTTCCGCGCCGTGTCACTCAGCATGCGCAGGTCAGTCCACAACCCGTGCGGCCGTCCGTTCGGAGGATTCCACAGCGCCGCGCCCTTGAATCCTTCCGTGACGTAGGTCTCCCCGTAGGGGTGTGTCCACTTAGTCAGCACCCGGTACATGTCGCGGCGGACCCGCTCTGAGCGACGGTTGTCCTGCTTCACGATGAAATTCGCGAAGGGATCATCATCGAACGCTCGCCCGAGCATGTCCGCGACGTGGTCGAAATCAGCTGGAGTAATCGGGCGCACCTGGACGGGGTGCGGGTCGGGTCGTGAACGGTGAGACTCGGTCATCGAGGGACCTCCGGGCGAGGCTCCACACTCCGCGTTCCGCCATCGCGATTCGCATTCTGACACATCCACGCTGCGATGGATTGGTCATGCGAACTCAACTCGATTGACCCCCGCGTCCCGCCATCGATAGCATCCCGGCACGCCCGAGGCGCGGCCCATCGCGCCACCAGGAGGACTCCATGCCGCAGACTCTGAGCGTGATCAAGGCCGACGTCGGCGGCTTCGTCGGCCATTCCGCCATGCACCCGGACGTCCTCGCCGCCGGTGCGGAGGCCATCACCCGCGCCATCCATGACGGCCTGCTCATGGATGGACAGGCACATTCCTGCGGTGACGACCTCTTCCTCATCCTCTCCCACGACCGTGGGGAGAACGACGAGGGCGTGCATGAGATGGCCTGGAACGCCTTCCTCGATGGCACGGAGGTCGCGCGCAAGCTGCACCTCTACGGTGCAGGTCAGGATCTGCTCACGGACGCCTTCTCTGGGAACATTCGCGGCGCCGGCCCGGGTTCCGCGGAGCTCGAACTCGTCGAGCGCCCCTCGGAGCCGGTGATCGTGTTTATGGGCGACAAGACCTCGTCCGGCTCCTTCAACCTGCCGCTCTACAAGATGTTCGCGGACCCGTTTAACACCGCGGGCCTGATCATCTCGGAGTCGCTCCACGAAGGCTTCGCGTTCGAGGTTCATGACCTCAAGGAGCACCGCAAGATTATGTTCGCGGCTCCGGAGGAGCTCTACGACTTGCTCACCTTCATAGGGTCGCCCTCGCACTTCGCCGAGAAGCGCGTGGTCAGCCGCCACACGGGCGAGGTCGCCGCTGTCTCCTCAACGG